>JASGFP010000001.1:0-125500 GCA_047605445.1 Rhodoblastus sp.
CCACGCCGGAAAACGCGAAATCCTCGTCGGGAACGGCGTCGATAGAGGCGCGTTCACCCCGAGCGAGGCCGAGTAAGCCAAGTTCTTCAATTCGCCATATCTGGCGCCTAGATGAGCGGCGACCGAAGGAATATTCGATGCGTCTACGAATTTTCGGCGCAGCCATCGCGGCGCTTTTGCTCGGCGTCTCCGTTGGCTCGTCCACCGTGCTGGCTCAGGCGCCGGCAAAATCTGTCAAACCACAAGTCGGCGCAGAAAAAATCGATCGGGATACCGCGATCGACCGCGCCAACGCCTACCTGAACAGCGCCGCGAACCTTGTTGCGGATTTCGTACAGATTGGCGCAGACGGGCGCCGCTCGGAGGGCAGGCTCTATGTTCGCCGGCCCGGCCGCATGCGGTTCGAGTATGCCCAGCCTGCAACGCTCGAAATCGTCGCGGATGGAACCTCGGTCGCAATCCGCGACCGGAAACTCGCGACCCAGGATATGTATTTCATCAGCCAGACGCCGTTGAAATTCCTGTTGAAGGAAAGGATCGACCTTCGCCGCGACGTAAAGGTTCTCGGTGTGGCGGAGAACAAGAGCGGTCTTGTCATTTCAATCGAGGACAAGGCGACTTTCGGCGGCACATCGCTGATCAAGCTGATCTTCGATCCCAAGACGTTTGCGCTCAAGCAATGGCAGGTGACTGATCCGCAGGGCTACGAAACGCTCGTCTCGCTGTTCAACATCGACCTCACGCAGACGCCGGAATCGTCGCTGTTCCGCATCAACAACGAACGCATGCTCAGCCCCAATTGAGCGCACATCAAGACGCGCTTGTGGACGATTGGCCGGCGCTGCTTGCTTCCGCGCAGCGCGCGTGATTCATCGGTCTGATGTCCACTGAAATCTGCAAGATCGCGACATGGAACATCAATTCAGTGCGCCTCCGCATGCCTATCGTTGCGCGCTACCTGCGGGAGCATCGACCTGATGTTCTGTGCCTGCAGGAGACCAAATGCCGCGATAGCGAGTTTCCATATTCGGCCTTCCGCGAATTAGGTTACGAGCATGTCGAGATTCATGGTCAGAAGGGCTATCACGGCGTCGCCATCGCTTCGCGTCGGCCGTTGAGCGAAAGCAAGCGGCGTGATTTCTGCGCCAAAGGGGACGCCCGCCATCTCGCCGTCAACGTGAAGGTCGGCGCCCGGAGTATCGAACTGCACAATTTCTATGTCCCTGCCGGAGGCGATGAGCCCGATCCCGTCATCAATCCGAAATTTGCGCACAAGCTTGCTTTCTTTGACGAGCTCGCCGACTGGGCGAAGCAGGAGCGGACATGCACGCGCGACACGGTTCTCGTCGGGGACATCAATGTCGCGCCGCTCGAGACCGACGTCTGGAGTCACAAAGCGCTCTTGAAGGTCGTCAGCCATACGCCGATCGAAGTCGCGCGCTTCGAAGCAGCCATGCGCGCCGGCGAATGGGTCGACGCAATGCGCAAATTCGTGCCCGATAACGAGCGGCTGTACACATGGTGGAGCTATCGCTCGCCCGACTGGGCAAAGGCGGACAAGGGGCGACGGCTCGATCACATCTGGGTCAGTCCAAGTCTCTCCGGTTCCCTTTCTGGCTTGCATGTCCTGAAGGAAGCGCGCGGATGGGATCGTCCGTCCGACCACGTGCCGGTGTCGATTAACGTCGCGGGCTGAAATTCGCTGTTACCCGAGCGGCGCAAGCTGCGACGACAGCGATGAAAGCCTGTCGTTGACCATCCGCCGCACAGCTTCCGCGCTTCTGGGATATTCTCCGAGCACACGATGAAACACCGCGCGTGAAACACGCAGCAGCGTCGTCGGCTCCCGCGCGATGATCGATCCCGACGGTTCGGTCGGAGCGATCATCGCAAGCTCGCCGATCAGACAGGGCGACTGGACGATTCGCGCGGGTTCGCCCAGCGCTTCGCGATTGTTGAAGATCGCGAGCGCGCCCTTCACGACTATATATCCGCATTCCAGTTGCACTGGCGCGGCATAGAGCACATCGCCGGCGCGCAGCAGTTTCGTCTCGGCGGAAAAGGCGAGCAGGCGCAGAGCGTCGGGCTCCAGGAGCTGGAATATCGGGATCTGCTCGAAGAGCTTGATATCGTCGCCGAGAGCCATGGAACACCGCAGATGACGCCGGGAGCCCGTTGGCTCACGGCACGAGTTTGTAGCCGCCGCCATCCGTTATCAGAAGTTTCGCACGGACGGGATCTTCCTCGATTTTTTGCCGCAGGCGGTAAATATGCGTTTCGAGCGTGTGCGTCGTCACGTTGGCATTGTAGCCCCAGACGTCCCTCAGAAGCACGTCGCGCGTCACCGTGTTCGGCGCGGCTTTGTGCAGGAAGCGCAGAATGGCGGTTTCCTTTTCCGTGAGCCGTAGTTTGCCGCCGCGCGACGTCGACAGATGCTTCGCCCGTGGATGAAAAATGTAGGGTCCGATAACGAAGGTCGCATCGTCGCTCTGTTCGAACTGTCGCAGCTGAACCCGGATCCGGGCGAGCAGAACGTTGAATTTGAATGGCTTGGCAATGTAGTCGTTGGCGCCGGATTCCAGCCCGAGCACAGTATCGGCGTCGGACGTATGCCCGGTCACCATGATGATCGGGTTTGCATAGCCTTCGCGCCGAAGGAGTTTGACCGCTTCGCGGCCGTCCATATCGGGCAGACCGACGTCCAGAAGAACGAGATCTGGAGACTGAGTGCGAGCGGCGGCCACCGCTTCCACGCCGGTCGCCGCCTGCAGAATCGTGAATTCCTCATGCAGCGTCAGTTGCTCCGCCAGCGAACTCCGCAAGTCCTCGTCATCGTCGACCAGAAGGAGCTTGCGCACCTGCGCCATTTGCGACCTCGAATGCAAAAAGTATGATTCTGCGGCGAGAGCCTAGGGCGAGCCAATGCGAGCGTCAAAACACGAATATGTCAGGGTTGGACGGGTCGCTGGATTACGCGTTTTCAGGTCCGTAGTACCGGACTCCTCGGGGCGGCGGCCTTGCTTTCTCGATCTCGGCCACACGCGTATCAGGTGCTCCATCGGCAGATCTGGCGTCACCCGTTTCAAGCGCGAAGGCGACGGCTGTTCCCCGATCGGGCGCTTTGCGGTCATCGGCTGGAGACTGAGACCGTCGGATCTGCCCGGGCCGCGTCCAGGCTCAGCCTGGCGCTTGATCCGGCCTGACGATGGGTGGTGCGACGACCGGGAATCCGGCGCCTACAATCGTGAGATACGGCTGCCTTCGAGAGCGGGCCATGAACGCATGTGGCGGGCGGATGCGAAGTACGACGTTGTGGCCATACTCGATTTCAACATCCGGCCCAGGGTCCTCGGCAGAGGCAGCGCCATATTCTTTCATCTGTGCAGCGAGCGATACGAGACGACCGCCGGATGCGTCGCGATAACACCTCGCGACATGCGCAAACTCATCCCCCGCATTGCCGGGTCGGCGGTCATCGAGATCGGCTAGCGACCGCCGAAGATCGCCGAGCCCACACGCACCTCCGTCGCGCCCATTTTTATAGCCTGCTCGAAATCCGAGGTCATTCCCATCGACAGTTTGGTCAAGCCATTGCGGGCTGCAATCCTTGCGAGCTGCGCGAAATAAGGCGACGCCAGCTGATCAGCGGGCGGAATGCACATCAGGCCGTCGATCTCGAGGCCGACATCCACTCGGCAATGACGAATGAAGGCGTCTGCGTCGCCTGGCGGAACGCCGGCTTTCTGCGGCTCTTCTCCTATGTTCACTTGCACGAGGAGGCGCGGACGCTTTCCCTCCCTGTCCATCTGCGACGCCAGCTCCGCCGCCAGTTTCGGGCGGTCGACCGTCTCGATCACGTCAAACAGCCTGATTGCCTCTCGCACCTTGTTGGTCTGAAGCGGCCCGATCAGTCGCAGCGTCAGATCCGGGCACAGCTCTCGCAGACGCGGATATTTCTGCGCTGCTTCCTGCACGCGATTCTCGCCGAATTGACGGCATCCGGCGCCGAGTAGCGGCTCGATGCGTCCGCCGGCGACCGTCTTGGTCACACAAACGAGTTCGATTTCCGCCGGTGTGCGGCCGACATCGCGGGCCGCGCGGCGAATGCGGGCCTGAACCTGAGCGAGCCGATCAAGATCTGTTTCAGGGTTCATGATGTCCAGTCCAGGGATCGGCCGGTTCTAGCAGGGCGGCAAAGCCCTGCCCATGCCCTGTTCGGCCCAATGTTCTGTTGACCCTCGCCTGGAAATCAGGCTCATTGCCGCCGCCCCGTGAACTTGCAGAGCTTTTGCCCGAACATGCGTCCTGATCGCTACAACGCCCGTGAATCCGAGCCGCACTGGCAGCGCGTTTGGGACGAGAAGAAAATCTTCGAATCGCGCAATGACGATCCGCGGCCGAGCTACTACGTCCTCGAAATGTTCCCCTATCCGTCGGGGCGCATTCACATGGGCCACGTCCGCAACTACGCGATGGGCGATGTCGTCGCCCGCTATATGCGTGCGCGCGGCTACAATGTGCTGCATCCCATGGGTTGGGACGCGTTCGGCATGCCTGCCGAGAATGCGGCGATGCAGAGCGGCGCGCATCCGGCGACTTGGACATACTCCAACATCGACACGATGCGCCGCCAGCTCAAGTCGATGGGGCTGTCGCTCGACTGGTCGCGCGAAATCGCGACCTGCGATCCGAGCTACTACAAGCACCAGCAGCGCATCTTTCTGGACTTTCTCGCGGCGGGCCTCGTCGATCGCAAGACCGCCAAGGTGAATTGGGATCCCGTCGATCAGACTGTTCTCGCCAACGAGCAGGTTATCGATGGCCGCGGCTGGCGCTCCGGCGCGCTCGTCGAGCAGCGCGATCTGACGCAATGGTTTTTCAAGATCACGCGTTTTGCCGATGATCTGCTGGCTGGCCTCGACACGCTCGAGCAATGGCCGGAGAAAGTGCGGCTGATGCAACGCAACTGGATCGGTCGTTCCGAGGGCCTGCGCATGCGCTTCGCCGTCGCGCCGGACAAGCGCGTGCCGGAGCAATCGGAAATCGAGGTCTTCACGACCCGTCCGGACACGATCTTCGGCGCGTCCTTTCTGGGCCTCGCGGTCGACCATCCGATCATCCGCGCAATCTCCGAGGGCAATCCAGCGCTGAAGACATTCTGCGACGAATGCCGTCGCATGGGCACGTCCGCCGCTGTCCTCGAGACGACCGAGAAGCAGGGTTTCGACACCGGACTGAAAGTTGTCCATCCCTTCGACGACACGATCTTGCTGCCGGTCTACGCCACCAATTTCGTGCTGATGGACTACGGGACCGGCGCCATCTTCGGCTGCCCGGCGCACGACCAGCGCGATCTGGATTTCGCCAACAAGTACGGCCTGTCGAAGACGCCGGTCATCTGCCCGCCCGATGTCGACCCCGCCGCGATCAGGATCGGAAGCGAGGCGTACGACGGCGAGGGCCTGCTGATCAATTCGCGTTTCCTCGATGGGATGACCATCGAGGCGGCCAAGGAAGAGATCGCCCGCCGTCTGGAGACGCGCAGCCTTTTCGGCCGCCCGCAGGGACAGCGGCAGGTCAATTTCAAACTGAGGGATTGGGGCGTCTCGCGGCAGCGCTACTGGGGATGCCCGATTCCCGTCATTCATTGCGGGACGTGCGGGGTCGTACCAGTTCCTGCCGCCGACCTGCCCGTCGTCCTCCCGCAGGACGTCGATTTCAAGACGCCGGGAAACCCTCTGGATCGTCATCCGACGTGGAAACACACGACTTGCCCGAAGTGCGGCATGCCCGCCCGGCGCGAAACCGATACGATGGACACGTTCGTCGATTCGTCCTGGTATTTCGCGCGCTTTACCGATCCGTGGAACGCCGAACAGCCAACCGATATGGCCGCCGTTTCAAAATGGCTGCCTGTCGATCAATATATCGGCGGCATCGAGCACGCGATCCTGCACCTGCTTTATTCGCGATTCTTCACGCGCGGATTGCGAGTAACCGGCCACGCCAATCTCGATGAGCCGTTCAAGGGTCTGTTCACGCAAGGCATGGTCGTCCACGAAACCTATCGCGCGGCCGACGGGGCTTGGCTCGCGCCAAACGAAATCCGGATCGAAGCGGGCGCAGATAGCCGCAAGGCTTTTGCTCTTGCCGGCGGCGCCGAGATCGAGATCGGTTCGATCGAAAAGATGTCGAAATCCAAGCGCAATACGGTCGATCCCGATGAGATCATCGGTACGTTCGGCGCCGACGCCGCGCGCTGGTTCATGCTTTCCGATTCGCCGCCCGAAGGCGACGTCATCTGGTCCGAGGAGGGCGTGCAAGGCGTCGCCCGGTTCATGCAGCGCGTATGGCGGCTGATCGGAGAACTCAAGTCACTGGCTGCGCCTGTCGGCGCGAGGCCGCCTGCGGATTTCAGCGAGATCGCTTTGACGATCCGCAAGGCCGCGCACAACGCTTTGGCGAAAGTCGAGGATGACATTGTTCGTCTGCGCTTCAATCGCTGCATCGCTCACGCCAACGAACTGGTGAATAAGCTAGGCCAGGCTGTCGGCTCAATCGACAGCCCACCCAATGACGAAAGTCTCGCTTTCGCCTGTCGGGAGGCCGCGGAGGCCCTGGTATTGCTGATCGCGCCGATGATGCCCCATCTGGCGGAAACGTGCTGGTCCGACCTCAGCCATGGCGATCTGGCCTCACAGGCTCCATGGCCGGTCGCAGATCGTTCGCTGATCCGCGAAGACGTCATTACGTTGCCCGTTCAGATCAATGGTAAGAAGAGGGCGGATGTCATCGTGGCGCGCGACGCCGACGAAGCCTCGATCCGGGAGATTGTTCTTGCGGACGTCTCCGTCCAGAGAGCGATCGAGGAGCGGCCGGTGAAGCGCGTGATTGTCGTCCGCGAGAGGATCGTCAATGTCGTCATTTAGCGTCCGCGTTCGTCGACTGGTTTTGCTGACGCCGCTCGCTATCGCGCTGACTGGCTGTGTTCAGCCGCTTTACGGGACGCTTGGGCCAGGTGTTCTCGAAGGTGAACTCCAATCGATCAGGATCGAGCCAATTCCCGATCGTTTCGGTCATTATGTCGAAAAGGAGTTGGCCTTCGCCTTCAACGGTACGGGCGCGGATGTCCCCGCAAAGTATCGGCTCGTGGTGACACTCAAGCAGAAGGTGCAGGCGCCCGTCGTCGATACGGTCACCTCGCGCGCCACGGCTGCGACCGTGATCGGCGACGCGAGCTTCGAATTGTTTCCGATCGGCGGCGGTCAGCCGATCATGCAGGGGGTCGCGTTCAGCGTGGCCGGTTACGATCGCTTCAGCCAGCGGATTTCAAATGTTCGCGCCGCCAGGGATGCTGAAATTCGTGACGCGAAGGCGATCGCGGAACAGATCAGGACGCAAGTCGCGGCGCGGATGGCGTCCCGTAACTGATGGCAATCCTCGGCGCTCGGGAGTTCGAGAAATCGTTGCCCGGCGCGCTGGCGTCCAAACGGATAATTATCCTTTTTGGAGATAATGTTCAGGTACGAAACGATCTGTTCCGGCTGGTCAGAAAAGCATTGTCGATCCAGAACGACGACCCGTTTCGCCTCGTCCAGCTCGACAGCGACATGATTGAATCGGATCCCGCCAGGCTCGGCGATGAACTCGGGGCGATCTCGATGTTTGGCGGTTCGCGACTGATCAGGGTGTCGACCGCCGTTCGTCAAGCCGAGCATGTCGTAGAACTGGCTTTGAATGCGCCAGCCGGCGAATGGCTTCTCGTCGTGGATGTGGATGCATTCAACGCGTCGGAGGGTGCGTCGCGGCTCGCATCCGACGCACTGCTGGTCTCTTGCTCTCCCGAAAGCGCCGGAGATTTCCATGCCTTCGTACGTGGCGAATTCGAGCGACTGGACGTCAAAGCCGAGGAAGGCGTCATCGACTTCCTGATTCCCCTGCTCGGTGAGGATCGTGCGGCTGCTCGAGGCGAAGTGGAAAAGCTCGCACTGCTAGCGGAAGGATCGAAAACTGTCAGCGTCGGCGATTTGAAGAATATCGTTGCTGACGGCTCGACCCTCGTCGCGGAAGAGATTGCTGCCGCCGCGCTCTCAGGAGATCAGGCGGCGCTCAGCGTCGCCCTCGACCGCCTTGGAACCACTGGCGCGGACGCAACCGCCGCCTTGGGCGCAGCATCGCGGCTTGTCCTGAACATCCTTCGCGGCAGGGCGAGCCAGTGGAAAGGCCGCGCTGATCAGGTGCTACAGGACCTCCCGACCCCGCAAGTGCGCGCGATCGCCCTGTCCCTGCAGTCTGCTGTTTTGCAAACGCGCTCCGACGGACCAAACGCGGCCCTTTTCGCGGAGCGAGCGTTGGTCTCCTTGGGCAACGCAGTCCGAGCACGACGACGCTAGGAGGTCAGGAAGCGAGCTTGTCGCAAAGTGCGTCGAGTTGTTCGAGCGACCTGTAACGAATGATCAGCTCGCCACTCTCGCCCCGCGTTTTCAGCTGAATGTCCAGGCCGAGCGCATCCGCCAGTCGCTTGGCGACAGCGCGCGTGTCCGCATCCGTGGTTTCGGCTGGCTTGGACTTGCGTGCGGTCGGCGCTTGCTCTGGATCCGCCTGCTGCTGGGCGATCCGCTCGACGTCACGAACCGTCAGTCCGCGCTCGATGATATTCTGTGCGACCGCATCGGGTTCAGAGACAGCCAGCAATGCGCGCGCGTGTCCCGCACTGATGTGGCCGTCCGCCAGCATTTGGCGCGTCTTTTCGGGCAGCTTCACCAGACGCGTCATGTTTGCGACGTGGCTGCGGCTCTTGCCGATTGTTTTTGCTATTTCGCCATGCGTGTAGCCATGCTCGGCGATCAGCCGTTCGTAACCCTGCGCTTCTTCAAGCGGATTTAGATCTGAGCGCTGGACGTTCTCGATAATGGCCAGCTCCAGCGCCTCGCGGTCGTCCGCGACAACGACGACGATAGGCACTTCGTGAAGCCCGGCGCGTTGCGCGGCCCGCCACCGCCGCTCGCCAGCGATGATCTCGAAGAGATTGGCCCCGACGGCCGAAGCCCGAACGACGATCGGTTGCAAAATCCCCTTCTCGCGGATCGATGCGGTGAGTTCTTCGAGGTCGTCGTCCGAAAAATCCTTGCGAGGGTTGTTCGGGTTCGGGCGCAGGAACTCGACCGGCGCCCTGCGCTGCCCATGCTTGGGGGACGCGACGATCTCCGCCTCGTCCTGCGACGACCCGATGAGAGCGGCGAGACCACGCCCCAAACGCCTTGCCTCTTCGGCCATTGTCAACTCCACTGCTTCAGGCCGCGCGAATGCGCCGTTCTCTCTGGATGATTTCGGACGCAAGTTTCAGGTACGCCTGACTTCCCGCGCAGCGAAGGTCATAGAGCAGCGCCGGCTTGCCGTATGACGGCGCCTCCGAAACCCTGACATTGCGCGGTATGACCGTGTCGTAGACCTTCTCGCCCATATGATCGCGGACATCCGCCACGACCTGGGTCGCCAGCTTGTTTCGCGGATCGAACATGGTCAGAACGATGCCGTGAATCGTCAGCCTCGGATTGAGCGATCGTTTGACCTGCTCTACGGTTGAAAGCAATTGCGATAAGCCCTCGAGAGCAAAGAACTCGCACTGCAGGGGTACGACGACGCTGTCAGCCGCCGATAGTGCGTTGATGGTCAGGAGGTTGAGCGAGGGCGGACAGTCGATCAGAACATAGGAAATCTCGACGCCCGGCTCCACCTCGCATGACGCGAGTTCAGCCAGCGCTTTGCGAATCCGGAACGTCCGATCCGTGCTGCTTGCGATTTCCAATTCGACGCCAAGCAGATCGAGCGTGGATGGCGCAATCCATAGGCGCGGCACCACTGTCGGGGCGATCGCCTGGATCATCGGCGCCTCGCCGGTTAGCACGTCGTAGGTGGAAATCTTGCGATCTTTTCGGTCTATCCCGAGCCCGGTGGAAGCGTTGCCCTGCGGATCGAGATCGACGATGAGAACCTTCTCGCCGATCGCCGCCAGAGCGGTTCCGAGATTGATCGCCGTGGTGGTCTTCCCCACCCCGCCCTTTTGGTTCGCAAGGGCCAGAACGCGCATGGCGCAATCTCCAGAAAACTGCTCAGACCGCCTTGATCCGAACTATCGAACTGTCGGGGTCGACCTGACTCCGACTAACAGAGAGAGAGAAATTACTAGGGATAGAGGTATGGGTCAATTCAGATGCTATATCTCGCCCCTTCATGAACAGTGCAATTGCCCCGTTGTCCACAAATGGCGTAGCGTAGCCGACGAGGCTGTCGAGACTCGCCATCGCTCGCGATACGATGACTTCAGGCGCGATGTCGGTCAGAACGTCTTCGCACCGCGCATTATGGATTATGGCCATAGCGCCTGTTTCACGTGAAACTTCGCGGAGAAACGATGCCTTGCGCTTGTCAGATTCAATCAGATGCATTTCGCCTGCGCGATGGTGCTTCATTGCAATTGCCACTACCATCCCGGGAAAGCCGGCGCCCGATCCCAAATCGGCCCACCGCCGCGACAAGGACGCCAAACCAGTTAATTGCGCAGCGTCGCCAAAATGGCGAACCCAGATATCATCGATTGTCGATCTGCCAATGAGATTGAGCTTGGATTGCCATTTGACCAAAAGCCGCTCGTAGATCTCCAGCTCTTCGACCAGCGTCGCGAGCGCCGGAACCAATCTGAGAGCAGCCTGCCGATCGGCCAAATTCATGCATTCGTTCTCTCGACGCGACGCGCAATACCGGCAAGCAAAGTCATCGCGGCGGGCGTCATGCCCTCGACTCTGTAGGCATGCTCGAGCGTCATCGGTCGTATTGCGGACAGACGTGCGCCAATCTCGCGAGAAAGCCCCGCCACAGAACGATAGTCGAAATCCGCCGGCAAATGCATGTCCAACCTTGCCTTGTAATCCGCGACGGACGTCTTCTGCCGATCCAGATAAACCGCGTATTTTGCGTCCGTATCCATCTGAAGCTTCGCTGCTTCCGATGCTGCCTGAAGTTGCGGCCAAAGACGTTCGAGCGCGCCAAAATCAACATCTACGCGCGCGAGCAGTTCGAGCGCGCTGCGGCGCACGCCATCCAGATTTACTTCAATCCCGGCCGCCCGCGCCTGCTGCGGCGTTGCCGACAAGGCCTTCAGATTTTCTCGCAGAGATTCCACCTCACTTCTGCGCTCATTAAATGCAGCGGCCCTTCCCTGACATACGCAGCCCAACGACACACCCAATGGGGTGAGACGAAAATCTGCGTTGTCCGCACGCAGACTCAGCCGAAACTCAGATCTCGACGTAAACATGCGATAGGGCTCGGTGACGCCCCTACTCGTTAGGTCGTCGATCATAACTCCGAGAAAGCTGTTGCTGCGTTCGAGGATGATCGTGTCCAATCCTGCTGATTTTCGGGCCGCATTGATGCCGGCCAGAAGCCCCTGTCCGGCGGCTTCCTCATAGCCTGTCGTTCCATTCACCTGACCCGCCAGAAAAAGACCGTCGACAGTTTTTGATTCTAGCGTGGGAAACAGACCGGTCGGATCGAAATAGTCATACTCTATGGCATAGCCATACCGGATTATGGCCGCATTGCTTAGCCCGGGAATGGTCCGAATAAATCGTTCCTGAGCCGATTCGGAGAGACTAGTCGAGATTCCGTTTGGGTAGACGACATTGCTGTCGAATCCCTCCGGCTCCAGAAACACCTGGTGGCCGTCTCGGTCTGCGAAGCGCGCAACCTTGTCCTCGAGCGACGGACAATACCGCGGCCCTCGACCGACAATCGCACCGGTGTGCAAAGGTGAATCCTGCAATCCTTCCCGCACAACGTCGTGGGTTTGTCCGTTGGTCTTAGTAATGTGGCATTGCACTTGTGGGCCGACGATCTTGGTCGACAGACTGGAAAACGGTTCCGGTTCCGAATCGCCGTATTGGGGCTCGAGCTCCGACCAATTGATCGACGATGCGGAGAGGCGCGCCGGCGTGCCGGTTTTCAGACGTCCAACCGGAAGCCCAAAGGCCTCCAGATTCTCGCCAAGCGCATTCGATGGCGCTTCGCCAAAACGGCCGGCCTGGATACGCTTTCTCCCGATATGGACTACGCCACGGAGAAAGGTTCCAGCCGTCAGGACGATTGCGTCGGACTGAAGAGCCCGCCCGTCGATCAACCTGAGACCTCGAACGCTGCCGCCAACCGTCTCGATTCCAACGGCGATCGAAGGCACGAGTTCGAGATTTGGATATACCGCCAGTTCATCCTGCATAGCCCTGGCGTACAGGCGCCGATCGATTTGCGCCCGCGGACCACGGGCGGCGGGCCCTCTGGAGCGATTGAGAACCCTGAACTGAATCCCGGCGCGATCAGCAATTCCACCCATCAGGCCGTCAAGCGCGTCGATCTCTCGGACAAGTTGGCCCTTCCCAAGACCTCCTATCGCAGGATTGCAGGACATCACACCGAGGTCTGAGATAGACTTCGTAACCAGCGCCGTTCGCGCGCCAAGCCGAGCGGACGCTGCAGCCGCCTCGCAGCCGGCATGACCGCCACCGACGACGATGACGTCGAATCTTTTCGCATTCGAATCGTGTTTCACGTGAAACACTCACTTTCCGATACAGAAACGAGAAAAAATCTCGCCGAGTATATCCTCTGTCGCGAACGCGCCGGAAATCCCGCCCAAACACACATTGGCGTAGCGGCATTCTTCAGCCGCCAGCTCCAGCCGGCCGTCCCCGCATACCGCCACGAAACGCTTCAGGGCCAAGCCAGCTTCACCCAAAGCCATCCGATGGCGTTCACGGGTCACGAGACCTTCCGAGCCATCGCCAACAGCAGTCATCGCCAATTCACGAATACGGGCAACCAACCTGGAAATCGAGTCCGAATCAGTCGCAGAAATCGAAAGCTCGCTGGCCTGACCGGTGCCATACAAGTCGGACTTCGACCATACATTCAGAACAGCAGGCCCGGCGTCACCGACCGATAGTCTCGGCGCATCCCCGGATTCGAGACTCACAATCAAATCTGCTGTCGCCATCGCCGAACGGGCGCGCCCGATTCCGATCTTCTCGACGGGATCGTCGACATCCCGGATGCCCGCACTATCGACCAGCGTGACTGGAACACCGTCGAAATCGAGCTCGACCCTAAGCAAGTCGCGCGTCGTCCCAGCAAACTCGGTGACAATCGCCAAGTCGCTGCCCGCCAGCAAGTTGAACAAAGTCGATTTTCCTGCGTTGGGCGATCCGGCGATAACCACTGCGAAACCGTTGCGGAGCGAAAGGGATCTTGTACCCCTCTCAACTTCCCCGTTCATCTCCGATGACAAGAGCTCGGCCGCTTGGATTAGTTGCGCCGTGTTGACTGCCCCGACATCGCCTTCGTCACTGAAATCCAGAGCGCTTTCAAGCTCCGCGGCCATGGCCAGAATACGCCGGCTCCAGCCCTCGGCCTTGAGGCCGAGGCCCCCATCAAGGAGGCGTAGCGCCTGCCTGCGCTGAAATTCCGTCTCCGAATCGATCAGGTCCGCAATCGCCTCCGCCTGAGCCAGATCGAACTTGCCATTGGCAAACGCGCGCCGCGTGAACTCGCCGGGTTCCGCCATCCGGACATTGCGCATTCGCCCCAGCGCGGCGCTGAGCGCCACAACCACCCCGCGGCCGCCATGCACGCTCAACTCGACCAGATCTTCTCCGGTATAGCTCGCCGGCCCTGCAAAAAACGTCACAAGCGCCTGGTCGATCTTCTCGGATGATGAAGGATCGTAGACAAAACGCAGAGAAGCCAGCCGAGGCGAAGGACAGGCGCCACCCGTCAAGCGCTCCAGTACGAGGCCCGCGTCCTTTCCCGAGATACGAAAAACCGCCAGGGCGGACCGGCCTGGCGGCGTCGCAAGCGCGAAAATCGTGTCTGAGTCCGCCATGACCAATACCAGGTCCAGCGCCGGAATGAGGCGTCAGGTATTCATGGATTCGAAGAAGCTCGCATTGCCTTTTGGAGTCTCGCGCAGCTTTCCGAGCAGGAACTCGATCGCGTCGATCGTTCCCATCGGATTGAGGATGCGCCGAAGGACATACATCTTCTTGAGAATGTCGGCCGCGACCAGCAATTCTTCTTTGCGCGTGCCGGAGCGTGTGATGTCGATTGCGGGGAACACACGCTTGTCAGCGACTTTACGGTCCAGAATGATTTCCGAATTGCCCGTACCCTTGAACTCCTCGAAAATTACTTCGTCCATGCGGGAGCCTGTATCGATCAACGCAGTGGCAATGATCGTCAGCGAGCCGCCCTCCTCGATATTTCGCGCCGCGCCGAAAAAACGCTTCGGACGTTGAAGGGCGTTGGCATCGACGCCGCCAGTCAGAACCTTTCCCGAGGATGGGACGACCGTATTGTACGCACGGCCAAGCCGCGTGATGGAATCAAGCAGAATGACAACGTCCCGGCCATGCTCTACGAGACGCTTGGCCTTCTCAATCACCATTTCGGCGACCTGAACGTGGCGAACCGCCGGCTCGTCGAAGGTCGAGGAAACCACTTCCCCCTTCACCGACCGTTGCATGTCCGTGACTTCTTCTGGACGCTCGTCAATCAACAGTACGATCAGGTAACATTCGGGGTGGTTGGCTGTGACCGACTGCGCAATGTTTTGCAGCAAAACCGTCTTGCCGGTGCGCGGCGGCGCCACGATGAGCGCGCGCTGGCCCTTGCCAATCGGCGAAACGATGTCGATCACACGGGCTGACACGTCCTTGCGCGTCGGATCCTCGATCTCGAGCTTTAGCCGTTCATCAGGATAAAGTGGCGTCAGATTGTCAAAATGGACCTTGTGGCGAACCTTTTCCGGGTCCTCGAAATTGATTGTGTTGACCTTGAGCAGCGCAAAATAACGCTCACCTTCCTTCGGACTGCGAATAAGCCCTTCAACCGTGTCGCCGGTACGCAAGCCAAATCGGCGAATCTGAGAAGGTGACACATAAATATCATCCGGGCCGGCCAAGTAATTTGCGTCCGGCGAACGAAGAAACCCGAAGCCGTCCTGCAAAACTTCAACGACACCTTCGCCGATGATTTCTACTTCATTGTTTGCAAGTTGCTTAAGTATAGCAAACATAAGTTCTTGCTTGCGCATAGATGAAGCATTTTCTACTTCAAGCTCTTCCGCAAACGACAGCAATTCGGTCGGAGATTTGAGCTTGAGATCTTGAAGTTTGATTTCCCGCATGGGGGTCATTCCCTGATCGATCGAATGATCGGAATTTGAAGAACTCGGACGGCGCTATTGAAAGCTGAGGGCCGCAACGGTGCGCGGCATCGCCGAGTTGTACGAGGAGAGGCCTGTCAGATATCGCCTAACCGCGACGAATGCAAGCTGCAGGCGTCACGCCCGCCTGACGAGTTCTACAAGCCGTTCGACATGCGCAATCGGTGTTTCAGGCAGGATGCCGTGGCCGAGATTGAAAATATATGGCGCCCCGGAAAACGAGGCTTTGACCCGATCCACTCCTGCTTCCAGCGCAGAGCCGCCAGCTACCAGCGCAAGCGGGTCCAGATTGCCCTGTAACGCCATTTTCGGCTTCAAATGGCTCTTGACGACTTGGACGTCCTCCGCCGTGCCGAGCGCAAGTCCATCCATATCCACACGATCGGCAAAAACTCCGAGCTTCGTGCCAGCTTCACGTGGGAAGCAGATTATCTTGAGGCCCGGCGCATTCTTGCGCACCTCCTCGACAATCCTGACAGTCGGCTCCACACACCAAGCTAGAAACTGATCGGACGGTAGGAGCCCTGCCCAGGAATCGAATATCTGGACGACCTCGACACCGGCTTTCGCCTGGGCGACGAGATACTCGACCGAAGCCGATACGAGTGCGTCGATCAGCCTTCTGAAGGCGACTGGATGCCGAAAAGCGAAAAGCCTGACAGCCGCCAGATCGCGAGAGCCTTGCCCGGCGATCATATAGCTCGCCACTGTCCAAGGGGACCCACAGAACCCGATAAATGTCGTCTCAAGCGGCAGGGAGCCTTTGATCAGCTCGACCGCCTCCAGCACCGCCGACAATCGCCGGAGGTCGAAATTTTCATAAGCGGCGACTGTCCTCTCGTCGACGACAGGCTCGAGTTGAGGTCCGTGACCCTCCACGAACGAAACCCTCTGGCCCATTGCGTGGGGAATGACGAGAATGTCGCTGAACAGGATCGCCGCATCGAAACCGAAGCGGCGGATAGGCTGCAAGGTGACTTCCGCAGCGAGTTTCGGATTGAAGCAAAGATCGAGAAACGAGCCGGCTTCCGCTCGAACCTGTCGGTACTCGGGCAGATATCGACCGGCTTGACGCATCAGCCAGAGCGGCGGCGTCAGTGCCTGCTTGCCGTCCAGGACAGCCAGCATTTTCTTGCGGGCAGGTTGCTGAGAGATCGGACTCATAAATAACCTTGAAGGGATTCTTTGTTGTCGTTGTTTGAGGCCGGATTAGGCTCATTCAGGTCCACGCACAACCATTGAGGCCGCTTTGCATGGCGGATGATTCGGAAGCGTAGGGTGTGGACTGCGGTGGAAACTGAAAAATAATAATTAAGTCAAAATGTTACAAATTGGTGGTTTGGCCGTTTCGCGCGAATGTAGATGACCATCGGCGCGTGAAGCGATGACGAGCGATTGCCGATCCCGAAGGAACGTGTGGCCTAGCCGCAGACTTTTCCACCGACCGCCTGACATCACGCGCGTGGCGCCCTATCGTCCCCATACGATTCACAGCCCCTGTGGAAGGCGTCAGTGGTGGGAAGAAACTACTTCCATTTGCACCTCGTTTCTGATGCGACGGGCGAGACGCTGATCGCGGTCAGCCGCGCAGCCGCCGCCCAGTATCAAGGCGTTTCGTCGATCGAGCATGTCTACCCGCTGGTGAGAAACCAGGGGCAACTCGACAAGGCGATAGCAGAGATCAAGGCTGCGCCGGGGATCGTGCTCTATACGCTCGTCGATGAAGACCTGAGCGCGCAGCTCGAGGCGGCATGCGAAGAATCCGGTTGTCCGAGCCTGTCGGTGCTCGAGCCAATTCTCAGTCTGTTTCAGTCATATCTGGGCACGGCGTCCACCCCGCGTCCTGGCGCGCAGCACATGCTGAATTCCGATTATTTCAAACGGATCGACGCGCTGAATTTCACGATGCTTCATGACGACGGCCAGCTTCCGGAGCATCTCGACGATGCGGACGTCGTCCTGCTCGGGGTGAGCCGGACATCGAAGACGCCGACCAGCATCTACCTTGCCAATCGGGGCATCAAGACCGCGAACATCCCGATCGTTCCGAACGTCCCCCTGCCCGCCGCGCTTCAGAATGTACGCAAGCCGCTCGTCGTCGGCCTGCTCGCGTCGCCTGATCGTATCGTCCAGATTCGTCAGAACAGGCTGCTGGCGTTGAATGCGGACCACGACACGCCTTATGTCGACCGCAGTCTGGTCGCCGACGAGATCGCAGCATCGCGCCGACTATACGAGTCGCACGGCTGGCCGACGATCGACGTCACTCGGCGCTCGATCGAGGAAACAGCCGCCGCGATCATCGACCTCTATCGCGAACACAAGATGAAATTCATCGCGGTGGGATAAGGCGATGACTGCGCTTCTTGTTGCAGGCGGGTTGTGGCGCGGCGCCCCGCTTGTGCTCGCGTCGAAGAGCGCGGGACGTGCGCGCGTGTTGAGAGACGCGGGACTGCCGTTCGAAGCGGTCGATTCCGCGCTCGACGAGCGCGAAGAACCGGCTGTCGACGTCCTCGAACCGCTGGAGCAAGCGATTCATCTCGCGCGAAAAAAGGCGCAGATTGTCTCCGCTCGCCGGCCGGGGCGCATTGTTCTCGGCGCAGATCAGACGCTCGCCTTTCAAGGGCAAACGATCCACAAGGCAAGAGACCTCGAGGACGGCCTCGTCAAGTTGCGAAAACTGAATGGCGCGACGCATCACCTCCATTCGGCGGTGGCCGCCGTGCGGGACGGAACTGTGCTCTTTGAATTTGCCGAGACAGCAGAGATCCGGATGCGTCAGGTCGGCGATCGAGCGCTATGCGCCTATGCGCGCGCAATGGGCGAGGCATTCCTCGCTACCGTCGGCGGATATGAGATCGAGGGCTTTGGCGCCAATCTCCTTGAAAGCGTTAGTGGGGACATGTTCACGGTGATCGGCATGCCGTTGTTTCCACTCCTCGCCGAACTGCGGCGCATCGGCGAGATCAAGGAGGACATCGAGATATGATTCTGATCGGCCTGACAGGCTCAATCGGCATGGGAAAATCCGCGACTTCTAAAATGTTCGCAGAAGCGGGCGTGCCGGTCTACGACGCGGACGCCGCCGTGCACCGATTGTATGCCCGCGAGGGTGTGGAGCCGATCCGCGCGGCCTTTCCATCGGCCATCGTTGACGGTCGCGTGGACCGGGCAATCCTGTCGAAGCTCGTTATCGGGGACCGGGAGGCAATGCGGCGGCTCGAATCCATCGTTCATCCGTTGGTCGGAACCGACCGTCTTGGCTTTCTTGCGAAATGCCGTAGCGCCGGCGCCTCGGCTTGTGTTCTCGACGTGCCGTTGCTGTTTGAAACCGGCGGCGACCGGAATGTGGATATCGTCGTCGTTGTTTCCACCAATGCCGAAGAGCAGCAACGCCGCGTTCTTGCGCGGCCTGACATGACCATGGAAAAATTCCAGGCGATTCGCGCGAAACAAACGCCGGACGCGGAGAAGAAGCGCCACGCTCACTATGTGATCGACACGGGACGCGGCTTCGATGCTGCGAGGCGACAGGTTTCAGATCTGCTGTTTGCTTTGGGAATTTGAGCCGATGCGAGAAATTGTCCTCGACACTGAAACGACCGGGCTCGATCCCGCCACTGGCGACCGGATTGTCGAAATAGGCGCCGTCGAATTGCTGAACGGCGTGCCGAGCGGCGCAAACTACCACGTCTATATCAACCCTGAACGCGACATGCCGGAAGGCGCATTCAAGGTGCACGGGCTATCGGCCGAGTTCCTGAGCAATCACCCGGTTTTTGCGACCGTCGCGGCTGAATTCCTGTCGTTCATTGGCGACGATCGTCTCGTGATCCACAACGCTGAATTCGACGTCAAATTCATCAATGCGGAATTCGCGCGCATCGACCTGGCGCCGCTTGCGCCGGATCGGATAAGCGACACTCTGGCTCTCGCGCGGCGCAAGCACCCGGGCGCTCCCAATTCGCTCGACGCCTTGTGTTCGCGGTATGGCGTCGATTCGTCGCGCCGCAAGAAACACGGCGCGCTGCTCGATGCGGAATTGCTGGCGGAGGTCTATGTCGAACTCTCGGGCGGACGCCAGACAACCTTCACGCTTCAAGCCGTCGAACGGCGCGTAGAACGCAAGGCGTTCGATCTCGTCGATTCGAGATCGACGCCTCTCGTTGTCGCCGTAAATGAAATCGACGTTCGCGCGCACCGTTCCCTGACGGCCACGCTCGGCGAACGCGCCGTCTGGCGAAAGTTTACGTCCTATTCGTCAGGCCACGGGACCTGACGGCTGACCCTGTGCTTCAGCAATCCGCTGCATGTAGAGCGCGGCGAAATCGACCGGGTCGAGATAGAGCGGCGGGAAGCCGCCATTTCGCACGGCGTCCGCGACCATCTGGCGCGCAAACGGGAACAGGATGCGCGGGCATTCGATCATGATGACCGGGTGAACCTGATCCTGCGGAATGCCAACCAGACGGAAGACGCCGCAATATTCGAGTTCGAACTTGAAAAGCGTATCGGCGCCATCGCCCGCCGAGCCTTCCAGCTTGAGCTGAACCTCGAAATCCGATTCCGCCAACTGCTGCGCATTTACGTTCACCTGAACGGAAATGTTGGGACCGCGCTCCTGCGGGGTCAGAGATCGCGGCGCGTTCGGGTTCTCGAAGGAGAGATCCTTGGCGTACTGCGCCAGCGTATTGATTTGCGGCGCGGCGCCAGGCGCGCCAATGCCGTTGTTTTCCGCCATCATAAACTCCTTGCCGAAGGCCGGGCGGCTGCCCGCCGTTCTGCGAAAATCAGACGGGTCGCCCGGTAGCATGGTTGCCTGCCTGGAACAAGAATGCGGGCGTTCCGACATTTCGCATGGGTCTGGTTTGTCAGGGCGGCGGCGCCCATCTATGAAAGCGAGAGACTTCCGCGTGTGCAATTGAGCTGGCTGACAATGCAACTCGACCCCACCACGATCATTTTCGCTCTTCTGGCGATTTTCGTCGTCTGGCGGCTGAAGTCCGTACTGGGGACGCGGGTGGATATCGAACGCCCGCCGAGCCCTGGCGGCGCAGGTTCCCAAGGCCAACCGGCCGAAAGCGGCAAGGTGATCCGACTGCCCGGGGCCGCCGACCGCTCCGGCGCCGCCGCCCCGTCGCGTAATGCCGATATGTCGAGGTTCGCGACGACGGAGGCTGGCCGCGCTGGACTTGCGGCTGTGATGGCGGCCGATCCGGCCTTCGATCCAGCCCGCTTCGCCGCGGGAGCGAAAACGGCCTACGAGATGATCGTTCGCGCGTTTGCCGAGGGCGACAAGACAACTTTGAGCAATCTGTTGAGTCCAGAGGTTTATTCCGGATTTGCTGCGGCGATCGACCAGCGTAAGGGCGCTGGCGAGCAGACGAGCACCAAACTGGTCTCGATCGACGATACCGACATTGTCGAAGGCAGCGTTCGCAACGGCGCAGCTCAGATCTCGATGCGCTTTTCCGCCAAGATGATCACGGCGACTCGCGACGCTTCGGGCGCGGTTGTGCATGGCGACCCGGACCTTGTCATATCCACCGACGAGCTTTGGACGTTCGCCCGGGAAATCGGATCGTCGGATCCAACATGGCGATTGGTCGCCACGGAAAGCGATCCCAAGGCGTAATCCTGGCGATGCGACTGCATCCGCTCGAATTTGAAGATCTGCCGGGCTGGACGGTCGACGAGATCGTGGCCGCTTGGCCCACGTATCTGGCTTCGTGCAGGGCGATCCTTGGAAAGCTTCCCCCCTTGCGATCCGGACTTGCGCCGTCGCCGGATATGACCGAGGTCTGCAGCCGTGCGCTCGGCCTGTCGGGCGACGCAGCTCTGGCGAAGTTTTTCACTCACAACTTCCGGCCATTTCTCGTCGAACCCGAGACAGGCGTTTTGGGCGGCTTCGTCACCGGCTATTACGAGCCAGAACTTGAGGGTTCGACCGTCCGGACGCCCGAATTCAGCGCGCCGGTTCTCGCACGCCCCGGCGATCTTCTCGATGTCCGCGGCAAGGCGATCGAAGGCTGGGATCCTGTATTTGAGGGCGCACGCACCACGAAGAGCGGCGACCTCGAACCCTATCCAACGCGCGTCGAGATCGAAGCGGGAGGGGTTGATGACGTGACGGCGCCGATTCTTTGGCTCCGTGACCACGTCGAGGTCTTTTTTGCGCAAGTGCAGGGTTCCGCCCGCATTCGCCTTCAGGATGGAACGCGCCGGAGGCTGGTCTATGCGGGCCGCAATGGCCGTCCGTATACGTCCATCGGCAAAATTTTGATCGGCAGGGGCGAGATCCCGGCGGAGGAAATGTCGCTCGCCCGGTGCAAGGACTGGCTGCGCGCGAGCGGACTGGCGCTCGGCCAGCGCGGCCGGGACGTGCTGCAAGCCAACGAATCCTATGTATTCTTTCGCCTTGAGAATGATTCCGAGGCCGCCGTGGGTCCAACGGGCGCGCAGGGAATAGCATTGACGCCGCTGAGGTCTGTCGCGGTCGACAGGACGATTTGGCCCTACGGAACCCCGGTCTGGATCGAGGCCGACCTTAGCAGCGCCGGACTGGGAGATGGTGCGTCCGGCCGCCTGATGATTGCGCAGGACACCGGATCGGCGATTATCGGCCCAGCGCGCGGGGATCTGTTCATCGGCTCCGGCGATCGCGCCGGCGACATAGCAGGGCTAATCAGGCATGCAGCCCGGTTTGTCGTCTTCGCGCCAGCAGGGATGGCCGATCATGGCGCAGCATAGCCGCAAGGGCCGCCGGCTCACCGCGGATGAGCTCGAACTCTGGCGGATTGTCACCGCCACCGTGCGTCCGCGCGACCCGCGTCGTGTCGTCGCTTCCGCGCCTGTCGAGAAAAAGCCCGCGCCGCCGCCCGAGCATCGCGCCGTTCTAAACCCTCCGGCAAAACAGAAACCTTTGCTCCGGCCGCTTGGCTCGATCGATCGGCGCCAGCAGCGCGACCTCACGCGCGGGCGCCTGCAGATCGACGCGCGTATCGACCTGCATGGCCGGCGTGTTGCCGACGCGCATCAGGCGGTTCATGATTTCCTGCGTCGTGCGCAAGGCGAAGGCGCACGCGTGGTGTTGATTGTGACGGGCAAAGGCGGGGCGATGAAGAGCGATGGGGAGACCGGGGTTCTGCGCCGGCAGGCGCCGCTCTGGCTGTCCGATCCGCGGTTGCGGCATGTCGTCGCCGCCTTCGGCGAAGCCGCGCAGGCGCATGGCGGCGCTGGAGCGCTCTATGTCCGCCTGCGCCGCCGCTAGACGCGCGCGATGACGCCGCTCGGCGCAAAGCTCCGCGAGATGCGCGCCGCGCGCGATGTCACGCTGAAAGAAATGGCGCATGCGATCGGCGTCTCGCCCGCCTATTTGTCCGCGCTGGAGCATGGCAAGCGCGGCGCGCCGACCTGGTTCCTCATTCAGCGCATCATCGTCTACTTCAACGTCATCTGGGACGATGCGGAAGAACTCTGCCGCTTGGCGCAAACCTCCGATCCACGCGTCAGGATCGATACGTCTGGCGCGATTCCCGAAGCAACCGCTTTCGCCAACCTTCTGGCTCGTTCGGTGGGCGATCTGTCGCCCGGAGATTTTGCCGCAATGACCGCGGTCCTCGAGGCGGCGGCGTCCCGCAAGACCGAGGATTGATCTGGCTCGGCACGGCCCCTACAAGGTCCGCGATCAGGAGTTTCGCAGATGA
Organism: Rhodoblastus sp.; assembly: GCA_047605445.1. Classification (GTDB taxonomy): domain Bacteria; phylum Pseudomonadota; class Alphaproteobacteria; order Rhizobiales; family Beijerinckiaceae; genus JAJXWB01. The sequence continues at coordinate 22,981 of JASGFP010000001.1, forward strand.
CTGCAGCGGCTAGGTACGATGTTGTGGGGATGGGCAACGCAATCGTCGACGTGATCGCCAGGAGCGAGGACGATTTCCTCGTCGCCCATGGCCTGCATAAGGGCGGTATGGCGCTCATCGACGAGCCAAAATCGACCTCGCTCTACGAGGCGATGGGGTCGGCGACCATCATGTCCGGCGGCTCCGCCGCCAACACGATGGTGGGCGTCGCCAGTCTCGGCGGCAAGGCCGCCTTCATCGGCAAAGTGCGCGACGATGAACCCGGTCATGCCTTCCGTCACGACATCGCCGCCGCCGGCGTTCATTTTCCGACTGCGCCCGCAACACAGGGCGCCTCGACCGCGCGGTGTCTCGTGCTCGTCACGCCCGATGGCGAACGCACCATGTCGACCTATCTCGGCGCCTGCGTCGGCCTCGGCCCGGACGACGTCGAGGACGAGCTGATCGCAGAGGCGCGGATCCTCTATTTCGAGGGCTACCTCTGGGATCCGCCTCGCGCCAAGGAGGCGTTTCGAAAAGGCGCGGCCGCGGCGCGCAAGGCCGGCCGCAGAACCGCGCTCACGCTGTCGGATTCGTTTTGCGTCGACCGGTATCGCGACGAGTTTCTCGAACTCATTCGCAATGGCCTCGTAGACATTCTTTTCGCCAATGAAAGCGAGCTTCACGCGCTCTATCAGACAGCCGATTTCGATACGGCCGTTCGCTCTCTTTCTGGTGAGAAGACGCTCGGCTTCGTAACCCGGTCCGCGCAGGGGTGCGCTATCGTAAACGGCGGCGCCGTCGAATACGCGCCGGCCGCGCCGATCGCTAGGCTGATCGACACGACAGGCGCCGGCGACCTGTTTGCGGCTGGCGTCTTGTTCGGGCTGGCGCGCGGCTTCCCACTCGGTCGCTGCGCCGCGATCGGCGCGCTGTCCGCAGCCGAGGTCATCCAGCACTACGGCGCGCGGCCCGAAGTCTCTCTCGCGGAACTTCTCGCTCAGGCGCCGGTCTGACGCAACGCTCGATGCGCCGGGTCGCTTAGGCGGCGCTCAGATCTCCGTCAGCAGCCGCTTGAGATAGTCGATATCTTGCGCGAGGCTTCGATCGGCCGTTGTGAGGCCCTCGATCTTGCGCACAGCGTGAAGCACGGTCGTATGATCGCGTCCGCCAAAGCGCCGGCCGATCTCCGGCAATGAGCGGGGTGTCAGAACTTTCGACAGAAACATGGCGATCTGCCGCGGGCGAACGACCGAAGCGGTCCGTCGCGAGGACAGAAGGTCCGCCCGCGTCACATTATAATGGTTCGCCACGAGTTTCTGAATGTCTTCGATCTTGACCTTCTTGGGATCGCGCGTCCGCACCAGGTCGCGGATCGCCTGTTCGGCGATATCGATTGTAAGCGGCGCGCCGCTCAGCGTGACGCGCGCAAGGAGACGATTGACCGCGCCTTCGAGATCGCGGCCGTTGCTGTCGATCACCTGCGCGACGTAGTCGATCACTTTCTCGGACACCTCGAAACCGGGCTGACGCTGCTGCGCGACCGCGATGCGCGTGGCGAGGATGGAACGTCGCAGCGCCAGATCGAGCGAACGCAGCTCCAGGCTCACGCCGCCCATCAATCGAGACCGCACGCGTTCATCGAGATTGTCGAGTTCGCTGGGCTGGCGATCCGCCGCCACGACCACTTGACGGCCGGAATCCAGCATCGAATTCACGATATGGCCGAACTCGTGCGGAATGACCTTCCCGTTGAGAAACTGGACGTCATCGACAATCAGCAGATCGATCGCGCGGATCTGTTCCTTGTAGGCCAGAGTCGTCTGGTTCTTCAGTGACGAAGCAAAGCCGTACATGAATTTTTCCGCCGTCAGATACACCGCGTTTCGACCCGACGTCGCAACCGATTGCGCGATCGCTTGCACGAGGTGCGTCTTGCCGAGACCAACGTTGGCGTGGAGAAAGAGTGGATTGAATTCGACAGGCTCGCCGGGCGCCGCGGAAACGACGCGCATCGCCGCCTTATGCGGCATTTCGTTCGACGGTCCGACGAGAAACGTCTCGAACGTCATTCGTTGATCTAGCGGCGACCCAATCAGCTTCTGGTTGTCGCCACCGTCGTTCGAAGCGCCAGCACGACTTGCCCTGGCGATTGCGCTGGCGGCAGCGGGTTCCGAACTCTTTGGCGCCGAAGGCTTGGCGAGGCGGCGTTCGTCCTGCTCGCATGGGAGAGGGTTGCGGACAGACGTACGGATTCGAATGACGATTTCGACGATCTCGGGCCTGTCGGTCGCGATCGCCGAGCGGATATTGTCCAGGAAATGGCGTTGGATCCAGCTCTTGAGAAACGTCGTTGGAACGGAGAGATAGACGACGCCCGCTTGGAGTCCGTCGAGCTCGACGCGACCGAACCACGAGTTGAACTTCGCATCGCCCAATTCCGCGCGCAGTCGTTCGCACACGCGCTTCCACCATTCTTCCATGGCGCGATCCTTTGTTTCGGAGACGGGCCTACGAGCGGCGCCTGAAGCGGAATTGGTCATTGTCTCGTCCGGTCTTGGAAGGGATGAAAAATATCCGCCCGCGCGAACAAGCGGCGCTTGTCCACGTTCACCGCCTTGCGGAGAAGGCTTCGTCGAATTGATCAGATCAGAAAGATAACAGGCTAACTTCGAGCGACGCGGCGACTGAGGAAAATGCAGTCGTCAGCACCGAGGATCGATAACCTGGGACTAGCGACTGCGCCAACAGCGCAGAAGCTGATGTTGTTCTCTGTCTCGTGCCCCACGTTCAGCCCCTTTCGTGCGCCAAGAAACAGACTCGCCGCACAAATCCGCCCATCCATCGCTCGTATCGAAAATGCCGAGAGCCACTTCTCCGACAAGGCGCAAAGCGCCGGCAAATATGGCAATCCGCATTTCCGAGATGCGATGGCCCGTCGCTCATCTCAGTGAAGCGACACTATCTGCGCGTATTCTCGAATCCAATCCGCCGCGTCATGAATCTTTTACATGCAGGTCGAGCGGAATTTTGAATCAGGCAAATTGATCTGGCTAAATTGCTGATTCTTTGCGTTCTGCATGATCATGCCGCTGATCGATCTCGGCGGGTCGCCGCGCGTGAATCGCGGCTCATTCAAGCCGAAAACGACGAGTCAAGTGCATGCTCGATCAGGCCCACAGCAGCTTTGATGGCAAAGCATTGAATCATTGCGCAATCATATGCGCGCCTGCACGAGGGGTGTTAAAAATTCCTTAATGTGTCGTTCGGCGGACTCGTCATTGCCACAAAACAAAAGAGCCGGGCGCAGGCCCGGCTCTCGACGAGATAGAACGGAGAAAGCGATCAGCTCGCTGCTGCCATAGCCTTCACGCGTGCAGTCAGACGCGAGACTTTGCGAGAGGCGGTGTTCTTGTGAACGATGCCTTTCTGAGCGGCGCGCATCACGAGCGGCGCAGCCGACGAGAGAGCCGTTGCTGCCGCGGACTGATCGCCGCTGGCGATCGCCTCTTCAACCTTCCGGAGGAAAGTACGCATCTGGCCGCGTCGCGCGCGACGGACCGCCGTGCGGCGGGCGATCTTGCGAACGGCCTTCTTTGCCGAACTGGTGTTAGCCATGGTCTGATCCCTGAAGGCGGCCGGTCGGGCCACGCTGATTCACAAATAATGGAGCCCGGCTCTGACGCGAGAACCGGGCGACGGCGGTTTCATAGGCACAAAGCGCGCCCGCGTCAACGCCCGCGGAGCAGCCTAGCGGTTGCGGAATTGCGGCGGCCGCTTTTCGACAAAGGCGGACATGCCCTCTTTCTTGTCCTCCAGGGCGAACATCGAGTGGAACACCCGCCTCTCGAAGCGGATGCCCTCGGTCAACGTCATCTCGTAGCTGCGGTTGACGGTTTCCTTGGTCATCATCGTGACCGGCCGCGAGAAGCCGGCGATGGCCTGTGCGGTCTTGATAGCTTCGGCGACGAGGTCGTCCGCCGGCACGATCCGCGAAACCAGCCCCGAACGTTCGGCTTCCGCGGCATCCATCATCCGGCCGGTCAGGCACATTTCCATCGCCTTGGACTTGCCGACGAACCGCGTCAGCCGCTGCGTGCCGCCGACGCCGGGCATCACGCCAAGCTTGATTTCGGGCTGCCCGAACCGCGCCGTATCGGCAGCCAGGATGAAATCGCACATCATCGCGAGTTCGCATCCGCCTCCGAGCGCAAAACCGGCTACGGCAGCTATGATGGGCTTGCGAATGCGCGTGACGCCTTCCCAGGACGCAATGAAATCCGTGAGATAGGCGTCCATGTAGCTCTTGGGCAGCATTTCCTTGATGTCTGCGCCCGCCGCAAAGGCCTTGGCCGAGCCGGTGATCACCATGCAGCCGATGTCGTCCGCCCTGTCGAAATCCGTCAGCGCGACGTTCAGTTCGTCGATCAGTTCGGAATTGAGCGCGTTCAGCGCCTGCGGGCGATTGAGGCGAACGAGCCCGACATTGCCGTGCGTCTCGACGAGTATGTTGGAAAAGGACAAGCGCGCCTCCATAGACAGGCCGGCGGGGCTCTCCGCCGCCGCCGGCTCCGGCGCTCTTATAGCCCTTCGAACAGCGCCGTCGACAGGTAGCGCTCGGCAAAAGAGGGAATGATGATGATGATGTTCTTGCCGGCCATGTCCGGCCGCGAGCCGATCTCAACCGCCGCCGCGATGGCTGCGCCGGAGGAAATGCCGACCGGAACGCCTTCCAGCCGCGCGACGAGCCGGGCGTAGTCGAAGGCGGTCTGATTGCTGACCTTGACGACCTCGTCGATCACGCCCTTGTCGAGCACCCCCGGCACGAATCCCGCGCCGATGCCCTGGATTTTATGCGGGCCGGGCTGTCCGCCCGAAAGGACCGGGGAATCCTCGGGCTCGACGGCGACGACCTTCAGATTTGGGTTCCTGGGCTTGAGGACCTGTCCGACGCCCGTGATCGTGCCGCCGGTGCCGACGCCCGATATAAAGACGTCGACTTTTCCGTTCGTGTCGTTCCAGATTTCTTCGGCCGTCGTGCGGCGGTGAATGTCCGGATTGGCAGGGTTTTCAAACTGTTGCGGGATAATCGCGCCGGGAATGGTCTTGGCGAGTTCATCCGCCTTCGCGATCGCGCCCTTCATGCCCTGCGCGGCCGGAGTCAGCTCGAGCTCCGCGCCGAGCAGCGCCAGCATTTTCCGCCGCTCGATCGACATGGATTCAGGCATCACCAGGATCAGCCGGTAGCCTCGCGCGGCGGCGACAAACGCGAGCGCAATTCCCGTATTGCCTGAGGTCGGCTCGATCAGCGTGGTCTTGCCGGGCGCGATCTTGCCTGCCGCCTCCATAGCGGCAATCATATTGACGCCTATGCGATCCTTGACGCTCGCCAGCGGGTTGAAAAACTCCAGTTTCGCCAGAAGATTGGCCTTCACGCCCTTTTCCTTGGCGAGCCGGTCGAGCCTGACCAGCGGCGTATTGCCGACCGTGTCGACGATCGAATTGTAGATCTTGCCGCGTCCGGCCTGCGTATCGCTCATGTCGTCCTCTGCGATTGCGCCCGTTCCCCCGGGCGTTCGATGAGCGCCGATTGAAGCGCCTGCGGTTGCCCAGTTCAATCGCCTTTTGCAGATCGTTTGGAGAAGATCGATCTCCGCACAGACGCGCTCAGGGAATTTTGCTCCCGGTTGAGCCGAAACCGCCGTCAGCGCGCGCGGTTTCCGACAACAGGCCGACGACCTGCAGGGCCACCCTCGACACGGGCGCGACGATCAATTGTGCGATCCGCATTCCGCGCTCCAGCCGAAACGGCTCTCCGCCCGTATTGTAGAGGATCACCTTGATCTCGCCGCGATAGTCGCTGTCGATCGTTCCTGGCGAGTTGAGGACCGTGACCCCGTGCTTCGCGGCGAGACCGGATCGCGGGCGCACCTGGCCCTCGTAGCCAACCGGCAGTTCCATCGCAAAGCCCGTGGGCACGAGCCGGCGTTCGCCAGGCGCGATCATGGCGATTTCCTCGGCGGGCAGCGCGCAGACGAGGTCGAGCCCTGCGGCGCTCGCCGACTGATAGGCCGGCGGCGCCAGGCCTTCGGCGTGCGGGAGGCGCGCGAGGCGAACCTGGACTTCTCCCGATCCGCTCATTTCAGGCTGCCGAGCCGAGTCGCAACGAGCGCTGCAATCTTCGTTGCGACTTCGGCCTTGCTGACCTGCGGCCATGATTCGGCGCCCGCGCTGTCGACGACGACCACCCGGTTGAGATCGCCCCCGAAAATAGCCTGCTCCGCGCCGACGTCATTGGCGATGATGAGGTCGCATTTCTTGCGGGCGAGCTTGGCTTGTGCGTTGGGAACGAGGTTTTCGGTTTCGGCAGCGAAGCCGACGACCAGTTTGGGGCGGCCATTTTTCATCTGCGACACCGTCGCCAGTATGTCGGGATTCTCGACGAGTTCTATGGTCGGCGGCCCGTTCGCGCCTTTCTTGGTCTTTTGCGCGCCGGCGTTTTTCGCCCGCCAATCCGCAACGGCTGCGGCCGCGACGAAAATATCGGCCGGCAACGCCGTTTGCACGGCGTCGAGCATGTCGACCGCGGTTTCGACTTTGCGGATCGTCACGCCTGGCGGCGGATCCATGCCGACCGGGCCGGAGACGAGAACGGTGTCGGCTCCCGCGGCGGCGAGCGCGGCCGCTATGGCGTAGCCCTGTTTTCCGGACGACTTGTTGCTGATGTAGCGCACGGGATCGAGGGGCTCGCGCGTCGGACCGGCGGTCACGATCGCGCGCCGACCTGCGAGCGGCCGCTCGGCGCCGACCAGCCGTTCCAGTTCGCCGATGATCTCGAGCGGCTCGATCATGCGGCCGGGCCCGAATTCGCCGCACGCCATCTCGCCATCCGCAGGGCCCAGGATAGGGCAACCGGCAGCGCGCAGAGCCGCAACATTCCTTTGCGTCGCCGGATGCGTCCACATGCGCACATTCATGGCCGGAACAAAGGCAGCCGCCTTGTCGGTCGCCAGCAGCAGCGTCGAAGCGAGATCGTCGGCGATCCCGTTGGCGGCCTTGGCCATCAGATCGGCTGTCGCGGGCGCGACAAGCACCACATCCGACGCGCGCGAGAGCTGGATGTGGCCCATCTCGGTCTCGTCGGTGAGCGAGAAGAGATCGTCGTACACCTTGTCGCCCGAAAGGCTGGCGACGGACAGCGGCGTCACGAACTGCTTTGCCGCCCTGGTCAGCACCGCGGTCACGGATGCGCCGCGCTCCCGCAGGCGTCGGATGAGCTCGAGAGTCTTGTAGGCGGCGATGCCGCCGCTCACGATCAGAAGCACATGCTTTCCGGAGAGGTTCGACATCCGGGCTCCCTATCAGCGCAACAGCGCGATTATGGCCGCGCCCGCCAGTAGCCACAGTGGAATTGTTCGCCACAGCGAGGCCTGCGCCGGCGCGTTCTCTGCAGGCTTCTTGCGGCGCCAATCCTCGGTCAGAGCGTCAATTCGATCAAGCATGTCGGGCGCCCGCGCCAAAGCCTGAACCGCCGCCCCTAGCGCTTCGCCCGCGTCACGAACTTTTCCAGAAGGACCGAGATTCTGCTCGATCCAGGCCCTGACGACCGGTTCCGCCGTCGACCACATGTTGAGGTTGGGATCCAGCGTACGCGCGACTCCCTCCACGACCACCATGGTCTTCTGCAGCAGCACCAACTCGGTCCGCGTCGACATGTCGAAGAGAGCCGTGATCTCGAACAGCAGCGTCAGAACGCGGGCCATGGAAATCTGATCTGCGGTGCGGGAATGGATCGGCTCGCCGACCGCCCTGATGGCCTGCGCGAATTCCTCTACGGCATGGGTCCGCGGCACATAACCGGCGTCGAAATGGACGACGGCAACGCGCCGGTAGTCGCGGGTGATGAAGCCGAACAGGATTTCCGCGAGAAACTTGCGTTCCGCCAGATTGAGCCTGCCCATGATGCCGAAATCGACCGCGACGATCCGCCCCTCGCCATCGACGAAGAGATTTCCCTGATGCATGTCGGCATGAAAGAAGCCGTCGCGTACGGCATGCCGCAGGAACGACTGGATTACGGTCGCGCCGAGTTTTGGCAGATCGAAACCGGCTTCGCGCAGGGCTTCGACATTCGACAATGGCGTGCCGTCGATCCATTCGGTCGTCAGCACGTCGCGCCCGGTTCTGTTCCAGTCGACATCAGGCGTTCGGAAACCGGGGTCGTCGATCGTATTCTCGCGGAACTCCGACGCGGCGGCTGCTTCCAGCCGCAGGTCCAGCTCCAGCCGCACGCTGCGCTGGAGCGTTTCTACGACCTCGACGAGCCTCAGCCGGCGCGCCTCATCGGAGGCGCGCTCCGCAAGGCGGGCGGCGAACATCATGTCGTCGATATCGCGAAAGAACCGCGCGGCGACGCCCGGCCTCAGGATTTTGACCGCAACCTCGCGCCCGCCGTCGCTGTCGGACGTTCTCGCCTCGTGGACCTGCGCGATCGAGGCCGCAGCCACCGGCGGGCCAAATTCCGAATAGACTTCGGCAAGCGGCTGGCCGAGCGTCCGTTCGATGGTCGACACCGCCTCGGCTTGCGCGAACGGCTCCATGCGATCCTGGAGCTGTTCCAGGCTGCGCGCGGTCGCCATGCCGACAATGTCGGGCCTTGTCGCCAGAAACTGACCGAGCTTTACGTAGGATGGGCCGAGCCGCGCCATCGCGCGAGCGAGCGAATCCGAACGGTTTCCGGCGTCCGAACGCGCGATCTTGCGAAACAGAAAAAAGGCCGGCTGCGCGGCAGGCGGAACCAGCGCAGAGTCGACATCGAGAAAAACGCCTTCGCGCCCCAGAATATACCCGGCGCGCGCCAGACGAAGGATATGCATAAGGCCTGAGATCAAGCAGCGGCGCCCCGGGTCAGAGATTCCAGCCGCTGTGGATAGCGACCACGCCGCCGGTGAGGCGCTCGAACGACGCGCGGCGGAATCCGGCCGCGGCGATCATGTCCCGGAACTCGTCAGCCTTCGGAAACTTGCGGATGGATTCGACCAGGTAGCGATAGGGATGCGCATCGCCGGTCACCATCTCGCCGAGTTTCGGCACGACGCGGAAAGAAAATTGGTCGTAGACTCTCTCCACGAACGGCAGGTCGACTTGCGAGAATTCCAGGCACAGGAAGCGACCGCCCTTTTTGAGTACACGGCGCGCTTCGGCGAGCGCCTTGGGAATCCGCGGCACATTCCTGATGCCGAAAGCGATCGTATAGACGTCGAAACTGCCGTCCGGAAAAGGCAGTTCCTCCGCATTGGCTTCCACAGTCTCGACGCTGCCGGAATAGCCGAGTTCTTCGGCGCGGCGGCGGCATACCGCCAGCATGTCGGCATTTATGTCGACGACCGTCGAATGCGCATTGCGCAGGCCCTGCTCGGCGATGCGAAACGAAATATCGCCGGTTCCGCCTGCGACGTCGATGTGGCGCCATTCGCGTGACCGCGCGGGATGCATCATGGCGACGAAGACGTTCTTCCACTCCCGATGCAGTCCAGCCGACATCAGGTCGTTCATGAGGTCGTAGCGGTCTGCGACCTTGTGAAAGACGTCGTCGACGAGCGATTGCTTGGCGCCGAGCGGCACACGCTCGAAACCGAAATCTGCGCCGTCCTGATCGGCGGGGCCGGAATTCATGGTCACGCTTTCGTACTGTTGCTGTCGCGCGGGACAATACCGCGTCCGAGCCACTATATCTACGCGGCCCGCCGCCACGGGCGACCAAAGGTTAACGGGCGCACAGGAACCGCCGAATGCCGGAATTGCCGGAAGTTGAAACGACCCGCCGCGGGCTGGCGCTGGCGATGCTGGGGCGGACGGTTGCGCGCGTCGTCCTGAATCGGGCCGATCTGCGGTTCGCATTTCAACCCGACTTCAGGCGCAGGATTGAGCGTGAGGTCGTCGAGGCCATCGACCGGCGCGCCAAATATCTGCTTCTGAGATTGTCCAGTGGCGACGTTCTCGTCGCGCATCTCGGCATGAGCGGATCGTTTCGCGTGGAGGCCGGCGGCGCGACGGCGGAACCGGCCACGCTCTACAGGGAAATTCCCCGGCTTGCCGCGCATGACCATGTGGTCTTCGAAATGTCGGACGGCGCGCGCGTCGTCTACAACGATCCGCGCCGTTTCGGATTCATGTTTGTGGCGCGCGGCGATGAACTCGACCGCCATCCCCGTCTGGCTGGCGTCGGGCTGGAGCCGCTTGAACCGCCCCTCGAAGCAGCAACGCTCGCGGGGCTGTTCTATGGCGCGCAAACCAGCCTGAAGGCAGCGCTCCTCGACCAGAAGCGCATTGCCGGTCTTGGAAATATTTACGTGTGCGAGGCCTTGCACCGCGCCGGACTTTCGCCGACGCGCATGGCCGGCACGATTTGCGGCGCTGGCAAGTTCGCGCGCGAGGCGCGTGGACGTCTCGCGAAAGCCGTCCGCGACGTGCTGTCGGACGCAATCGAAGCCGGCGGTTCGTCGCTGCGTGATTTCTCGGGCGCTGATGGCAAGCCGGGATATTTTCAGCATTCCTTCCGCGTCTACGACCGCGAAGGGGCAGCCTGCCCAAAACGGGAATGCCATGGGACGATCGAGCGGATCGTTCAGTCGGGCCGCTCGACATTTTTTTGCCGCAGCTGTCAGCGCTGACTCGTGAGGTGAGGCGCTATCGCCGATGCAGACTGCAACTCTCGCGGCGTAGCGACTCGCGCGCGTCGCGGCTATGATCGAACGATGCGGCTATTTCGAAGAACCGATGACGCAGTCGCCAATGGCGGCGTGATCGAGCTCCGGCATGACGGCGAGACGTACAAGGTCCAGCTGCGTCGCGCGGACACCGCGCGTCGCTTCATCCTTCGCGTGCGCGGCGCGACGCGCGACGCCGTGCTCACAATGCCGCGCCGCGCGTCGCTCAAGGACGCCGCTGAATTCGCCGAACGCAATGCCGCCTGGGTTGGCGTTCGCTTGCGCAAGCTGCCGCAGCACGTGCGTTTCGTCGATGGCGCGATCTTTCCGTTGCGCGGCGAGCCGACGCGCATTGTTCATGCGGCGGGGTCGCGCGGCGTCGTCTGGCTCGCGAATGACGATGGCGGCGAACGCAAGCTCTATGTGGCAGGCGATGCCGCGCATACAGAGCGGCGCGTGCAGGACTGGCTGAAGGCGCAGGCGCGAACCGAACTGGCGCCGGCGGTTCGCCGGTATGCGGACGCGATCGGCAGGCCGATGCCGTCGATCGCGCTGAAGGACACCACGACGCGGTGGGGTTCGTGTTCGGCGGCCGGCGCGCTCAATTTTTCGTGGCGGCTCATCCTCGCGCCGGATCACGTGCTGACGTATCTGGCGGCGCACGAGGTCTGTCACCTCGCGCACATGAATCATTCCGCGCGCTTCTGGAAGCTGTGCCGCTCGATCTGTCCCGAAACCGACGTCGCCGAAGCCTGGCTGAAAGCACACGGGCTCGATCTCTACAGATACGGCGCGAAGGGGCGTGGCGGAGCGGCGAAGCCCGCTATCTTCTGATGAAGGCGAGATAGGCGGAGGGACGGCCCTCGCGCCGCGCCTTCTGCTCGTAGCGCGTCGGCGCCCAACCTTCCCAGGGCGTCAGCCAATCGGCGGGTCGGGTTGCGGGCCAGCTAAAATCCTTCGATCGCTCGATGTGCCGAAGCGTCCAGGCGCAATAATCGTCGATGTCCGTGGCGAAACGCAGTTCGCATCCGGGTTTCAGAACGCGTGCAGCGGCGGCCAGAAACTCATCCGATACGATGCGCCGTTTGTGATGCCGCCGCTTCGGCCAGGGATCCGGATACAGGAGTTCGATCCGGTCGAGCGCGCCTGCGGGCAGCGCGCTCAGAATATCGCGCGCGTCCCCGTCGTGAATCCGGATGTTGGTCAGGCCGCGGTCGGCGATTGCAGCGACCGCTTTTGCGACGCCGTTCACGAACGGCTCGCAGCCGAGAAATGCCACGTCGGGATGCTGCGACGCCTGGTCGAGAAGCCGTTCTCCGTCGCCGAACCCGATCTCGAGCCGCAGTTCTTTTCGCGCGAACGGAAACAGCGTGTCGAGCGACAGATCGCCGGAAAGGTCGACGGCCACCGACGGCAGGAAATCCGCCATCAGCGCATCCTGACGCTGGCGGAGTTTCTTGCCCTTTCGGCGGCCGTACAGCTTGTGCAAGCGGTTGGCTGTCCCGAGCTTCAGGCGAAGTAGGACTTCAGCTTGTCGGCGAGATCGGTGCGCTCCCAGGAGAAGCCGCCGTCGGCGTCCGGCTGGCGTCCGAAATGGCCGTAGGACGAGGTCCGCGCATAGATCGGGCGGTTGAGCTGGAGATGCTCGCGAATGCCGCGCGGCGAAAGCTTCATCGCCTGCATCAACACCTGCTCGAGCTTGCCTTCGTCGACCTGGCCGGTGCCGTGAAGATCGGCGTAGATCGACAGCGGTTCGGCGACGCCGATCGCATAGGAAAGCTGAAGCGTGCAGCGCTCGGCAAGGCCCGCCGCAACCACGTTCTTGGCGAGATAGCGCGCGGCGTAAGCAGCCGAGCGGTCGACCTTGGTCGGATCTTTGCCGGAGAAGGCGCCGCCGCCGTGCGGGGCTGCGCCGCCATAGGTGTCGACGATGATCTTGCGTCCCGTCAGGCCGCAATCGCCGTCAGGACCGCCGATGAAGAACTTGCCGGTCGGGTTGATATGCCAGACGGTCGAGGCGTCGATCCAGCCTTCCGGCAGAGCCTTGCGCACGAAGGGCTCGACGATCGCGCGGACGTCGCCGGACGACAGGCTCTCGTCCATGTGCTGATGGGACACGACGATCTGCGACACGCCGACGGGCTTGCCGTCCTCGTAACGCACGGTCACCTGGCTCTTGGCGTCCGGCCCGAGCTTGGGCTCCACGCCGGAGTGGCGGGCCTGCGCCAGCGCATGGAGAATCTTCTGCGCGTACTGCAGCGGCGCGGGCATCAGGTCGGGCGTCTCGCGGCAGGCGTAGCCGAACATGATGCCCTGGTCGCCAGCGCCTTCGTCCTTGTTGCCGGCTGCGTCGACGCCTTGGGCAATGTCGGCCGACTGGGCATGCAGCAGGACTTCGACCTCTGCGTTCTTCCAGTGGAAACCATCCTGTTCGTAGCCGATCGCCTTGATCGCCTTGCGCGCCACGTCCTCGATCTCGGCCTTGGTAATTTCGGGACCACGCACTTCGCCGGCGATCACAACACGATTGGTCGTCGCCAGCGTCTCGCAGGCCACGCGGATCTGATAGGGGTCGATGCCGGCAGCAGCGCCGCGCGCGAAGAACAGGTCCACGACTTCGTCGGAAATGCGGTCGCAAACCTTGTCCGGATGACCTTCCGAAACAGATTCGCTGGTGAACAGATAATTCTTGCGGGCCAAGCCACCCTCCTGGAGGTCATGCGACCGCGCTGGCCGCCGAAAGCTGGCGCCTTCTGACAGTCTGCGTTCGTTTCGTCAAGCGAGTGGGCCTGTTTCGTTCGTTTTGCCGAACGATCAGCTGCGGTCGGAATCAGCTATGGTCGTCACGAGATCGATCAGTCTGCGCCTCAGCTTGGAGCTTTTGATGCGGGCGAAGGCGCGATTGAGCGCTATCCCGTCCGTCGTGTCCTCGATGCCGGCGCTGGGAATTTCGCTCTGTCTTTCCGCAAAGCCCTGGTCTGCCGCAGTCGCGGCAGGCAGCCCCTCATAAAAGTATCCGGGGTCTACCTTCAGGAATTTGGCGATCTGGAAAAGCTGTCCAGCGCCGATCCGATTCGAGCCTTTCTCGTATTTCTGCACTTGCTGGAACGAAACACCGAGATGTTCTCCAAGCTTTTCCTGGCTAACCCTCAAAAACGAGCGGCGAAGCCTGATCCTGTTGCCGACATGCGTATCGATGACGGTAGGCTGTTGATCGGCGCTCATCATCTGTTCCATCTGCCTTCGCATGCCGCAAAAGGTCACATCCGGCGACGTCCGGCAAGTGAAGCAAGCAACACGACGAAATAGATCGCCATGACCGGCGCAATCGGATGGCGGCTGAAAAACGTTGGCGCGATGGGCTTCGGAAGCGAGGAGTCGAGAATCCCTTCGACGCCGAGCGGCAATTCCTTCTCGATCCGGCCATAGGGATCCACGACCGCCGAAATGCCCGTGTTTGCGGCGCGCACGAGCGGAAGCCCCTCCTCGATCGAGCGCAGGCGCGCTTGCGCCATGTGCTGATAGGGACCGGAGGTCAGGCCGAACCAGCCGTCGTTGGTCACGTTCAGCAGGAACGCCGGCCGTTCTGAAGCGCCGAGCGAGGCAGACGCCGGCGTCGCCTCTCCGGGAAAGATCGCTTCGTAGCAGATCAGGGGCTGGAAGGGCGGGAGGCCAGGAACGGACATCAGTCGCCGCGATTCGCCGGCCGTGAAGCCGCCCGGCAGGGCGATGAGTTGCCGCAGGCCAATGGCGCGGAGGAAGCGTCCGGCGGGAAGATATTCGCCGAAGGGAACGAGATGAACCTTGTCGGCGCTGCCGACGATCGAACCCTTTCCATCGACGGCAAGTAGCGAATTATAGGCGCGCTCGTCGCCGCGCGTCCCCTCCAGCCGTATCGCGCCCGTAAGAAGAATCGTGTGGCCGCCGAGCGTCGAGGCGATCATGTTGAGCGCCTGTGGCTCCCGGCTCAGCACGAACGGAAAAGCCGATTCCGGCCAGATGAGATGCGTTACGTTGACGAGGCCGGCGACGGTCGGCGAGGTGGATCGATCCGAGAGGTCGAGGTAGCGGCGCAGAATTTCCGGCCCGGCGGCGGGGCGGAACTTGGCGTCTTGCGGCAGATTTGGCTGCATGATGCGCAAGCGGACGTTTGGCGTCGCCTCGACCGTTGCTGTCTGCAGCCGCATGGCCCCGAAAGCCGCGACCGCAAGGAGCGCAATGACCGCGATAGCTGTCGGAACGACGCGCGCCCGGCGCGACGAAACGTCGGCCAGCGTCGCGGGAGCGGCGCAGAGCGCGATGACGATCGGGGTCAGCCCGTGCAATCCGACCAGCGAAGCGCCTTGCGCGAGCGGCGCGAATTGCCCGAAGGCCATCCCGAAATCATTCCAGGGGAAGCCGGTGAACAGATAGCCGCGCGCCAGTTCCGACAGGCCCAGTCCGAAGGCGAGCGCAAATATGCGCGCCGCGCCCGCGGACCAAAGCAGAAGCGCCAACGCGAATCCGAACGCCGGGAAAATCGCCAGCACGGCGGGAAGTCCCAGCACGCCCAGCGGCAACGCCCAGGCGAACCTGTCGGGCTCCACGAGAAATGCCGCCCCGAGCCAGTAGAGTCCGCCGACGAAATAACCGAATCCGAGAAACCAGCCCGCAGCCGCGGCCGACCGCAGCCGTGGCCTCAGAAGTTCGACGCCGCCTTTGGCCCCGCATCCGTCTAGCAGCCAGACCGCGGCCGTCATGGCGACGACGAGACCGGGAAGGAACCCGACCGGTGGCATGGCGAGCGCGCCGAGCGCACCCGCGCCCAAGGCGATCGCATGCCGACGCCAGCCGTCCGCGAGAAGGACGAAATGCACCAGCCGATTCATGCCGCGAAACGGCCGAGGGAGTGGCTTGGGCGACTCCGCTTGATAGAAGCCGGCCGATTGCTACGAGGCGTCATCGCGCCGGACCTTTTCCCTGGTCTCAAGTCGGCGCGGCGTCCCCGGCCGATTTCGAATCGGAATCGGTCAACCGTATCCGAACCCGCGTGATCCGTCGTGGGTCGGCGTCGACAATTTCGAATTCGACGCCGTGCCTGTCGAGCCGGATGATCTCGCCGCGCGCGGGCACCCGGCCGGCGATAGACGCGATCAGACCGCCGATCGTGTCCACCTCGTCGGACTCGGCCACCTTCGACAGGTCGACCCCGATCCGCTCGGAGACATCGGAAAGGTCAGCGCGGGCGTCCACCAGAAACTCGCGGTCGCCGGCCTCGTCGATCCGGGGCTCTTCCTCGAAATCGTGTTCGTCCTCGATATCGCCGACGATCATTTCGACAACGTCCTCGATCGATACGAGGCCTTCGGTCCCGCCGTATTCATCGATCACTAGCGCCATGTGCGTGCGGCTCGCCTGCATTTTCACAAGCAGGTCCAGCGCGGGCATCGATGGCGGCACGAACAGCACCGGACGGATCACTCCCGATTGTGTCAGCGGCGCGGACAGATCCAGCGCGCCGACCGCCGCGAGCCTCTGGATGCGTTTGTCGCCCGGGACGTCCGTGTCAGCTTCGGTCTCCGCCGTGGTGCGCTTGCGACGACGCATGCCAAGCTCGACCGCGCCCGCCAGATAATCGACGAAATCGCGGATGTGGATCATGCCGCGCGGATCGTCGAGCGTATCGCCGTGCACCGGCACACGCGAATGACCGGCGGTCCGAAAGATTGAGAGGACTTCGGCGAGCGTCGCCGTGATCGACACCGCGACGATGTCGGCGCGCGGAATCATGATGTCGCGGACGCGATGCTCGTGCAGTTCGAGCACGTTGCGGAGGATAACACGCTCCTGCGGCGAAAAATCATCGGCGTTCTGCGGCTGCTCCAGCGCATCCTCGATGTCGTCGCGCAGCGACGCCGACGAGAGGCCGAGGAGACTGCGCATGCGGTCCAGCAAAGTGGTACGCCCGTGGACGTCATTGTCTCTTCTTGCGTCGCTCATCGGATCGCCGATTGCCCTCCAGGTTGAGCGCGATAGGGGTCGTCTATGCCGAGCCCGGCGAGGATTTCACGCTCCAGCCCTTCCATCTCTTCGGCGTCGTCATCGGATTCATGATCGAAGCCGAGAAGATGCAGATAGCCATGTACGGTGAGATGAGCGAGGTGATGTGAAAACACCTTGCCTTCGTCCGCGGCCTCGCGGTTCAGCGTCTCGAACGCGATCGCGATATCGCCGAGATGCCGCTCGCCGGCGTGCTGCGCGACCGAGGGAAACGAGAGAACGTTTGTCGCCGAATCCTTGCGCCGCCACTGCGCGTTCAACCGGCGAATTTCGGCGTCGTCGCACAGGAGCACGCTGACTTCGGCGTCGGTCGGCTCGAACAATGCCTCCGACGCCGCGATAGCTCGTCGAACCGTTTCTTCGGCCTCCGCTTGCGGCCAGAGCGGCGATGCGAGGGCTATTTCGACCTGCGCGCTCATTTCCTGTCCGCCACGCTCCCCGTCTGGTCGCGTTCCGCCTTGGAATAGGCGTCTACGATGCGGCGCACGAGATCGTGACGAACCACGTCTCCTTCGAGAAACTTCACGTGCCCCACGCCCTCGACCTTGCTCAGAAGGCCGACCGCCTGGCTCAATCCGGATTTCTGGCCCGCCGGCAAATCGGTCTGTGACGGATCGCCATTGACGATCATCCGCGATCCCTCGCCCAGGCGCGTCAGAAACATCTTCATCTGCATGGTCGTGGCGTTCTGCGCTTCATCGAGCAACACGCAGGCGTTGGCGAGTGTGCGCCCGCGCATGAACGCGAGTGGAGCGACTTCGATCATGCCGGTCTGCATGCCGCGCTCGACCATGCGCGCATCCATGAAATCATGCAGCGCGTCGTAAATCGGCCGCAGATAAGGATCGACTTTTTCGCGCATGTCGCCGGGCAGGAAGCCGAGCCGCTCGCCGGCTTCGACGGCAGGGCGCGAAAGCACGATGCGTTCGACCGCGCCTTGTTCGAGAAGCGACACGGCATGTCCGACGGCCAGCCAGGTCTTGCCTGTTCCTGCAGGACCTTCCGCGAACACGAGCTCGAATTTCTTCAACGCGCGCAGGTAGGCGCTCTGCGTGCCCGTCCGAGCCCGCACGCTCGGCCGCTTCCGGGTGCGGATTTCTTCGAAGCCTTGCGGCTCCGATGCCGCATCGTCGGGAAAGAGCGAACCCTGCAACGACGTTTCTTCGAGGGCGCCATCGACCTCGCCGAGCGAGATGGCGTGTCCTGCCGCCGCGCGCGCATAAAGCCGCTCGAGCGTGCGGCGCGCCTGGTCGATGTTCGCCGCCGGACCCTTGAGCGTCACGTGATTGCCATTTGCCGCCGCAACAACGCCAAGCCGTCTTTCGATCTTGGCGAGGTTGTGATCGTACTGGCCAAACACCGTCGAAGCGTGGCGATTGTCGCCGAACGTCAGCGTCATCTCCGTGTCGGGTTCTGCGGAAACGCTTCTCAACGGCTCGAATTCCTTGCGCTGTCCCGCGCCGCTTCTTCCGTTCAAGCCAGCATCTCCCTGGATAGATGTGTTTCCAGCGCGCCAAAGAGCGAATGAGCTCCGCGTCTTTCGATCCGCACCCGCGCGACCGAGCCGATCATATCGGGGGTCGTTTCGACCTGAACGCTTTGCAGATAGGGTGTGCGGCCGACGACTTGCCCGGCGTGTCGTCCGGGCTTCTCGAACAGCACATCGAGCGCACGGTCGACGCAACGCTCGTTGAAGGCGGTCGTCTGCCGATCCAGCAATCCCTGAAGCTCGGCCAGCCGTTCCTTCTTGATGGATTCGGCGACGTGATCGCCCAGTTCGGCGCCGGGCGTGCCGGGTCGCTTGGAATATTTGAAGGAATAAGCGCTGGCGAAACCAACCTCTTCGACGAGCCGAATCGTGTCTCGGAAATCCGCATCCGTCTCACCCGGAAATCCGACGATGAAGTCGGAGGACAGCGCAATGTCCGGTCGCGCCGCGCGGGTCTTTTCGATCAGCTTCAGATAGTCGCGCGCCGTATGTCTGCGGTTCATGGCGCGCAGGATTCGATCCGATCCGCTTTGAACCGGAAGATGCAGATAGGGCATGACCTTCGGCAGATCGCGATGGGCCGCGATCAGATCATCGCTCATGTCGAGCGGATGGCTGGTCGTGTAACGCAGGCGTGCGAGACCGCCGATCTCGGACAGTCGCTCGAACAGTCGCGCCAGCGTCCAGGCCCCCTCGCCGCCATCCCAGCGGTAACCGTTGACGTTCTGACCGAGCAACGTGACCTCTTTGACGCCCTCTGCAGTCAGACGCTCGACTTCCGCTATGATATCCAGCGCGGAGCGTGAGATTTCCGCGCCTCGGGTATAGGGGACGACGCAGAAGCTGCAGAACTTGTCGCAGCCTTCCTGGATCGTGACAAAAGCGGATATCCGCTCGCGCTGCGCCTCGCCCACGGGCTTTCGCAGATCGCGGAACTTCTCGTCCGTCTCGAAATCGATGAACACCGAACGTTCGCCCTGCCGCGCCTTTTCGAGCGCTTCGGGAAGCCGATGATAGGCCTGCGGACCAAGGACGAAATCGACGGCGCCCTCGCGCCGGAGAATTTCGGCGCCTTCGGCCTGAGCGACGCATCCGGCGACGCCGATCAGCAAAGGCCGGTTCTCCGCAGCGCGTTCGGCTTTCATCCGCCTGATCTGCCCGAGCTCGGAAAAGACCTTGTCCGCGGCCTTTTCGCGAATGTGGCAGGTGTTGAGCACGATGACGTCGGCGGCGGCTGGCGCGTCGACGGCGGCGTGGCCCTGGCCTTCCAGAAGCCCTGCGATGCGGGAGGAATCGTAGACGTTCATCTGGCAGCCGTATGACTTCACGTAACCGCCACGCAGCGCCTTCGAACCTTCGGTCACGCCTTCCCATTCCTCGTGTTGCGCCGCGACGGCGCGCGGCCATCGAACGCTTATACGACCTGTCCGCGCGAAAGAACATAAGCCGCCGCCTCTTCGGGTGCGACTTCCATCACCTGGCCGACAAAAGCCATCCGGATCGCCGCCGCGGCGTCCCGGGCCACCACCTTGCGATCGGCGCCGCGCTCGAAGGGTATGGGAGCCAGAAAGCGCACCTTGCAACGCGTCCGGCCGCTGCGGACGAGGTCGAGCAGATGAGGGGCGAATTCCGTGTCGCCGTACCAGGCCACAGCCGCGCGTCCATTCCGTCCGAGCGGCAGACCCGTCTGGCTCGTGTAGGCGATCGAAACGGGCGCCACCAGGACAACCCGAATGTCGTCGCGCCGCGCAAGTAGATCCCGGGCGGCCGCCAGATGCGAACTGTGGAACTTCTTGAGTCGGCTGCCGTCCCCAGTCGTCGCTTCCGGGAAGAGGGCGACGATCTCGGATGCCTCCAGCTTCTCCGCAATTGCTTGATTGACTTGCGGAATCAACCGCCGCCGGTTCCGGTTGACGAATAATGTGCCGTAGGCGCGGGCGAGCAAGCCAAGCACCGGCCATGTCGCCAGGTCGTGGCGGGCCACGAACACGACCGGCGAGAGGCTTCCTAAAGCAAGAACATCGGTCCAGGAAATGTGGTTCGCGACGAGGAGAATGGGCGCGCCGGACGGAAAAGCCCCTTCGGGCTCGACCCCTATGCCGAGTGCGCGGCAGGCCGCCCGGCAGAGGCTCCGGCGCCCGAACCGCGCCATCGGCCGCCCCACGCGCGCCGGCATTGTCGACAACAGCGCGCCGATGGTCGCCGCCAGCGCGATGAAAATGCCGAGAGCTAAGAGCCTCAATACCGCCATGCGTCAGCCCTGACGGCCGTTCATGACGGCCGTTTGACGGATATGTTTATAAATTCAGTTTCAAGATCAAAGCGTTGGCTTTTGAGCCGTCAGCTTTGGCATAGTAGGCTTGCCGCCGACCGACCGGCGCGAAACCAAGCCTGCGATAGAGCGCGAGGGCCGGCTCGTTTGCTTCGTCCACCTCTAGGAACAGGCTGGCGATCCCCATGCGCGCCAGCCGAGCGATGTGGCAGCCGAGCAGCTTGGTCGCAATGCCGGACTTTCGCGCCGTGGGCTCGACGACAATTGTCAGGATTTCCGCCTCGTCGGCCGCATGACGCGACAGAACGAACCCGTGCACGGTCCCGCCGTCGACCATGCCTTCTGCGACCACGGACGGGTCGACCAGCAACCGTCCGAATTCCGTCGCCGACCAGGGATGGGCGAATGCGCCGATATGCAGGCCTGCGCAACGCGCGGCGGCCGGCGCAGAGAGCGGCCGGCAGGTCAACCGATCCGCAGCCGGCGCATTCCATCTCATGCAGCGGGAATCGCCAGGGACGCCGACGGGGTGACGTCGGGCGCCTTGAGATAAAGCGGCCGCGGCGGCGCGGAGAGTGGGTCGGCCGCCGCGCCGAGCCTGGCGACCAGGGCGATGTCGGGCGCCTTTGCATCCGAGACGAGCTCGGCCGCCACGCCCATGGACCAGGCTTCGATCGCCAGCGCAGTGGCCCCGGAGCCGACGAGTCGCAATGGCCCGGACCCCATCGCCCGCACCGCGTCGCGCGGAGCGGCGACGCGTGGCGGCATAATCTGCGCGCCGCTCGCGAAGGCCACCACGTACATCCGCCCGTGCCGCGCATCGATGGCGGCGGCGGCGACGCCGTCGGCATGGTCGAGCAGGATCGGGGCGACGAAAGCGGCCAGCGTCGAGACGCCGACGACCGGCGCGCCGGTCGCAAGCCCGATAGCGCGCGCCGCCGAAATGCCGACCCTTATCCCGGTGAATGATCCGGGGCCGACCGTCACGGCGACGCGTTCGATCGAATTGCGACCGCCGCCCTGCGCGACGACCCTGTCGATCAACGGAATGATCGCTTGATCGTGGCCGCGCTCCAGCCAAATGGTTTCGCGGGCCAGAACGTCGCTGGCGGCGCTGTCGAACAGGCACGCGGATGCAGCGCCGAGCGAAGTATCGATAGCGAGAATCTTCATAGCGCTATGGTGGCGCTAATCGTGGCGCGGATCAACGCATCGGTCAGATCTGCTCGACCGCGCGGACGTCGGGGAGAAAGTGCGTAAGCAGGTTCTGGATGCCATGTTTCAGCGTCGCGGTAGAGGACGGACAGCCGGAGCAGGCGCCCTTCATTGCGAGATAGACGACGCCGTCCTTGAACCCGCGGAACCGGATATCGCCGCCGTCGCCGGCGACGGCAGGTCGCACGCGGGTGTCGAGGAGTTCCTTGATTTGTTCGACCGTCTCGGAATCCGCAGCATCGAAAAATTCGTCGTCATCGGCAGAGCTATGCCCGTCGTCGGCGAACACGGGCGCGCCGGAGACGAAATGCTCCATGATCACGCCGAGAATGCTCGGCTTGAGATGCTGCCATTCGCCGTCGTTCTTCGTGACGGAGACGAAATCGCTGCCGAGAAAGACCTGCGACACTCCATCGACCGAGAAGAGCGCTGTCGCCAGTGGCGATTGCTGCGCCTCGGCGGGAGAGCGGAATTCGGCAAGGCGAGAACCTGCGACCTCGCGGCCCGGCAGGAACTTCAGGGTGGCGGGATTGGGGGTCGGTTCGGTCTGAATGAACATGACGGGCCTTCGGGATGCGCGGCGGCGCGCCGCCTAAAATATGATGTTTCCGCCGCTTTTCAACGCGCCGACCTTGGGTTCAGCGCACAAAGCCCAGTATGTCCTTGACTGCGACCATATTAGACGACGCGATCTCGCGCGCGCGACCCGCGCCCTCACGCAGGATTCCGTCAATATAGGCGTGATCGGCCTGCAGGCGCTTCATCTCCGCGCCGACGGGACCGAGCTTTTCGACGGCCAGATCGACCAGCGCCGCCTTGAAGCTGGAAAAATTCTGTCCGCCGAAGTCCTTCAGCACGGCTTCCTTGGTAGAGCCCTGAAGGGCCGCGAAAATGCCGACGAGATTTTCGGCTTCGGAGCGTCCCGCAAGGCCGGCGACTTCAGAGGGCAGCGCTTCCGGATCGGTCTTGGCCTTGCGGAATTTCTGCGCGATCTGGTCGGCGTCGTCGGAGAGATTGATGCGGGAATAGTCGGAAGGGTCCGATTTGGACATTTTCTTCGATCCGTCGCGCAAGCTCATCACGCGGGTCGCCGGCCCCTGAATGATCGGCTCGGGCAGCGGGAAAAAGGCGTCGCCGTGGCCGTGTCGCGCAATAGAATCGGCGAAGTCGTTGTTGAACTTCTGGGCTATGTCGCGGGTGAGCTCCAGATGCTGCTTCTGGTCCTCGCCGACCGGCACATGGGTCGCGCGATAGACGAGAATGTCGGCCGCCATCAGGTTCGGGTAGGCGTAGAGGCCCACCGACGCGTTCTCGCGGTCCTTGCCGGCCTTCTCCTTGAACTGCGTCATTCGGTTGAGCCAGCCCAGCCGCGAAATGCAATTGAACACCCAGGCGAGTTCGGCGTGCCCGGAAACCTGACTCTGGTTGAAGACGATGTTCTTCTTCGGATCGATGCCGGAGGCGAGGAAGGCGGCCGTCACTTCGCGCGTGTGTTTGGTCAGTTCCGCCGGGTCTTGAGGAACGGTGATGGCGTGCAGATCGACAACGCAATAGATGCAATTGTAGTTCGCCTGCATCTCCACGAATTTCACGAGCGCGCCGAGGTAATTTCCGAGATGGAAATTGCCGGTCGGCTGTACGCCGGAAAACACGAGCTGGGGGAAGGCGGCCATCAGTCCAGAACTCCGAAAAGGCGCGCGCGTCTTATCGCAGGCGCGCCAGCGGAGCAAACCCGGGTTAGAGGATGTAGCGACTTAGATCGACGTTACGCGCGAGATCGCCGATGCTTCGCTCCACGTAGGCGGCGTCGACGACGATGGTTTCGCCGGAAATGTCGGGCGCATTGAAGCTCGCTTCTTCCAGAATGCGCTCGAGCACGGTCTGCAGGCGGCGCGCACCGATATTCTCCACGGTGGAATTGATTCGCGCGGCGAAAGCGGCGATCGAGGCGACGCCGTCTGGTTTGAATTCGAGGTCAACGCCTTCTGTCGCCATCAGCGCGCGATATTGCTTCGGCAAGCTCGCCTCGGTGTCGCTGAGAATGCGGACGAAATCGGCCTCGGTCAAAGGCGCGAGCTCGACCCGGATCGGCAGGCGGCCCTGCAGTTCCGGCAGCAGGTCCGACGGCTTGGAGACATGGAATGCGCCGGAGCCGATGAACAGGATGTGGTCGGTCTTGACCGCGCCATGTTTGGTGGCGACGGTCGTGCCTTCGATCAGCGGCAGAAGGTCGCGCTGCACGCCCTCGCGCGACACGTCGCCGCCGCGTCCCTCGCGTACGCAAATCTTGTCGATTTCGTCGAGGAACACGATGCCGTGATTCTCGGTTTCGCGAATCGCCTCCTGCACGATCTGCTCGTTGTCGACGAGCTTTTCCGCTTCGTCCGCAATCAGCGGTTCGCGCGCTTCGCGGACCTTCATGCGACGGCGGGTCGGCTTCGACCCTTTGCCGAAGAGGTCGCCAAGCGAAACAGCGCCTATCGCGCCCGGCATGTTCGGCAGTTCGAAAAAGGGCGCCGAGCCGCCAGAGGCCGTCGTCTCGATCTCGACGTCTTTTTCCTCGAGCTCGCCAGCGCGCAGCATCCGCCGGAAGGAATCGCGCGTCGATTGCGAGGCGTTGGCGCCGACCAGCGCGGTCACCATGCGCTCCTCAGCCGCGCCTTCGGCGCGCGCCCTGACCCCTGCGCGCTGCCTGTCCTTGCCGAGGGCGATAGCGACCTCCAGCAGATCGCGCACGATCTGCTCGACATCGCGGCCGACATAGCCGACCTCGGTGAATTTGGTCGCTTCGACCTTGAGGAACGGCGCCTGAGCGAGCTTGGCGAGGCGGCGGGCGATTTCGGTCTTCCCGCAGCCAGTCGGGCCGATCATCAGAATGTTCCTTGGCAGAACTTCCTCGCGCATCTGGCCTTCGAGCTTCGAGCGCCGCCAGCGGTTGCGCAGCGCAATGGCGACCGCGCGCTTGGCCTCCGCCTGGCCGACGATGTAGCGGTCGAGCTCGGAAACGATCTCGCGGGGCGAGAAGTCGGTCATGCCAAGTCCTTGTTTTCAGATGGAATCGATCGATTCCACGACAATATTGCGGTTCGTGTAGACGCAGATGTCGGCGGCGATTTCCAGCGAGCGGCGGGCGATGGCCTCGGCGTCCATGGGTCCGTCGATCAGGGCGCGGGCGGCGGCCAGCGCATAGTTCCCGCCCGACCCGATCGCCATCACGGCGCCTTCCGGGCCGGCTTCAGGCTCGAGGACGTCGCCCGTTCCCGACAGAAGGAAGGCGGACGAGGCGTCGGCTACCAGCATCATGGCTTCGAGCCGTCGCAAATATCGGTCGGTTCGCCAGTCCTTGGCCATTTCAATGGTCGCGCGCATCAGCTGACCGGAAAACTGCTCCAGCTTGGCCTCCAGCCGCTCGAACAGGGTGAAAGCGTCGGCGGTTGCGCCGGCGAAGCCCGAAATTACATTGCCCTTGCCCAGCCGCCGGACCTTGCGTGCGTTGCCTTTGACCACTGTCTGGCCGAGCGAGACCTGGCCGTCGCCGGCGATGGTCGTCCGGCCGCCCTTGCGGACGAGAACGATGGTTGTCGCATGCCAGCGCAGCTCTTCCTGCTTCATGCCGCCGATCCTCTTGTCGGGCGTTGACGCTCTTGTCGAATTTCTGCCCGCCGGGGCCGGCCGCCATGCGCCATCGGCGTGGCAAACGACGGAATTTCCGGGTAGAAGGGCGCGCAAGCATTCACGGGGCTACGGATATGCGTCGCGCGACCGTTCAGCGCAAGACCAAGGAAACTGACATTTCCCTCACAGTCGTTCTCGACGGCTCGGGGAAATCCTCGATCTCGACCGGCGTCGGGTTTTTCGACCACATGCTGGACCAGATTGCCCGTCATGCCCTGTTCGACCTGGAGATATCAGCCAAAGGCGACCTGCATATCGACGACCACCACACGGTCGAGGACGTCGGGATCGCGCTCGGGCAGGCGATCAAACAGGCGCTCGGCGACCGCAAGGGCATCCGCCGCTACGCCACCGCCTACGTGCCGATGGACGAGGCCCTGACGCGCGCCTCCATCGACCTGTCCGGCCGCGCCTTTCTCGTGTTCGAGACGTCGTTTCCGACGCCGAAGATCGGGACCTTCGATACCGAACTGGTGCGCGAATTCTTCCAGGCGATGACTGGCAATTGCGCTGCCAATGTCCACATCGACACGATCCGGGGCGCCAACAGCCATCACATCGCCGAATCCTGTTTCAAGGCTCTGGCCCGCGCCTTGCGTGAGGCGGTCGAGATCGACCCGCGTCAGGCCGACGCGATCCCCTCGACGAAAGGCGTTCTGTAATCAGATGGCTCGAGCGCCGACCATGTTCACCGCCCATGCCGAACGGGATGGGCCCTTGCGGCTCATTCCGCACCGCTTCACATGGGCCGGTCTCTGGTTCGGCCCGCTGTGGCTTCTGGCGCAACGACTGTGGTGGCCTGCCGCAGCCGTCGCAGCGATTGGGGCGATGCTGATCCTTGCGGCGCGGTGGGGCGCAATAAGCGCCGGCGCCGCCGAATTGGCCTGGCTGCTGCTTTCGGTTCTCATCGGTCTCGAGGGGCAGGAATTGCGCCGGCGGGCTTTGCTCCGCCGCAGCGCGCCTCTGTCGGGTTTCGCGTATGGACACGATGAGGCGGAAGCTCTTGCGCGGGAGGCTTTCAGGGCAGCCTCTGGAAGGACAGCGTCGTGACCGTCGCTCTGGTCGACTACGGTTCGGGCAATCTGCATTCGGCGCGCAAGGCGTTCGAGCGCGCCGCGCGCGAATGCGGCTTGTCCGCCTCGAGCATCACTGTGACCGCGGACCCGAACGTGGTTCGTCTCGCCGATCGCGTCATCCTTCCAGGCGTCGGCGCCTTTGCCGATTGCCGCAATGGCCTCGAGGCGGTCGAAGGCATGACGGAGGCGCTGACCGAAATCGCCTTGCGCCGCGCGCGCCCCTTTCTCGGCATTTGCGTGGGCATGCAGCTGATGGCCACGCGCGGGCTCGAGCACGAAACGGTCGCGGGCCTCGACTGGATCGGCGGAGACGTCGTGCAGATCCAGCCGGCCGACGCCTCGCTCAAGGTCCCGCACATGGGATGGAATACATTGACGGCGCGGCGGGTCCACGCGCTCCTTCGCGATCTTCCTCTCGGAGAGACCGGGCGCCACGCTTATTTCGTTCATTCCTATCACTTCAAGCCGCAGAATCCGGATGCCGTGATAGCCGAAGTGGACTATGGCGGTCCTCTGACGGCCATGATCGGGCGTGACAATCTGGCCGGCGTTCAGTTTCACCCTGAAAAGAGCCAGTCGCTCGGGCTGAAGCTCATCTCGAACTTTCTCCGGTGGTCGCCGTGATCCTGTTTCCCGCAATCGACCTCAAGAACGGCGAATGCGTCCGCCTCATTCATGGCGACATGGACAAGGCGACGGTCTTCAACGTCGATCCCGTGGCTCAGGCGGTCGAATTCGAGCGCCTCGGCTTCGAATATCTGCACGTCGTCGATCTCGACGGGGCTTTTGCCGGCCGGCCGATGAATGCGCAGGCCGTGGAAGGCATGCTCGGCCGTTTGAAAATCCCGGTGCAGCTTGGCGGCGGCATTCGCGACCTGCGTACGATCGAGGGCTGGCTGAGCAAAGGCGTCACGCGTGTCATCATCGGCACGGCCGCGGTGCGCGATCCGAGCCTGGTGCACGAGGCGGCCCGTCTCTACCCCGGCCGAATTGCGGTGGGCGTCGACGCGCGCGAAGGGCTTGTCGCAATCGAAGGCTGGGCGCGGACATCGACCGCGACGGCGGTCGACATCGGCCGTCGTTTCGAGGACGCCGGCGTCGCGGCGATCATCTATACCGATATTATGCGCGACGGCGTCATGCTCGGCCTCAACATCGAGGCGACGCTGGCGCTTGCGGAAGCGGTCTCAATTCCCGTCGTTGCATCCGGCGGTCTCGCCTCGCTCGACGATGTGCGTCGCTTGCTGATGCCAGATTGTGCGCGGCTCGCCGGCGCGATTTCTGGCCGCGCGCTCTACGACGGCCGATTGCAGGCGGACGAAGCGCTTGCGCTCATCCGGCAGGCTCGCGAGAACGTCCGTGCTTAAGAAGCGACTCATTCCCTGCCTCGACGTCAAGGACGGCCGGGTGGTCAAGGGCGTCAATTTCGTCGACCTGCGCGACGCCGGCGATCCCGTGGAATGCGCTATCGCTTACGATGCCGCCGGCGCCGACGAACTCTGCTTTCTCGACATCACCGCCACACACGAGAATCGCGGAATCATCTTCGATGTCGTGCAGCGCACGGCGGAGGCCTGTTTCATGCCGCTCACGGTCGGCGGCGGCGTGCGCGCCACCGACGATATCCGGAAGTTGCTGCTCGCCGGCGCCGACAAGGTCTCGGTCAATTCCGCCGCTGTCTCCAATCGCTTGTTCGTGCGGGACGCGGCTGAAAAATTCGGAAGCCAGTGCATCGTGGTTGCGATCGACGCCAAGCGCGTCGGCGACCACTGGGAGATTTTTACGCACGGCGGGCGCAAGCCGACCGGCATTGACGCTGTCGGCTTCGCCCGTGAAGTCGTTGCGCTCGGCGCCGGCGAGATCTTGCTCACGTCCATGGATCGCGACGGCACGAAGCGCGGCTTCGATCTGGAGTTGACGCGCGCCGTCGCGGACGCCGTATCCGTTCCCGTCATCGCGTCCGGCGGCGTCGGAGAACTCGGGCACCTCGTCGACGGCGTCCGCCAGGGACATGCATCGGCCGTGCTGGCGGCCTCGATTTTCCACTTCGGAACATTCTCAATCCGAGAGGCCAAGGATTACATGGCCAAGGCAGGCATACCCATGCGCCTCGATGCGTCAGCGTCAGACACGTTCACACTTGAACAGCTTCGGGACGTCATTGCCGCGCGCGCGGCCTCGAACGATCCCAATTCCTATACGCGCTCGCTGATAGAGGGCGGAATCGGGCGTATTTCCAAGAAATTCGGCGAGGAAGCGGTGGAGACGGTGATCGCCGCATGTTCCGGCGACGCGCGCGAGATCGTCTGCGAGAGCGCGGATACGCTCTACCATCTGATGGTTCTGCTGCACGCCAAAGGCATTGCATTGGAAGAGGTTTTCGCCGAACTTCAGCGCAGGACGCGGCAATCCGGCCTTCAGGAAAAAGCCGCGCGCAAAAGCCGTCCGGCTTGAGGGTGAGAGTGAAGGGCGCCATGGACCAGCGGGTTGGTCACAGCCAGACGAACGGGGCCCTGTCGCCCTATCGGCATTTCACTCGCAGCGAATGGGCCGCGCTACGCGCCGATACGCCGCTCACCCTGACCATCGAAGATCTCACGAAGCTCCAGTCGATCAACGACCCGATCTCGGTCGAGGAAGTGATCGCAATCTATTTGCCGCTTTCGCGTCTGCTTGCTCTGTATGTCGCAGCGACCCAAGGCCTGTTCAAAGCGACGCAACGCTTCCTCGGCGCCGAGGACGGCAAGGTGCCTTACATCATCGGCGTCGCGGGTTCGGTGGCCGTCGGCAAGTCGACGAGCGCGCGCGTCCTGCAGGCGCTGCTGTCGCGCTGGCCGAACACGCCGAAAGTGCAGCTTGTCACGACGGATGGCTTTCTTCTCCCCAACGCCATTCTGGAACGCGACGGTCTGATGGAAAAGAAGGGCTTTCCGGAAAGCTACGACCAGACCACGCTCATCCGCTTCCTGTCCCAGATCAAGGCCGGTCAGCCTCGCGTCGAGGCCCCGGTTTATTCGCATCTGACCTATGACGTGATCCCAGGCGAATCCGTCTTTGTCGATCGGCCTGACATTCTCATCGTCGAAGGCGTGAACGTCCTGCAGCCGAGCCGATTGTCGCGCGACGCAAACGAAACTCCGTTCGTATCGGATTTTTTCGATTTCTCCGTCTATCTGCACGCCGAGGATTCGATTCTTGAAAGATGGTACGTCAATCGCTTCATGCGGCTGCGCGAGACAGCCTTTCGCGATCCGCAGTCCTATTTCCGCAAATACGCAGATCTCAGCGACAGCGAAGCAATGGAAGTGGCGACGTCCATCTGGTCTCGCATCAATCTGCGCAACCTGCATGAAAACATTTTCCCGACGCGCGCCCGCGCCAGCCTCGTCTTGACCAAGGGCGACACGCACAAAATCGAGCAGGTCGCGTTGCGCAAGCTCTAGAATTGTCCCTCAGCGGCCCAGTTTCACGCGCGACCATTCGCGAGTGATGGTTTTCTGGATGTCGGCGTCCTTGGCCGAGACGGTGAATAGTTTTCGTTCCGTGGCCTCGTCGGGATAAATCGACCTGTTATTCGCGACGTCGTCGGGAAGCAGCGGCTTCGAAGCGCTGACCGGATTGGCGAAATTCGTGACCTGCGTGTTGCGCGCCGCAATTTCGGGGCGCAGCAGAAAGTCGATGAACTTGTGCGCTTCAGCGACGTGTTGCGCATCTTTCGGAATTGCGAGCGCGTCGATCGACATCAACGTTCCTTCGCGCGGGATGACATAGGCGATGTCAACGCCGGCGCCTGCCTCGCGCGCGCGCGTGCGGGCCTGGAAACTGTCGCCGGCCCAGCCGATCGCAAGGCAGATGTCGCCATTTGCCAAGGCATTGATGTATTCGGATGAGTGGAACTTGCGCACATAAGGCCGCACGCGCGCAACGACCTCGGCGGCTTTGCGGACGTTTGCGGCGTCCTTGAGCTCAGGCGACAGGCCGGCGTATTTCGCCGCGATCGCAAGAAGGTCTTCGGGACTGTCGAGGAAATAGACGCCGCAATCGGCGAGCTTCTTCATGATCTCCGGTTTGAACACGACATCCCACGTGTCCATTGCCTTGTCGCCGAGCCGGTCTTTGATTTTGGACGTGTTGTAGGCGATTCCGGTCGTGAACCACATGTAGGGGGCGGAGAATTCATTGCCGGGATCATAGGCGGAAAGCCGCAAACTTATTTCCGGCGCAACGCCCTTCAGGTTCGGCAGGAGAGCCTTGTTCAGCTTCTGGAATACGCCGGCCTTGATCTGGCGCTGCAGGAAGGTGGCGGAAGGCACGACGATGTCGTAGCCCGTGCCCCCCGCCAGCAGCCTGGTCTCGAGAATTTCGTTGGAATCGTAGGTGTCGTAGATGACCTTGATACCGGTCTCCTTGGTGAATTCCTCCAGAGCTTTCTGGTCGATATAATCGGTCCAGTTTGCGACATTCAGCGTCGATCCTGCTTTCGCCGCGCCCGGCGTGGCGAACGGGCTCAGGCAAACGGCAAGCGCGGCCAGACAACGAGCGAAATGGTGCATCAGCAATACGATTCTCATGAGGCGATCCTATTCGGCCGTGCGCGCAAGTCGATTGCCAATATATGACTGAGCCGCGCGCCCACCTCTTGCCGGTCGTCGAGCGCGCTCCGGCGATCGCCCGGGGCGTGTGCCGCCATTTTGCGGCGGCAGGCTGTTCCACCATCACCGAGATGCGCCTTCCCGACGGACGTCGCGCCGATGTCGTCGCCGTTGCGCCGGACGGAACGGTGCATATCGTCGAGATCAAGTCCTGTGTCGTCGATTTTCGCGCCGACCGGAAATGGCCCGACTATCGTGAATTCTGCGACAGTCTCTTTTTCGCAATCGACTTGGCGACGCCGCCCGGAATCATTCCGCAGGAGGTCGGCTTGATTGTCGCGGATGGATACGGCGCGCAGATCGTCCGTGCAGGCGCCGAACACCGCTTGTCCGCAGCGAGGCGCAAAGCGGTCATTCTGAGATTTGCGAGAACGGCAGCGGACAGACTGCTCGCGGTTCAGGACCCGGTGGCCCGTGCGCGGTCCTGATCCCGCTCAGCGCGGAGCGCGCTTGGCGAGAATGCGCTGCAGCGTGCGGCGATGCATGCTCAGCCGGCGCGCGGTTTCCGAAACATTCCGGCCGCACAATTCGTAGACACGCTGGATGTGCTCCCAGCGCACGCGGTCGGCGGACATCGGATTCTCCGGCAAGTCCGCGTGATCGGGCGTGATCGACCGCAGCGCCGCGTCGATCTCGTCGGCGTCGGCGGGCTTGGCCAGATAATCGAAGGCTCCGAGCTTAACGGCCGTCACGGCCGTCGCGATGTTGCCGTACCCCGTTAGGATCACGCCGCGGGCCTCGGGACGCTTCGCCTTCAGTTCCGAAATAATGTCGAGACCGTTGCCGTCGCCGAGGCGCATGTCGATCACGGCGAAAGCCGGGGCGTCGATCTCGACGGCTTTGAGCCCGTCGGCGACCGATGCCGCTGTCCGCACACGATAGCCGCGCGCCTCCATCGCCCGGGCGAGCCGTCCGAGAAAGGCAGCATCGTCGTCGACGATCAGCAGTGAGCGGTCGCCGGCGTCGCCGTCACCCTGTTCGGGCCTGTCCGCCGCCTTGTTCTCTTCATATGCCATGAACGCTCTATCCGGGTTTGACCGGAAGGCGTCAAGGGTGGCCCAGGGGTTCACGCTTCGTCGCCCCGGCCTCGCTCGAAGGCGCCGCGCGGCCAGCGCACGTCGATCATGGCGCCCGCCTGCGGCCCGGCGCGATTGCCGATCCGCACAATTGCGCCCGAACGTTCGAGCAAGGTCTTGGCGATGAACAGGCCGAGACCCAGCCCGGACGCCTCGTCGATCTTGGCGCGCCGGTCTTGAGACCGCGTGGTGACATAAGGTTCGCCCAGCTTGGTCAGAATGTCGGGCGCAAAGCCCGGCCCATCGTCCAGAATGGTTACGCTCACGCGTCCGGCGGTCCATCTGGCGCGAACCTCCACCGTCGTCCGGGCGAAATCGACCGCGTTCTCGACCAGATTTCCCAGTCCGTACAATACGCCGGGACTGCGTGCGCAAACCGGCTCGGGGTCGACGCCCATCTTGGACACGCGGACATCGACGTCGAAATTGCGATGCGGCTGCACGACTTCCTCGAGCAGCACGCCGAGCGTCATATGTGTCAGCACGCTGCCCGGATCGCTGCCGAGCGAGGTCAGCCTGCCGAGAATTTCGCGACAGCGGCGGACCTGTTGCGACATGAGGTCCAGATCGTCTCGCGTCGGCGGCGTCTCGGCGCTCTTGACCCATTCTTTCGCCAGCAGCGCGATGGTCGCGAGCGGGGTTCCGAGTTCGTGCGCCGCCGCCGCCGCCAACCCGTCCAGCTGGCTGAGATGCTGTTCGCGCGCCAGCACCAGTTCGGTCGCGGTCAGCGCGTCGGACAGAAGACGCGCCTCCCCGGCGACGCGCCCGGCGTAGAGCGCCACGAACAATCCGCTCAGCCCGAGCGCGACCCAGATGGCGGCGCTGTAGAGAGGGGGAAGCGCCAGCGCCGCGCCTTCAATCCACGGCAACGGCTGATGAGCGAAGGCAAGCGCGAACGCCAGGCCCACCATCAGCGCCACGAGATAGGCGACATACCCGAGCGGCAACGACACGGCGCCGATCACGATCGGCGCGAGCGCCAGGATCGCGAAAGGATTGTCGAGGCCGCCGGTCAGATACAGGAGCGCGGCGAGTTGCAGCAGGTCGAAGGTCAGCAGCGCCGTCGCCGGTCCGTCCTTGAGCCGGTGATTGCGTTCGAGCGTCAGACGCAATCCGACGTTGAGGGCTGCGGATGCGCCCACCGCGATCAGGCAGAGCGCGAGGGGCAGCGGAAATCCGAGGCCGTAGCGTACGACGAGAAGAGCCGCCAACTGACCGCCGACGGCAAGCCACCGCAAGCGGATCAACGTGTCCACGCGAAGCCGTCGCGCGTTCATGCCAACGTTCTCGACCGATAGATGGGTCATGACGCCATTTGGCTTCGAAGCGGCGTCAAACGCAATGCGGCGTCAGCCGGATTGCGTCGTGGTTTCGCTTGACATCGCGTGCGCCCTCCCGCGATCGAAGTCACGCGGCCCCAGGTCACGGCCTCCATCACACGAGATATGCCGGGCAATCGGGAAATTCGCGAATGACCGAACGCCTTTAGCAGGCGAAGTCCGGGCCGCGGCGATCAGGCCGCGGCGTCTTTCGCCCGCTCTGCCCGCTTGCGGTCGTTGGGATCGAGCATCGCCTTGCGCAGCCGGATCGACTTGGGGGTTACTTCCACGCGCTCATCGTCCTCAATGTAGGCGAGAGCCTTCTCAAGCGTCATTTTGATCGGCGGCGTAAGGCGCACCGCCTCGTCCTTGGATTGCGTGCGGATATTGGTGAGCTGCTTGCCCTTCAGCACGTTGATCTCGAGATCGTTGTCGCGCGTGTGTTCGCCCACGATCATGCCGCGATAGACCTTCCAGCCGGGCTCGATCATCATCGGGCCGCGATCTTCGAGCTTCCACATGGCGTAGGCGACGGCCTCGCCCTGGTCGTTGGAGATCAGGACGCCGTTGCGGCGGCCCTGGATGTCGCCGCGGTGCGGGGCGTATTCGTGAAACAGGCGGTTCATGATCGCCGTGCCGCGCGTGTCGGTCAGCAACTCGCCCTGATAGCCGATCAGGCCGCGCGTCGGGGCGTAGAACACGAGGCGCAGTCGGTCGCCGCCCGACGGGCGCATTTCGATCATCTCGCCTTTGCGTTCGGCCATCTTCTGCACGACGACGCCGGAATGCTCCTCGTCGACGTCGATCACCACCTCCTCGATCGGCTCGAGCAGTTCGCCGTCCTCGGAGCGTTTGAACACGACCTGCGGACGCGAGACGCCGAGTTCGAAACCTTCACGGCGCATCGTCTCGATCAGGATGCCGAGCTGCAATTCGCCACGGCCCGATACGATAAAGGCGTCGCCTTCCGGCGAATCCTCGACGCGAAGCGCGACATTGCCTTCGGCCTCCTTGTAGAGCCGCGCACGAATCATGCGGCTCGTCACCTTGTCCCCCTCGGTGCCGGCGAGCGGGGAATCGTTGACGAGGAAGGTCATCGACAGCGTCGGCGGATCGATCGGCTGCGCCTGCAGCGGCTCGGTGACTTCGAGCGCGCAGAGCGTATCGGCGACGTTGAATTTCTCGAGGCCTGCGATCGCGACAATATCGCCCGCCTCCGCCTCGTCGATCGGCTGACGCTCGATGCCGCGGAAGGCCAGGATCTTCGAGACGCGGCCCTGCTCGACCACATTGCCGTTGCGATCCAGCA
Organism: Rhodoblastus sp.; assembly: GCA_047605445.1. Lineage (GTDB taxonomy): Bacteria > Pseudomonadota > Alphaproteobacteria > Rhizobiales > Beijerinckiaceae > JAJXWB01. The sequence goes on from JASGFP010000001.1 coordinate 57,791, forward strand.
CCTTCACCGGCTGGTTCGGCTTGACCGAACCGGCGAAGACGCGGCCCGTGATGATGCGGCCGAGATAGGGATTGGCTTCCAGCAACGTGCCGAGCAGGCGGAAGCCGCCCTCCTCGATCTTCGGTTCATGGACGTGCTTCACGACGAGGTCGAGCAGCGGCGCCATGCCTTGATCGGTCGGGCCTTCCGGCGCATCGGCCATCCAGCCCTGCTTGGCGGAGCCGTAGATGATCGGGAAGTCGAGCTGTTCGTCGGTCGCGTCGAGCGCGGCGAACAGGTCGAAAACCTCGTTGACCACTTCGTTGACGCGCGCGTCGGGCTTGTCGACCTTGTTGATGCACACGATCGGCTTGAGGCCAATCTTCAGCGCCTTGCCGACAACGAACTTGGTTTGCGGCATCGGGCCTTCGGCGGCGTCCACCAGAACGATTGCGCCGTCGACCATCGACAGGATGCGCTCGACCTCGCCGCCGAAATCCGCGTGGCCTGGCGTGTCGACGATGTTGATGCGCACATCCTTCCAGGCGATCGAGGTCGCCTTGGCCATGATCGTGATTCCGCGCTCCTTCTCGAGATCGTTGGAATCCATCACGCGTTCGGCCACGCGCTGGTTCTCGCGGAATGCGCCGGATTGCTGGAGCAGGCGGTCCACCAGCGTGGTCTTGCCATGGTCGACGTGCGCGATGATCGCGATATTGCGGAGCTTCATGAATCTGCCGTGTGAAAGGGGTAGCGGGCGCCGAAACTCGGGCCTTGCTGCGCTGCGGCGCCTTCTACCCTAATCCGGCAGGAAAGGAAACCTCATTCGCCGAGCGCCATTCGCGAGACGTCCACGGGGCGCAGCGCTTGCTTCTGGAGGGTCGTGCGCCTGTCGCGTATCGCGTCCCGGACCTGTTCGAGCGCCAGCCCCATCGCGGTCATCGCATGGGCGTCGAGCGCTTGCAGATGCCGGCTGGCGAAGCTGGAGACGAGAATTTCGTCCGTTTCCCGCTCCATTTCGTCGAGATCGTCGATGCGGCCGGCGGTCCGCGCCGATTTGAGGATCTCCAGCAACCGTTCGAGCAGCCGGTCGAATTCTGTATGCCGCCTGTTGGAAATCCGCGTCGCCAGAGCCGCGAAAGCCGAGCCGACGACGCTCAGCACCATCGCGCCGAGATAAAGAAAATCGCTGTACTTGTCGAAAAAACCTTCTTCCTCGTCATCGAGATAAGCGGCCGCGCCGGGATGCACCGGCATGGCGGCGCCCTTGTCCGTCGCTGGCGCCTCGATCTGGTTGGCGAGCTTTTCGAGCCGCGCGATGGACGGGCGCTCGGCGAACAGGCGCCGGGTGATCTCGGCGGCTGTCGCGTCCCGCAGGCTCGCCCGCGCCATCAGCCGGACGGAAACGCCGATCGTCTCGAAGGCGTCGGCGGGACGGGGCGGATCGCCGCCGAATGCGCCACGCACGATTTCGGTCGATTCGAGCGAGCTGATGCGCTGCGCTATCGCCTTGGCTTCGGCGATCGGAATGAACTTCGCTGAGCCTGAGCTTCTGACGACGGCTGCGACCGCTTCGGCGGAAATGTCGCCGGTCGCCGGACCAATGACGAAAATCGCGTCGACCCGCCGCGACTTGACGGCGTCGGCCATGTCAGCCCGGTCGAGACTCTCATGACGCACGAGTTCCGGATCGATCTCGTAATGAGCAAGGATCGTGTCGAACAACGTCATGTTGCCCACGCCGCTTGCGACGCCTCGCACGATCCCTACGGTCCGCCCCTTCAGATCGGAGACGGAGCCGATCGTGTCGTCGCTACGGGCGATAAGGAGCGCGGGATTGCGGTGGAGAATAACGAGCGTCTGCCCGTTCGGCGGAACGGCTATATCCGAGCGGACGACGGCCAGATCGACGCTTTCGGACTGCAGCGCCGAAGAACTCGCGCTGGCGGTAGCGACGGGCACCACGCGCAGCCGCACGCCGTCGCGATGCGCCGAAAACGCCCGACCGATGGCGTCCACGAGCCTATGATCGTCCGTACCCTGCGGCACCGCCACGCGCAGCACGGTGGGCCGCAGGAAAGCGTAGTTCGCGCCGACGGCCACGGCCGCAAGCGACAGCCCGACGGCGGATGCGATGTATAGACCCCGAAGCATGCCTCTCCTCTGCGAAGCAGCAGGCAGAATATAGGCGATTGAGCCTGAAATGCGACGCTGGCGCGTCGCGCGTTCATGTCTCGGATATCAGGCGCCTGGCTATCAACGTCAGCGTCAGCACGAGGAGCGCGGAGAAGGCGACGTCCGACAGGAAGTGAGCGCCGAGCGCCATGCGCTGCGCCGATACGAACGCCCCGAATCCCAGGGCGGCCGCGGTCGCCGCCAGTCGATAGGCAGGCGGCGCGAGCAGCGCCGGGGCGCTCGTCCAGAACGCGCTCGCCGCTTCGCCAGAGGAGAAAGAGCAGTTCGAGCGGCATACGCCATCGAACCGATAGAACGGACGGAACCGCATGTCGCCGCCGCTAACTTCCATCGTCTGCACGGGGCGTGGGCGGTGCGCGTACGATTTGAGCCCGGCGTTTACGGCGAGGCCCGGCCCGAGAGCCAGCGTCAGCGATACGAAGATCAGCTTCCGCCATGCGCCGCTCGGTCGAGCGCGCGCCCGTAGCGCGTAAACGGTCAGCATGATGGCGACGCCGCAAAATAGCAGGTAAGGCGCGATCCGGCAGGCCTTGCGCAGGGGCAGCAGGACAGATCGTATGGCCGAATCCGCGGGGGTCATCGCCGCGCGGGCGAGTTCGACGTCCACGTCGGGCCAGGCAGCGGTCACGGCGAGCGCCAGGATCGCCACGAGGCAGGCTATGCCGATCAGCAGCGTTTCCGGTTTGTGCGATGGGCTTTTCGAAGCTCCAGGGACATGATGAGGGATCGATGAGGCGTCCAAGATGGCTTCCCTGAATTTCTGGTTCGATTTCGCCAGCACCTATTCCTACCCTGCCGCCATGCGGATCGAGGAGTGGGCCGGCGATGTGAAGATCGCCTGGAGGCCGATACTGCTCGGCCCCATTTTCGCCGAGCAGGGGTGGCGCGACTCGCCGTTCAATATCTACCCGGCCAAGGGCAGATATATGTGGCGCGATCTCCAGCGGATTTGCGAAAGCGAACAACTGCCCTTCGTGCGGCCGGACCCCTTTCCGCAACGCTCGCTTCTGGCGGCGCGCGTCGCAACGGCGCTCGATGGGGCGGCGCGCGCGCGCTTCTGCCGCGCGGTCTTCGCCGAAGAGTTCGGCAGGGGCCGTTCAATCGACAGCGAGGATTTCGTTGCCGCTCTGCTGCGCCGGGAGGGCCTTCCTGAAGACGCCCTGGCGCGCGCTGCGTCAGACCTCGTCAAGACGGCGCTGAAAGCCAGCGTCGAGGAAGCCCGCGCGCTCGGCGTTTTCGGCGCGCCTTCGTTCACCGCCGCCGACGGCGAATTGTTCTGGGGGTTCGACCGGCTCAAGGCGGCGCTGGATTGGGCGCGAGCGCAGTCTTAAATAGCGCCCATGCTCCTCGAGACCTCTGAAATCGAACGCTACGCGCGTCACATTGTCCTTCGTGATGTCGGCGGGCCCGGCCAGCTCAAGCTGAAGGCGGCGCGCGTGCTGGTGATCGGCGCGGGCGGCCTCGGCGCGCCGCTGATCCAGTATCTCGCGGCGGCCGGCGTCGGAACGATCGGGATCGCCGACGACGATGTCGTCTCCCTCTCCAATTTGCAGCGTCAGGTTCTGCACGGCGATGCGGATCTCGGACGTCCGAAAGTAGATAGCGCGGCGCAGGCCGTGGCGCGACTCAATCCCCATGTCGTCGTCGAGCGTCATGCGCTGCGGGTGACTGCGGAAAACGTTCGCGCGCTCGTCGGCCTCTATGACATCGTCGCCGACGGTTCGGACAATTTCGTCACGCGCTATCTGATGTCGGACGCCTGCTTCCATGAGGCGAAGCCGCTGGTGACGGCGGCGGTCGGCCCGTTCGACGCATCGCTGACGACGCTCAGGCCCTTTGAGAAGAACGCGGACGGAACGCCAAACCCGACCTATCGCTGCCTCTTTCCAGAACCGCCGGAGGCCGGAACCGTGCCGACTTGCGAGGAGGCGGGCGTGCTGGGGGCGCTCACCGGCGTCGTCGGCTCGATGATGGCGCTGGAAACGATCCGCGAAATCGTCGGTTTCGGAGAAGGCCTTGTCGGCCGCCTCCTGCTGTTCGACGCGCGCGCCATGCGTTTCGAGACCCTCGCCTACGGATGGGACGAGGACAATCCGCTGAACGGAACTAAGAAATAGCCGTCACTTCGCCGCGATGACCGCGATCTCGACTTTGTAGGGCGGCGCGGCGAGCTTGGCCTCCACCGTCGCGCGCGCCGGCGTGTGGCCGGCCACTACCCATGTGTCCCAGACTTTGTTCATCTCGGGAAAACTCGCCATGTCGACCAGATAGATCGTCGCCGACAGGATTTTCGTCTTGTCCGAACCGGCCTGCGCCAGCAGCGCGTCGATCGTCTCCAGAATCTCCTTCGTCTGCGCCTCGACGGACTGGCCCGCCGTCTTGTTGGCAACCTGACCGGCCAGGTAGACGGTGTCGCCATGCACGACGGCCTGGCTCATGCGGGGGCCGACGGCGATGCGGGTGATGCTCATGCTGCGTTTTCCTGTTAAGCCCTCGCGCGGACGCCATGCTCAAATTGGCTGAACCTTATGGACGAAATTGCATCCGCCGACGGTATCGTGAAGCCGACAGGCGTTAGCACGACAGCGGAAACCGTGCAAGGCGCAGACAGGAATAGACAGTTATAAATATTTGTTTTGGTACGCGTTTCGCCAATTCTTTCTCCGTGGCGGTCTGACGGGCCCGTCGCGCCGAACCTCGTCCTCCTATATCCCTCCGGATGCATGATGTTCGCCTTTGCCCAGCTTGTTGGCGACAGAAAATTGCAAGCGCGCGAACTCAGTTCCTTGCTATTGCTCGTGCAGATTGCCTCAACCGAGACGCTGCTCCGCGCCCGCGCTTTCGATCGTTACGGCGACATCGCGTGGCGGCGCTGCATAGGGCGCCGAGGTCACGAGCGCCCCGGCGCCGGCTCGCGCGTAGGCCGCTGCGTTTGCAGCGTTGATTCCTCCGGCTGCTGCGACCAGCGGCGCGCGCGTCAAACGCGCGAGGCAGGCGGCGAGCTCGGCTATGTCCGTCGGCGCGAACTTCTCCCCTTGAATGACGTCGAAGCCCGCCTGCGCGGCGGCAAGGCCTTGCTCGACGGTCTTTACCTCGATCACCAGTTTCTTTTCCGGTGCGGCGATCCGCAGGCGCGCCGAGATCGCCGCGAGATCCGGCTCCTGCGTGAGCGCGAGATGCTCCGGAAAAACGAGAACGGTCTCCGACAGCCCCAGGCGGTGCATGATCGCGCCGCCGGCTCTGACCGCGGCGACGGCAAAGCGCTTGGTTCCCGGCGTGTTCTTGCGCGTGCAGGCGACCATGATCTCCGGCGAGACGGCGCGCGCCGCATCCACGATCGCGCGCGCCGACGTTGCGACGCCGGACCAGATTTCGATCAGTGTCTGCGCGACCTTCCAACCTTGCAGGATAGCGGCCGCCGGGCCGCGCGCGGTCAGTATCGGCGCGCCGGGCGCGAGCGTGTCGCCCGAGCGCGCCTGCACGTCCACTATCGCGCCGGCGATTTCCAGGATCGTAGCGGCGTCCTCGACGAGTGCCGCGACCATCGCATCGCGCGCGACGAAGGACATGCGTGCAGGCCTTGCGCCGAGGCCGAGGGCCGACGTCGTGAGATCGCCGTGCGGAACGTCGTCGCGCAGGAGCGTTTCAAGTTCGGCGCGGGTCGCGGCGGGGGCTATTCTGTGCATGGCGGCGTGCGGTCCTGGCTCCGTGGTTGGCGGGCAGCGTCGCCGGACGGCGAGGTCTGCGCAAGCAGGGCCGCCGCGATCGCCGGCCGGCGCAGAAGCGCGGCCGCCGCCTCGTAATGCGCGGCCGGATCGTCGGGCGTTCGATTGACGACGTTGGCGACGATGCGCGCGGGACGCGCGGACAGGATGATGATGCGATCCGCGATGCGCACGGCCTCGATCACGTCGTGCGTCACGAACAGCGTGGCCACGCCCGCCTGTCTCGTCTCCCGCATCACGGCGTCCTGCAGGCGGCGGCGCAGGCCGACGTCGAGCGCGACGAACGGCTCGTCCATCAGCAGCAATTGCGGCCGGATGGCGAGCGCGCGCGCCAGCGCCACACGCTGGCGCATGCCGCCGGACAAGGCCGCCGGCCGCTTGACGAAATCAGTTTCTTCGAGCCCGACCTGCCGCAGCCAGAGGCGGGCGCATGCGCGACGCTCGTGTCTGGCCACGCCCGTCGCCTTGAGGCCGAATGCGGCATTGTCGACGGCGTCGATCCAGGGCGCCAGACGAGGCTCCTGAAACACCAGGGCGCGGCGGACGGATCGATCCGCGATGTGGCCGGACGCGGGGCGCAGCATGCCTGCGGCGAGGCGTAGCAGGCTCGACTTGCCGCAGCCCGATGGACCGAGCAGCGCGACGATTTCGCCGGGCGCCGCGCGCAAGCTGACGTCGTGCAGGACGGGCGCGGCGCCGAAGGCGAAGTTGACTTTCTGCAGGTCAAGCACGTGCGGGGGCGCCCTGTGCGCGCGCGTCGCCGCGCTGGCGGTCGAACAGACCGCGCAGCGGCGCGATCAGCGCGAGATCGCAGACGAGCGCCAGACCCATCACGAGCATGATCCACGCCATCGTCTCCGGCAGGTCGAGATGCGCGCGCGCGCTGGCCAGACGCGCGCCGATGCCCGTCCCCGCGCTCATCACTTCGGCCATGACACAGACTTTCCAGGCGAAGCCCAGCGCCGTCGCCATGGCCGGCAGCAGATGGCCGAGCGCTTGCGGCAGCAGAATATCGGCCACACGCTGCCGCAGCGGCGCTCGAAACATATCCGCCATTTCATCGAGCAGCGGATCGCGCGCCGCAAGCCCCTGCAAGGCCGCGACGAACACGACGGGAAAGATGGCGATCGACGTGACGAAAGCGGGCGCGGCGCCGGCCGGCCCGAACCACAGCAATGCGAGAACGAGCCACGCGACCGGCGGCACGCCGAGCAGGATCGTCGCGACCGGCCGGGTTGCGGCTTCCAGCGGCGGCAGGAAAGCCGCGGCGGAAGCAAGCAGCAGGCCGGCGAAGCAGGCCGACAGCCATCCTCCGAGCGCCTGCGCGCCGGTCGTGGCGATCGCGGCCGTCGCCTCGCCGGAGGCGAAGAGTTCGGCCAGCCGCGCGGCGGCCTCGGCGGGCTGCGGCAGGACAAACGGCCCGAAGACGCGTGCGCCGGCGCTCCACGCCAGCCACAGCAGCGCGAGGCCGCAGACGCCGTAGCCGAGGCGGCTCGCTGCCTTCATCGGCTTAGAAATCGAGATAGAAATCGTCCGGCGGCAGCTTGCCGCCGAGCGATTTCGGATCGAGGTCGATGAGCGTCTGATAGAAGGCGGCGAATTGCGCCTTCGCGGCGGACGCCGGAATGATCGCCATGTTGAAGCGGTCGAGCGCCTTTTCGAACACCGCGGCGCGCATGTTCATCGTCGTCTCGGCCAGCGCCGCGGCTTCCCCGCGATTGGCGAGCGTCCAGTCCTTCGCCGCTGGCAGGGCCGTCTTCAGGGCGGCGACGATCCCGGGCGACTGCTCGATGATTTTCTCATGTACGGCGACGCCAACCATCGGAATGCCGTTGGCGCCCTTGTGCCGCCCCCAGATCTCCTGAAGGCTCACGGCGCGCCGGAGCGTGCGCCCCTGCTTGCCGGCCATCATGATCGCGGCGGTCGCCGGAGGTTCCGACAGGATGGCCGATCGCGCCTTGCCGGCGGCGAGAACCTGCGCGGCCTCCATGCCGCTCTGCACATAGCTGAGCTGGAAATCCTTGTCGGGATCGAAGCCCTCCATCTTCGCGCAGGCGCGGAAGACGAGATCGGGCATGTCGTTTTTGAAGAAGCCGAGGACGGGTTTGCCGACAAGGTCCTTCAGGTTCGTCACGTTCTCGTCGTCTGATACGACATAGAGGTGTCCAAGCCCGAGCAGGCACAGCATCTTCAGGGGCATGCCGCGATTGGCGAGGTTCGCCGGAATGTGCGTAGGCGTCGAGAAAACAAGGGTGCGGCCTGAGGCGAGGCCGGCGCGCAGATCGTCCGGGTCCATCCACGGCCGCATCGTCGCTCCCGGCGCGACCGCGCCAGACGCCACGGCGCGCGCCAGGCTGATGGAGGCGCCGGTTGGGGCCAGCAGGATTTCCAGATTGTCGGCCGGCGCGGCGATTGCGTCCGATGTCCGCAGGAAAGGGACGGACGCCAGTGCGCCGAGAACAGCGCGTTTACTCAAAAGTGTCATGTCGGTCGCCTCAAAGTGTTATATCTTCGACGATATAAGACGAGGCGCGCAAGAGCTTTGAGCAACCGCTATTGCGGCCGACCGCAAGGTCGAGGGCGCGCCCCGTTTTGCGATCAGACCTGAAGCAAGTCGCAAGCCAGCCCGCCGCCTCAGGCGACGGCGACCATCACGTCGGAGGCCTTGATGACGGCGAATGCCTTTCCGCCGACAGCGAGACCCAGTTCGTCCACGGATTCGTTGGTGATCGACGCAGTGACGATCGTGCCGCCGATGTCGATCCGCACATGTGCGGTCGTCGCGCCCTTCTGGATTTCGACGATCGTGCCGGGAATAGCGTTGCGTGCAGAAATTTTCATTGTCTCGACTTCCTTTGCGAGGCGCGCCGCGAACGGCGCACGGCCTATGCAAGCCAAGCTAATATTCTCTCCGCGATACAGCGCAAAGGCGATAAATTTGGCGCCGCCCGCGCGTATTTGTCGCGGTCTGCTCAGGCCGCCTCGACGCTCGCCGCAGGCTCGGTCACGCGCGACCACCAGGCGTCGAGCGAGTCGGCTGCGACATCGATGAATTGCGCATAGTCGCCAGCGAAATCCGTCCAGGCTTGCGTCATCGACGGAGCAACGGCGGTGACGATCGGAACGCCTGCGAGCAATGCGGCGCCAAAGGCGTCGATCAGGCCGCCGCGCGCGGCCTCCATCTTGCCGAACTTGCTCAGCACGATGAGATCGACGCCGCGCGCAATCGTCCGTTCGACCGTGGCGCAGGCTTCGGCAAGTCCGCGCGGATCGAGATTGCAGGCCGTCGACCCCGCGCCCAGATCCTGCGAGATCGGAATGATCGCATCGGTCGCGAGGTCGCGCAGCGCCAGTCGCCCGCATGCGCCGCCGCCACAGTCCCCGTTGATCTCCACGACGCCTGCCACGCGAATGCCGCGTGCTTTCATGCACGCGGCGAAGTCGGCGAGCGTGGTCTGGATCGCAGCGCTCGATGCGCCTTGCAGCGCGACGATCGGCCGGAACGGAAGAGACCCGATAGCGATCATGAACTCCTCCTCTCGCCTCAATGAACAATCGCCGCTACGCCGGCGACAGAGCGTTTGCGAACCTGCGCAGTTCCAATTGCGGCGACGGTCGCCTCGCCGATGGCGCGGCCGCGCTCGTCCATCCCGGTCCATTTGGCCTTGCGTCCACGCGGGTCGATCTCGAGCAACTTGACCCCTGCTGGCGTCCGGGCGCTGTCGCGCACGATGCCACGCAGAATGCCGTCGATTGGCGCATGCACCGGCAGGCCGTCGAGATGGCCGAGGACGAAGCCCTTGAAGATGCGCATGCCGATATCCACCGGCGTGTGCCAGAGCCCGTCGCGGTCCGAATAGACGAAGCGTTCGCGACCTACGCCGCCGAGCGGTCGGGCTTGGCCGTCCGGCGAATCGGTCGCGCCGTCGGCGACGATCGCGCCGTTCCTCGACGGCCGCGTTTCAACCGCGACGTCGCAATTGGCGCCGACGACGAAATTCGGGCCGAGGCCGACGGTGACGCGCGCAAGACCGCGATAGTCAGGCGTGACGCGGTGCTTTTGCATGCGCGCGTCGACCAGTACGGCGGGCGCTCGCAGCGCGAGCAGATCGGTCAGATGCAGCTCCGTGACCGCGACGCGGCGCGCGCGCGCCAATACGTCGACGATTTCGATCGCATTTTCCGCCCGCTCGCCATGCACGCCTTCCAGGATTGCGACATCGCCGAACAATGCGTCGTGGAACGACATGGCGCGTCGAATGACCGGCGGAAACGGATCGTGGCTCATGGCCACCGCATAGCCCGCGCCGGTGAGATGAACGGCGACGGCCGACGCGATTTCATTGAGCCCGAGCACGATCGCCAGGGGACGCGCATCTGCGGCGTAGAAGGCGGAAAGATTCGCGTCTGTCATGTCGCTCCCCGTGCTGTCGGGACTCGCGCAGCAAGAGGCGGACCAAGGGTGCAGTTGACGGAAATTTTCGTGATTTCAATTCAATGCAGCGCGCGCGTGGACCGAAGCACGCATGGTGCGTCGGGTTCCGTCTTATATTGTGAAAGATATAACACGGATTGTAGCGACCATGTACGAATGTCCCCGGCCGCGGCGCGTGCGGTCTGGCGCCATCCTTGCGGCGCAAGCAAAAACGAAGGAGTCCACGGCCATGTCGCATGTGTCGATCCCACCCGCTCCGGCAGTCCCCGCCGGCGCTCCTGGCCCGGTCCTGCCGCGGGCCGGCGATCTCGCGGCGGATTTCGGCGGCTTCCGCTTTCAGGCCGGACCGCCGCCGGCGGAGGCGGGCGTCTATGTGCTGACGCGGCGCATCGGCGCGCTTCTGTATCCCGTCTTCGTCGGCGCAAGCGACGACCTGTCGCATCTTCAGGAGGCCGAGGCATTGCGCTCAGGCGACGCCGACGGCCTGTTCTGGCTGGCGCGGGCGCTGGAGCGACAGCGCGTCTACATCGCGCGCGATCTCGTCGGCAAATACGATCCGCCGCTCAACGTCGGGGACCGCAAGGGCAGGGCAGCGCCCGAGATCGCGGCGCTCGTGCCCGACCGGGCTTCCGGGCTCGGCGCGGGAATGGCGGAAATGCTGGCGACGCCGGCGGTCGTCAGCGAAGACGAGATCGCGCGTCTCGTGCGCGAATTCTATGCGGCTGCGATGGACGACGACATGATCGGTCCCGTCTTTCATCGCGCGGTCGCGGACTGGGACCAGCACTATCGCATCGTTGAGGACTTCTGGTCGCGCACGCTGCTCGGCACGACACGCTACAACGGCTCACCCTTCACACCGCATCTGGCGCTGGCGCTGAAGCCGGCGTTTTTCACACGCTGGATCGAACTGTTCCGCCAGACCGCGTATCGCGTGTTGCAGCCCGCCGCCGCGGCGCGCGCGATCGCCAAGGTCGAGCACATGAGCGCGTGTTTCCAGAGCGGCCTGTTTCCGCTCGGGACGCCGGCGGCGAATTGATCAGTTGTCGACCGACAGCGGCTTGCCGGCCTTGTGCGCGGCGATCCATTTGTGAAGGGCGGCGACGTGTTCGCTTTCCTCCTCCACAAACTCCTTGGCGAACGCCTTGATCTCGGGATCGTCGGTCGTGTCGAGCACGCCCTTGTAATAATCGTAGCCCGCGGTCTCCGCGTCGAGCGCGATTTCAAGCGCCTGTTCCCGACCGATCAGCGGATCGGCCGCCCAGATCGCTGCCGTCTCCGGATTTTCGAAACTGCGCCAGCCGAAGTCGCCGTCCGCGAGTTCCGGAATCTCGCGAAAGCCGCCGCGCGCCATGGCGTCGGCCAGATGCATGCGCGAATAGTCCGACAATTGGCGAAACAGCTTCCCGACCTCGCGGTTGCCGGACGCCTCCATCGCGTCGGCAAGCTCGGCGTAGCGATCCGCGGCTTCCTTTTCGAGACGAATCGAACAGGCGAGGAATTCTTCGACGGTCATCGGTCTTGCCTTCAACTGACCCTGCCTTCGCGTTGTGCCGCTCAACCGAACTTGAACAGCACGCCGTAGCCGCCGCGCGGGTAGGACCATGTGATCTCGCCCGAGGGTTCGAGCAGGACGCGGCAGGTGCCGCATTCCATGCAGCCGTCGGCGACGATCTCCACCTGCCCGGCGGCATTGTTGGTGTAGCAGCCGGCCGGGCAGACGGTCGTCATCGCCTGCAGGTTGCGCGAGGGCTTGTCGTGCGGCGCGACCGCGATATGTGGCTTGCCGGGATCGACGAGATAGCGGTTGTGCTGCAGCTTCTCCTCGACGCGCACTTTCGGTTCGTCGACCATCGCTCTCTCCTCGCTTTAGCGCCACGCCCGAGCGACGCGCAGGGCGTCGCCCATCAATCCGGTCCAGCCGCGCTTCGCGCGCATCGCGCGAACGGTCGCTTTTTCCTTGTCGATCTTGGTCGCGCCGTCGACGCGCAGGAAATTCTCCATCGCGGTCGAGACGAGCTGCGGATAGGTCATGAACAGGTTCTGCGACTGCGTATGCAACAGCGCCGGCATGTCCTTGTACTTCTTCAGATCCTTCATGATGAAGGATTCGTGCATCATCTTCTCGTAGAGCGAGAGGTTTTCCGCATTCATCGGTTCGCGCCGCGACTTGATCTGGAAGATCGCTTCCGCCGCCAGACGGCCGCTGGTCATGGCGAGATTGGAGCCCTCGCGATGCACGGCATTGTTGAGCTGCGCCGCGTCGCCGCAGATGACCCAGCCGTCGCCGAAGAGCTGTGGCACGGCCTTGTAGCCGCCTTCGGGAATCAGGTGCGCGGCATATTCCTTGACCTCCGACCCATCCAGCAGCGGCCGGATCGAGGGATGCTTCTTGAACTTGTCGAGCAATTGATACGGCGAGGCGCCGCTGTCGGCGAAATCCTGCACGATGCAGCCGATGCCGACCGAGATGCTCTCCTTGTTGGTGTAGAGAAAGCCGAGGCCCGCCATGCCTTGAGACACGGAGCCCGCCGCTTCGATCACGACGCCCTCGTCACCCTGGATGTTGAAGCGCTGCTCGATTACCTCCGGCGGCAGAAAGTGCATTTCCTTTACGGCGAGGGCGACCTGATCGGGCTTGGGCGTCTCGCGCAGGCCGGCGCGCGCGCCGAGCAGGCCGTTGACGCCTTCCGCCAGCACGACGACATCGGCCATGATCGTGCCGCCGGCCCGATCCGTGCGGACGCCGATCACCTTGCCATAGGCGTCCTGTACGAGTTCCAACGCTGTCGTTTCGGTCAACAGGATCGAGCCCTTCTCCTGCGCCTGCTTCGAGAACCAGCGGTCGAACTGCGAGCGGATGATCGTGTAGCGGTTCGGTTTCTCCTCGTTGAAATCCTCGGAGCGGTACTGCATGCCCGTATGCGAGCGGTCCGTCATGAACCAGAAGCGCTGTTCGACGATATGGCGCTCCAGCGGCGCCTCCTCGCGGAAGTTCGGAATGATCTTCTCGAGCATGCTGGCGTAGAGAATCGCGCCCTGCACGTTCTTGGCGCCGGGATATTCGCCGCGCTCCAGTTGCAGCACCTTCAGTCCGCGCGAGGCGAGCGTGTAAGCCGCGCCGTTGCCGGCCATGCCGGCGCCGATGACGATGGCGTCGAATTTCTCGATCATGTCCTGTCCTCCTCGTCTCAGCCGGCGAGCCGGTCTTTGGAGTGGGGCGAGAGCCGCTTGCGGAAGGCTTCGGTCAGCGCCGGCAGGAAGCGGACGGCGTCCGTCACGATGCCGAGATGGGCGAAGTCGAAGATCGGCGCGTTCTTGTCGGTGTTGATCGCGACGATCATGTCGGCGCCGTCGACGCCGACGCGATGCTGGATGGCGCCGGAAATGCCGGCGGCGATATAGAGCTTCGGCCGGATCGTCTTGCCGGTCTGGCCGATCTGGCGTTCGGCGGGAACCCAACCCTTCTGCACCAGCGGCCGCGAGCAGCCGTATTCGGCGCCCAGCACGGCGGCGAGTTGCTTGACGAGCTGGTAGTTCTCCGCGCTCTGCAGGCCAAGGCCCCCGGAGATCACGATGTCGGCATAGGCGAGGTTCGACTTGTTGGAATCGCGATCCGGCACGAAGCGCAGCAGCTTGGTGACGATCGCGTCTTCCTGGAGATCGACGTCGAAGCGCACCACGCGGCCCTCGCGGCCTTCCTGCCGCTCCGGCATGGACATCACGCGCGGGCGCACGGTCGCCATCTGCGGACGGAAGTTCAGCGTGTAGATCGTGCAGAGCAGCGAGCCGCCGAAGGTCGGGCGCGTGGCGGCGAGCGACTTGTCGGCGTCGACGTCGAGTTCCGTGCAGTCTGCGGTGAGCCCCGTCAGCAGCGTGGTCGCCACCGAACCTGCGAGATCGCGGCCGAGACTGGTCGCGCCGAGCAGCAGGATTTCCGGCTTGTGCGCGTTGACCAGGTCGGTCAACGCCTTCGAATATGACTCGTTACGATAGTCCGACAGGACCGGATTTTCGACCTGATAGACGACATCCGCGCCGTAGACGAAGGAATCGCGTGTTGCTTCGCGGATACCACTGTCCGGGCCGCCCATCACGACAGCGGCCAGTTCGACGCCGAGCTTGTCGGCGAGCTTGCGGCCCTCGCCCATCAGCTCCCACGACACCGAATGCACGTGACCGCGTTCGAGTTCGATGAAGACCCAGACGTTTCTGTAGGCCTTGAAATGCTCCGGCAGCTCCTTCTTCATCGAGGCGCGGCCGCCGGCGGCGGGTGCAGGCTTTGCGGTCATGGCGCTCTCCTCAGAAACCGGACGCGGATTTGACGAGATCCGCTTCGATGTTCGGGGCGCGTGCGAAGATCGCCTCGATCATGGCGTCGGCCGATTCTGCGGGAGTGCGCGCCTGCGTCTCGATCAGTTCGGCCTTCTCCGAGCGCGGCGGCGGCGCGAAGACGCGCTTGACGACGGTCGGCGAGCCGCGCAGGCCGCACTTCAGCAGATCGGTGATGCCGGCGTCGGCGGCGCTCCATGTGACGACATCCGCGCGCGCAGCGCGCAGCGCGTCGTCGAGAGAGCCGCGGCGAATGTCGTTCGCGCCTTCCAGCATCGTCACCAGTGCGGGCAATTGCGTCATCAGCACCTGCACGCCCCCTTCGGCGCGCCGTTCTGCGACGATCGAGCGCGATTGCAGATCGACGTCGACAATGCGGCTGACATAGGTGAGCTGCTTGAGATCGAGACGCTTGGCGATGCCCGGGCCGACCTGCGCCGTGTCGCCGTCGATCGTCTGCTTGCCGGTGAAGACGATGTCGGGCGCCCCGAAGGTCTCGCCGACCTTGGCGATGGCGGCGGACAGCGCGTAGCTCGTCGCCAGCGTGTCCGAGCCGGCGAAGAAGCGGTCGGTCAGCAGCACCGCGCGGTCGGCGCCGTAGGTCAGCGCCTTGCGCAGCGAATCCGCGGCCGACGGCGGACCCATGCTGAGCACGGTGACCTCGCCGCCGAGCTTGTCGCGCCAGCGCAACGCTTCTTCGAGCGAGAAGAGATCGTAAGGGTTGATGATCGTCGGCACGCCTTGCCGCATGATCGTGTTGGTGACGGGGTGGACGCGGATCTGCGCCGAGTCCGGAACCTGCTTGATGCAGACGATTATGTGCATCGCCGCCTCCGTTTTTGTGCCTGCTGCCCAATCCGCAAACTTCGTACCAACGGTTCTCCCTTGTTTTCCGGTCTGCTTCGTGGGGAGCGCCACGCCAATCGCGACGCAGCTGTCGGCATCGCGACAGTTCTGTCAGCCAGTGAGATCGGACAGCGGCACGAAGGCGCCGCGCGTGGCGGGCCGGGAGGGATCGCGGTCGCGCAACACTTTGAAGAGACGTGTCTCGATCGGCGTTTTCTGCGTGAATTCCTCGTAGGCCGCGATCAGAGCCTCGCGGCAGGCGTGGCGCGCTTCGGTCTCCGGCGCGTCATCCGCCAGAGCGCCGACGATCTGGCCCATGCGCTTGAGAATGTGAAGGCGCGCGACGCGCAGCACCTGCGGATCGAAGGGAACGTCCAGCGCCTGAAAAAAATCTTCCGCGGAGCTGAGGGATTTCAATTGTTCGATGGCCTGGCTCATGGCTCTACTCCGTTCAGACGCATTCGTCCTGTTTGCGACGCGCGCGCTGTTGCATCTCGTTCAGGCGCGCTTCGAGAAAATCGACGCGGTCGATCAGGTAGGACAGCGCGTCGCCGACGGGGTCGGGCATCAGGTGATGGTCGAGATCGACCCGGCCGCCGGCGAGACGACGGCGGGTCGTGAGGCCATGCACGATCTTGCCGGGAATGCCGACGACGGTGGCGCCGGGCGGCACATCCTCCATCACCACCGAATTGGCGCCGATGCGGGCGTTTTCCTCGATGGTGATTGGCCCGAGAATCTTGGCGCCCGCGCCGACGAGCACGCCGTCGCGCAAGGTGGGGTGGCGCTTGCCCGGCGACCACGAGACGCCGCCGAGCGTGACGCCGTGATAAAGCGTGACGTCGTCGCCGACGATCGCCGTTTCGCCGATGACGACGCCCGCGCCATGGTCGATGAAGAAGCGGTCGCCGATGGTCGCGCCGGGATGAATGTCGACATTCGTCAGAAAGCGCGCGAACCACGACAGCGCCCGCGCCGCGCCGCGCCAGTTGCGCAGCCACAACCGATGCGCGATGCGATGCCAGATGACGGCGTGCACGCCCGGATAGATGACAAGCGTCTCGAACCGGCCGCGCGCGGCGGGATCGCGGCCGGCGACGCAGGCGACGTCCGCCCTGATCTGGGCGATCAGCGCCTTCATGACCAGACCGGCGCGCCGGCGCGCCGCGCGGACTGGATTTCCCTGAGCGCAACTGCGATGCGGCGGGCCTGGTCGGTCGGCACGGCGCGCTTCGTGCGCTGCGCCAGCGCCTTGATTTCGGCGAGCGCCTGCGCCTCGCATTCGGCGTCGAGGTCGAGGTCGCCGCAAACCGCGCGCAGCGAGGCGAGGCCCGAGTGCTTGCCGATGACGATGGCGTGGCCGCGCTGGAGCGCGGCCGGATCGAGCGCCTGATAGGCGCGCACGTCGCGCAGCAGGCCGGAGACATGCACGCCCGATTCATGCGTGAAGATGTCGCGTCCGACGATCGCCTTGGCCTCGCCGATCGTCCGATTGGCGGCGTCGGCGACGAGGACGGCGAGATCGTTGAGCTGCGCGAGATCGACGCCGGTCGCAAAGGCGCCGGTCTGCGCGGCTGCGACCGCGATCTCTTCCAAAGGCGCATTGCCCGCGCGTTCGCCGAGCCCCAGGACCGTCACGCTCGCGTGATTGGCGCCCGCGCGCAGGGCCGCAAGCGTGTTGGCGGTCGCCAGGCCCAGATCGTCGTGGCCGTGAAACTCGATATCGAGATCGGTCGCATCCTTCAGCCGCCGGATGGCGTCGTAAAGACCGAAGGGCTCCATCACGCCAAGCGTGTCGGCGTAGCGGATGCGGAAGGCGCCGGACGCGCGCGCGGCTTCGGCGAGAAGCGCGAGATCCTGCGCCTCCGCGCGCGAGGAATCCTCGCAGCCGAGCGCGACTTCGACTCCGCGCTCGACGGCATAGGCCACGATTTTCCGAACGCGCGCGGCGACTTCGGCAGGCCCGGCGTTCAGCTTCACCTTCATCTGAATGCGCGACGACGGCGCGGAAATGTTGACGCGCCTGACGCCCGCCGCGCGCGCGGCCTCGACATCGCTTTCGAGCGCGCGACACCAGGCCATCACGGCGCAGGGCAGGCCGACCGATGCGATGGCCGCGATGGAGGCGATTTCGTCGGCGCCCATCGCGGGCGTGCCGGCTTCGATTTCGTCGACGCCGGCCGCGGCGAGCGCGGTCGCGATCGTCAGCTTCTCCGCATTGGAAAAGGCGACGCCCGGCGCCTGCTCGCCATCGCGCAGCGTCGTGTCGTTGACGGATATGCGTCGGCCAGCGTCAGCCATCGCGCGCCTCAAGCGTAGACGGGTTTGAACTCTTTCGGTCCCTCGTTCGCGCCGGCCCAGAAGGGCGAGAGCGCACGCAGTTTCTCCATCACGCCCGGCAACACATCGAGCACGCGGTCGACGTCGTCGTCGACGCTGTCGCGCGAGAAGGAGAAGCGGATCGAGCCATGCGCGGCGGTGAAGGGAATGTTCATCGCGCGCAGCACGTGGCTCGGCTCCAGCGAGCCCGATGTGCACGCCGAACCGGACGACGCCGCGATGCCGGCCCGCGTCAGATGCAGCAGGATCGCCTCGCCTTCCACATATTCGAAGGCGACATTGCAGGTGTTCGGCAGGCGGTCGTATTTGTCGCCGTTGACGAAGCAATTGGGCACGCGTTGCAGGATGCCGGCTTCCAGCCGGTCGCGGAGCGCTTTCACGCGGGTCTTTTCGTCGGCCATGGCGTCGATGGCGAGTTCGGCCGCCTTGCCTAGCGCGACGATAGCAGGCGTGTTCTCGGTGCCCGCGCGCCGTCCGCGTTCCTGGTGGCCGCCGCGCAGCAGCGGCTTGAAGCGCGTGCCGCGTTTCACGTAGAGCGCGCCGACTCCTTTTGGCGCGTGCAGCTTGTGGCCCGAGAGCGACAGCATGTCGATCGCGCTGCCCTTCAGCGCGATCGGAACCTTTCCTACGGCCTGCACGGCGTCGGTATGAAACAGCGCGCCGACTTCCTTGGCCAGTTCCGCTAGCGGTTCGACCGGGAAGATAGTGCCGGTCTCGTTGTTCGCCCACATCAGCGTGACGAGCGCGACGCGGTCGCTCAGCGCCGCGCGATAGGCTTCGAGATCGAGGCGCCCAAACGAATCGACACCGATGTAATGCACTTTCGCACGGCCTGTCTTTTCGAGATGTTCGCAGACTGAGAGCACCGCGGGATGCTCGACCTTTGACGTGATGATCTCGTCGCGCTCGGGCATGGCCTCGAGCGCGGAGAGGATCGCCATATTGTCGCTCTCGGTGCCGCCCGAGGTGAAGACGATCTCGTGGTCGTATTCGGCGCCGAGCAACGTCTGAAGCTGCCTGCGCGCTGCCTTCACCGCGCCGCCGACGCTCGCGCCGAAGGAATGGATCGAGGAGGGATTGCCGAACTGCTCCGTAAAATACGGAAGCATGGCTTCCACGACGCGGGCGTCGACTTTCGTCGTCGCGTTGTTGTCGAGATAGACGGGACGCATGGCGCTCTCCCTCAGTTCCTGTCGACGGGAATGACGCGGATCAGCGCGCCGATCTTGGCCGACAGCCTTTGCTGGATGCCGGACACCGTCACACTCGCCATCTGGCAGCCGACGCAGGCGCCGGACAGATGGACGTAGACGTTCGAGCCGTCGATATCGACGAGTTCACAATCGCCCTTGTCGGCCTTGAGGCTGGGGCGCAGCTCCTCGATCGCCTGCTCGATCAGCTTCATCTTCTGCAGGTTTGTCATCGCCGGCGCGGGCGCGGCGGGATCGAGCGGCGATGCGCCGGCCGGCGCGGGATGCGATGGAGCAGCAGGCGTCGCGGCGGCGCGCGGACGCACCGGCGCGCCTTCGCCGATCAGCACCACGGGCGCGCGCTTGGCGGCGCCCGGAGCGGGCTTCTTCTTCAGCGCGGCGGCGTCGACCGAGCCCAGGCGGTAGGCCTTGGCCCCGTCGAGCAGCCCTTCGGCGACCATGCTCGCATTGACCTTGGCGAGCGTCGTCTCCAGCGCGTCGAAACAGGTGAGGCAGCCGCCGCCGGCCTTGGTGTAGGCCGTCACCTGCTCGATGGTCGTGAGATTGTTCATGCGCACGGCGCGCTCGATCATGCCTTCGTCGACGCCGAAGCATTTGCAGACGAGCGCGCCTTCCTCATGGTCGTCGCTCCACGTTTCGCCGCGGAAATTGGCGACCGCCGCCTGCAAGGCCTCGTAGCCCATGACGGAGCAGTGCATCTTCTCTGGCGGCAGGCCGCCGAGAAAATCTGCGATGTCCTGATTGGTCAGCTTCAGCGCTTCATCGACTGTCTTGCCGATGATGAGCTCGGTGAGCGCAGAGGAGGAGGCGATGGCCGAGCCGCAGCCGAAGGTCTGGAATTTCGCGTCGAGGATGACATTGGTGACGGGATCGACCTTCATCATCAGTTTCAGCGCGTCGCCGCACGAAATAGCGCCGACCTCGCCGACGGCGTTGGCCTCGGACAGTACGCCCGCGTTCTTCGGATTGAAGAAGTATTCCTGGACCTTTTCGGTATAGTCCCACATTGCCGCCCCCTCAGCCGAAGCTCTTGCCGCACGCGCATTTGGACGCGGCGTTGGGATTGTCGAAAACGAAACCTGAGGACTCGAGACCGGCGACGAAATCGACCTTCATGCCAGCCAGATGCGGCTGCGAAAGGTCGTCGATGAAGACGGTGACGCCGTCCTGCTGCACCACCGCGTCGCCTTCGCGCGGCGCCTGTTCGAGGCCCATCATATATTTGAAGCCGGCGCAGCCGCCGGTCTCCACCATGATGCGCAGGCCCGCGGCGGGGCCGCTCGCGCGGGACATGGCGGACTTCACCGCTTCGACGGCTTCGGGGGTGAGCTGGATCATGGTCGGCGCTCCATCGACACTTGGATCGAGAGAGGATCGCAACGCCCGTGCCACGCGAGACGACTGATTTTGCTATGATTCCAAACGCGCCGGCCTGTAGCGGTTACGACAAGTGTCGCATGTCCGACATCATTTCTGTCGCGCGCCGGCGTTGCGCCAGCAGGCTTTCGCCATCTTCCGCGCCGAAGCAGCGATCGAAGTCGCAGCATTCGCGGCAGGATGGCGCCGTGCAGAGCGCGAAGCCCTCGATCTCGCACAGGCGGCGATAGAAATATTTCTTCCACTTCATGTCGGACGTGTTGCCGGCGTGCAGCGCGGGAAAGTAGCGGCGCAGCATTTCGTTGAGCCAGGAGCGGTCCGCGAAACCGAGATCCTGCCACAGGTGATTGGGCTGCATGGCGCGCCGTGCGATCATGGCGGCGAGCCAGCGCGTTTCGCGCGTGTCGTCAGCCCGGTGCGCCAGCAGCAGGTCGAGCACCATCTGTTCCTCGTCGTCGCGGATGGCGACGCTGGCGCGATGGGCCGCCGCAATCGCGAGCGGATGCGGCGCATGGGCCGCCACGGCCTTTCGCAGATCGCTGGCGTCGAGGCCGAGTGTCGACGTCAGGCTCGTCGCCTCTTCGTCCGCTTCGACCAGGCCGATCGCCACGAGGCGCGAGAAGATTTCGAGCCAGAACGGGTCCGACGTCGTCGGCCCCGCGTCTTTCAACGCGCGCGCCAGCGTTTCTCCGTCAGGCGGCGGCTCGCCCTCGACGGAAATACGGAGCGCAGCGCCTTCAGGCTGCAATCTGATCGGCTGGGACATGGGTCTGGCAGTCCTTGGGGCAGACGCGCGCGCAGGCGCCGCAGCCGATACAGGCGCCGTCGTTGTCGACCTTCATGATCTTGCGATTGAGGTCGCCGTCGAAATCGTCGTCGTCGTCCTCCGTCACCTTGCCGAGGATTTCGCCCTCGTCGTCGACGCCGTAGAGATGCATCACGTCGCGCGAGCACACCTTGTAGCAGCGGCCGCAACCGATGCAGGTCTCGCTGTTGATGTCGGTGAGGTAGACCGGCGTCCAGGCGGCGCCGCTGCGGGTGAGAAAGGCGCTCATGCCGCTTCAATCTCCTTCAGCTTTTCGCGCGCCGCGATCAGCGCCGCATAGGCATCGTGCGTGGCCTGCGCGACCTGCATGATCGAGGTCCAGTTGACCGGCAGCTCCTCGGAGAGATCGTGCAGGTTCATCTTGGCGTTGACGGCCTTGGCGGAGAGCTTCTTGATCTCGGCCTTCAGGTCTTCGACATCGGACATGCGGCGCTCCTCAATCCTTGGCGACTTCGGGGTGCGCCTCGATCATGGCTACCGTCTTTGCGAGATATTTCTCGCCCTCGGCCGCCATCTTGGCGAAATTGTCGAAGCCGAAGCGATGCACGTCGCGCAGGTGGCGCGACAGGGCGACGAGATTGCCGGCGAGCAGCACGAGCCGGCCGAAGCCTTCGTGGCTCATCTTCATCATCGGCCCGGCGATGACGCCGGTCTGCTGCTCCGCGGCGATGCCGATAGCCGTGTAGAACATCTCGATCCGCCACAGGATGTCGGGATCGGGATCGCCTATGATCGGCATTTCGCGGCGCTGTTCCTTGGTGACGATGTAATCCTTCAGGATCTGCGCATCGGACTTCTTGTCCCATGAGCCATGCTGGTCCAGCGCGCGGAACAGGCGCACCAGCGCCCTCATGAAGGGCGTTTCGAAAGCGGCGGCGTCGGCTGCGGCGGGATCGGGCGTATCGAGCATGGAATCCTCGTTGGCGTGCGGTCAGATCAGCGGCGCGAAGCAGAAGGCTTCCGCGATGCGCGCATGGTCGGCGTTGTCGCAATCTCCCGCCTTCGCGATGAGCAGCGTCGTGGCCATCAAGAAGAGCGACGCGAAGGCGACGATGGTCATGATCAATCCTCCTCGAAGCTCGGCTTGGCGACCGCGCCGGCGCCCGCCAGCACCTTGCGCAGCCAGGGCGGCGGCGAACCGGAGAGCATGGCGCGCGTGCGTTCGAGAACCGCTTCGATCGGCTGCGCCTGCGGCAGCTTCACGGGATGGATGTTGGCCGACACGACCTTTGCGGCCGAGGGACCGCCGATCGCCAGACAGAACAGGAGGTGGCAACCTGCGAGCCCCTTCACCTTGGCGGCGATCTTGTCGTCGCCGTCGGTGCGATGGCTGCCGGACTCGTCGGAATTCGCCTCGAAGGCGACGGTCTCGACGAAATTCCAGTCGGTCGGCGACACGTCGTAGATGGCGAAGCGGCGCGCCGAACCGAAATGCGCGTTGAGATTCTGCAGATCCTGCGTCGCGATGGCGACGCGCAGCGCGCCGACCGGCGGCGCAGTCGTCGCGCCCCCTTCGCCGACAACCCGCAAATGCAAAGCGCTCATGGGATTTGCTCCTTCTGCTTGTGATCCTGATCGTCGTGCGCGTGCTGGCCGTGCGGCGCGGCGAGAAGAAGGTTCGCCGTCTCGAAGATCAGGCTGCGCGTGCCGGCATAGCCGAGCGTCGCGCGATAGGCGGCGCCGAGACGGTCGAACACGGGGAAGCCGATGCGCAGATGCGGCACGCCAAGACGCTCGGCCGCCTGCCGGCCGTGGCTGTGCGTCATGATGAGATCGGCCTCGCCCGCCATGTCCTCGAGATCGCCGAGATCGCCGACGATCACGTCGGCCGGCGTCAGATCGATCGCGGCGGAGCCCGGCGCCGTCGTCACGGCGGCGACGATCTTCGCGCCGAGATCGGTCGCCAGCGTCGCCATCGACAGCAAAAGGTCCGGCTCGGCGGCGATCGCGACTTGCTTGCCGGCGAAGTAAAAATGCCCGTCGAGCATGGCGTCGAGCAGGCGCTGGCGTTCGCGCTGCACGATCGCCGGCGCCTTGCGGCCCGAGATTTCCATCAGCGCGGCGGTGAGGTCGTCGCAGGCGTCGAGCCCGGTCAGCGTCGGGAAGACATGGACCGGTGCGCCGGTGCGCTCGCCGAGCAGGAGCGCCGCCTCGCGCATGTGTTCGCCGACCGCGAGCGTCGCGCAGGAGGCGCCCATCGCGCGAATCCGGTCAAGCGTCGTGCCGCCGTAGGTTGCTGCGCTCCATTCGCCGGTCGTGATCCCGTCGAGCGACTGCGACACGTCCGGCAGGAAGATCGGTTCGAGACCGAAGGCCTCGATCGTGTCTCGCAGCGATTCGATGTCGGCGGCGGTGAGATGCACGCCGGTGAGAACGTTGACTTGGCCGGCGATGGTCGTCACGCCAACGGGTGTGAGCGCGTTGACGATCGCATGGCACGCCTTGGCCCAGCCTTCTTCGAGCGCGCCCGAGAAATCGGGCGTGGAGGCGAAGACGATTTCGGTGCCTTTGAGATCGGCCGCGCGTTTCGTGAGAATGAGGCGCAGGTCGCCCTCGAAATCCTCGCCGCGCGTTTCGGTCAGCGCCGTCGAGCAGATGCCGACGAGCTTGGGATTCATGCGCTTCTTGATGTTGAGCAGCGCCTCCTCGACATGGTCGGCGCCGCCGAGGATGGTCGAGACCTCGTTCATGGCCGTGGTCTGGATCGGGATCGCTTCCTTGAAGTGGCGCACCAGCAGCACGAGCGCGAAGGCTGTGCAGCCTTGGCTGCCGTGGAACAGCGGCACCGCGCCTTCGACGCCGAGATAGGCCATGGCCGCCCCGAGCGGCGCCGAGGATTTCAGCGGATTGGTCGAAAGCGACCGCGAGACCGGCGAGACCGCGTTCATCTCAGCATTCCCCGATATCAAAGGCTTCGGTTTCCGCGAATTTGCGGCGGTGGCGCGACAGGTTGTGTTCGCCTGCGGGCGACGGTGGCGCCGTGAACGCTTCGTCCCACGGCGCGGGCTTGCGCACCTTCTCCCAGACTCGATTGTTGATGGCGGCGTCGAGCTTCTTCACCAGCTCGACCATGCCGTCGTAACCGGCGAAGGGCTCGTGACGCTCCTGGTTGATATCGACCCAGGGCGTGCGCGCCTTGAGCGCGATGAATTGCGAGCGGCCGCCCGACAACAGCACGTCGGCCTTGCCGTCGCGCAGGAAGGCGAACATTTCGCGCGGGCTCAGCGCATCGACCATGTGATGGTCCTCGCCGGTCAGTTCGACGATGCGCTGCTTGTCCTCGTCGGTCGCCTTGCGCACGGACGTGTCGACGATGACCATGCCGATATCCTGCAGCGCGGAGACCACGGACCAGGATTTCACGCCGCCGGTGTAGACCAGCGCGCGCTTGCCCTTGAGGCGGACTCGATAGGGTTCGAGCCGCTTCCAGACACGGGCTTCTTCTTCCGCGATCAGCGCCTCGGTGCGGGCGACGAGATCGGGCGACGCGCCCTGCCGGACCAGAAGGCCCGCGATGTTGCGCAAGGCGTCGGATGTGTCGGTCACGCCGTAGAACGAGCCCTCGAACCACGGAACGCCCCAGCGCTCCTCCATTTTTCGCGCGACATTCACGAGCGCGGCGGAACACACCATCATGTTGACGCGCGAACGGTGGCAGGAGGCGACGTCATTGTAGCGGGCGTCGCCCGTCACGCAGGTATGAAGGCGGATGCCGAGCTTCTCGAACAGCGGCGTCACCTGCCACAATTCGCCGGCGAGATTGTATTCGCCGAGAATGTTGATGTCGGTCGGCGTTGAAACATCAGGCTCGCGCGTGCCGATGACGTGGTCGAGCAGCGTTTCGCCGGCGAGCTTGTTCCCGAGATTCTTTGAGCCCGCGAAACCCGGCGCGTTTACCGGGATGACCGGAGTGCCGAATTTCGCGCTCGCGCGGTTGCAGACGGCGGCTATGTCGTCGCCGATCAGCGCGGTGACGCAGGTGGAATAGACGAAGATCGCGGGCGGGGCCCGCCGCTCGATCAGTTCGCGGATCGCCTTCCAGAGCTTCTTCTCGCCGTTGCCCATGACGATGTCGAGTTCCGACAAATCTGTCGTGAACGACATGCGATACGTCTGCGGGCCGGAAGAGGCCGCGTGACGGTTGTCCCAGCTGTTGCCTTCGCAGGCGAGCGGGCCGTGAATGAGATGGGCGGCGTCGACGATCGGCTGCAGCACGATCTTCGCGCCGTCGAAGGCGCAGCCGCCGGCGGCTGCGCCCGGCGTCAGCGGCTTGGAGCAGCCTTTCTTGCGCTCCTTGTCGCTCTTGGCCAGATTCTTGTCGCAGGCGGGTTCGTTGAACACGTCCTGGATTTTGGCCTTGAGGTCTGACATGCGCCGTCCGCCTCTTGTCGGGGAGCCGACGCGATTGTCGGCTCGAAATGCCTACCGAAAGAGAGTTGCAAGGCGCGCGCCAGACGCGCGCCTTGCTAAAGCCTCAGCGGGTGAGGTCGTAGCTGTAGTCAGTGACGCCGGCCACGATCGTCTCGCGATCCAGCACGTCGAACACCTTGTCGAGCAGCACGGTCAGTACGCGCAGGCCGCCCTGATAGCCCCACACCGGGAAGCGGTGATGATGGTGCCGATCGAAGATCGGGAAGGTGAGACGGATCAGCGGAATGCCGGTGTCGCGCTCGAGGTACTTGGCGTAGGAGCTGCCGACGATGAAATCGGTCGGCTCCGTGAACAGCAGCGAGCGGAGGTGCCAGAGATCCTTGCCCGCCCACACCTGGGCGTTCGCGCCGAAGGGCGATGAGGCCAGCAGTTCCTTCATCTGCTCCACCCATTCCGTCTTGCCGTTGGTCGCCAGGCAATGGGTCGGCTCGCCGCCGGTCTCCATCACGAAGCGCGCCATGGCGTAGACGAAATCCGGATCGCCGTAGATCGCGTATTTCTTGCCGTGCAGATGCGCCTGGCTGTCGGCCATCGCGTCGACGAGCCGGCCGCGCTCCTTCTCGATCTCCGCCGGGATGTCCTTGCCGGTCAGTTCGGAAATCTTCATCAGCAGTTCGTCGGTCGCGGCCACGCCCATCGGATAGTGGAACGAGGCCGTCTCCTGCCCCTGCTCGCCGGCGAAAGCGAGCGTCTTGGGCGTGCACCATTGCTGCAGCGAGATCGTCGCCCTGGCGTCGAGGCCGGCGGCCACGTCGTCGATCTTGGTGCCGCCGTCGTACATGCGGAACTCGCCGTCGGCGGGCGTGTCGAACTGGTCGGCGGCGTCGGACAGGATCGTGTAGTCCACGCCCATCGCGTCGAGCATGCGCTTCAGTTCGCGGTTGTTGCCGACGACATAGCCGTCGAAGCCCGGGATGATGTTGATCTTCGTCCCGGCCTTGCGCTCCTTGCCTTTCCAGAAGTGATCGAGCACGCCCTTCATCATGTTGTCATAGCCGTCGACATGGCTGCCGACGAAGGCGGGCGTATGCGCGAAGGGCACGTCGAAAGTCTCGGGGACCGAGCCCTTCTGCTTGGCCGTCTGGATGAAGGCGTGCAGGTCGTCGCCGATGACTTCCGCCATGCAGGTCGTCGAGACCATGATCATCTTTGGATCATAGAGCTTGTAGGTGTTGGCCAGCCCATCGACCATGTTGTTGAGGCCGCCGAACACGGCCGCGTCTTCGGTCATCGACGAGGAGACGGCCGAGGACGGCTCCTTGAAATGGCGCGACAGGTGCGAGCGGTAATAGGCGACGCAGCCTTGCGAGCCGTGGACGAAGGACATGGTGCGCTCGAAGCCGGCGGCGGCGAAGACCGCGCCGAGCGGCTGGCAGGCCTTGGCGGGGTTCACGACCAGCGCGGTGCGGGCGAGATTCTTCTCGCGATATTCCCAGGTCTTGGTCCATTCGGACGTATCCTGGATCTGCACGTCGGAAACGCCGCATTCGAACATCATCTTCTTGCGCGCGAGCATCTCCTTGTATTCGGGCTCGCGGAAGAGCGGGGCGTGGTCGAGAACCTTTTCGGCTGACTGGGGCATGACAAAGCTCCTCTTTTGCGCAGCAGCGCCATACGGCTGCCTGCGCGGCTGGAGTTTCAGGTTTCAGGACCGGCGGCCGGTTCCGCTTTGCATCCCCGCGAAAGCGGGGATCCAGGACTCGGGCGCCGCTTGCTTTCTGGATCTCCGATCGCCTGCTGCGCGGGCGTCGGGGACGACAGACTCGGCTACTCGGCGGCGATGGCCGTCGGGTTCGGCTTGGAAGCCGGCTTCCACGGCGCCTTCATCAAGCCCCACACGGGATTGTTGATGGCGAGGTCCATGTCGCGCGCGAAGATCGCGAAGCCGTCATAGCCGTGATACGGGCCGGAATAGTCCCAGGAATGCATCTGACGGAAGGGAATGCCCATCTTCTGCACGGGGTATTTTTCCTTGATGCCCGAACCGACGAGATCGGGACGCACGCCCTCGATGAATTTCTCGAGTTCGTACCCGGTCACGTCGTCGTAGATCAGCGTGCCGTTCTTCACGTAATGGCCGGTGCGCTGGTAGTCGTCGCCGTGAGCGAATTCGTAGCCCGTGCCGACGATCTGCATGCCGAGATCCTCGTAAGCCGTGATGACGTGTCGGGGGCGAAGTCCGCCGACATAGAGCATCACCGTCTTGCCTTCGAGGCGCGGGCGATATTTGGCGATTACCGCGTCGACGAGCACCCGGTACTTGGCGATGACGGCTTCCGTCTTCTCCTCGATCTCGGGCCCGAAGTGCTTGGCGATCTTGCGCATGGAGCCTTCGATCTGCGAAGGACCGAAGAAATTGTACTCCATCCAGGCCACGCCGTATTTCTCTTCCATGTGGCGGCAGATGTAGTTCATCGACCGGTAGCAATGGATGAGATTGAGCTTGGCCTTCGGCGCGCGCTCGATTTCCGCGAGCGTCGCGTCGCCGGACCAGTTGCCGACCACGCGCAGGCCCATTTCCTCGAGAAGGATGCGCGAGGCCCAGGCGTCGCCGCCGATGTTGTAGTCGCCGATGACGTTGACGTCATAGGGGCCGACCTCGAAGGCCGAATCGTCATTCTGCGTGGCGCCGCCCTTGTTGTCGAACACCCAGTCGCGCACCGCGTCGTTGGCGATGTGGTGGCCGAGCGATTGCGATACGCCGCGGAAACCTTCGCAGCGCACGGGCACGATCGTCTTGCCGGATTCCTTCGCCTTCTTCTTGGAGACGGCCTCGATGTCGTCGCCGATCAGACCAATCGGACATTCCGACTGAACGGAGATGCCGCGGGCGAGCGGGAAAAGCGCGTTGATCTCGTCGATCACCTTCTCGAGCTTCTTGTCGCCGCCGAAGACGATGTCCTTTTCCTGGAAATCGCTGGTGAACTGCATCGTCACGAAGGTGTCGACGCCGGTCTTGCCGATGTAGTAGTTGCGGCGCTGCGACCAGGAATATTGCCCGCAACCCACGGGGCCGTGGCTGATGTGGACCATGTCCTTGATCGGTCCCCAAACGACGCCCTTCGAGCCCGCATAAGCGCAGCCGCGAATGGTCATCACGCCGGGGATCGACTTGATGTTGGATTTGACGTCGCATTCGGTGACGGGCGCGCCTTCGTCGCCGATCTCCTCGCCATCCTTGGCGACGTTGAGATGCTTCTTGCGGCGCTTGGCGAATTTGTCCGGATATGCGTTGAGCACTTCCGTGATCAGCGCTTCCATCTTCTCGCCGTCGTTGGTGTAGTCGAGGCTCATCGTCTCTCTCCTCGTGTCCGGGGGAGCCGACGCCAGAGTCAAGGTCCGGCGCCGGCAAGCTGATCGGCGTTCAGGCGCTGGCGGCGGCGGCTTTCGCGGCTTCCTTCGCCTGGAGTTCGGCGAGCGCCTGCTCTTCCGTCTTCATGATGCCGAACTCGAGCAGCATGTCCTCGAGCTCTTCCATCGTGATCGGCGTCGGTATCGTGCCCTTGCCGGAATTCTCGTGAATCTTGCGGGCAAGTTCGCGATATTCCGTCGCCTGTTGGGAGTCGGGCGCATATTCGATCACCGTCTGCCGGCGCAGCTCCGCATGCTGCACGATGTTGTCGCGCGGCACGAAGTGGATCAGCTTGGTGTTGAGCTTTTCGGCCAGCGCTTCGGCGAGTTCCAGCTCCTTGTCGGTCTGGCGCTCGTTGCAGATCAGCCCGCCCAGACGCACGCCGCCGGAATGCGCGTATTTCAGAATGCCCTTGGCGATGTTGTTGGCCGCATAGAGCGCCATCATCTCGCCGGACATGACGATGTAGATTTCCTGCGCCTTGTTCTCGCGGATCGGCATGGCGAAGCCGCCGCACACGACGTCGCCGAGCACGTCGTAGGACACATAGTCCACGTCGTCATAGGCGCCGTTTTCTTCCAGGAAGTTGATGGCGGTGATGACGCCGCGTCCGGCGCAGCCGACGCCCGGCTCCGGACCGCCGGATTCCGTGCACTTGATGCCCTTATAGCCGATCTTCAGCACGTCCTCGAGTTCGAGGTCTTCGACCGAGCCGGCTTCGGCGGCCAGCGCAAGCACGGTGTCCTGCAGCTTGGTGTTGAGGATCAGGCGGGTCGAATCCGCCTTCGGGTCGCAACCCACGATCAGGATCTTCTGACCCATCTCGACGAGCGCGGCGAGAGTGTTCTGCGACGTCGTTGACTTGCCGATGCCGCCCTTTCCGTAGAACGCGATCTGACGGAGCTTGCCCATGAATGTCTCCTGCGAAATTGGGGCCCTTCCCCGGGGAGCAACAATCCGTCGCTGCTCGGCGAACATGTCCGCAACGCCCGTGCCAGCGGTTCCATTCTGATTGGCATGTTGATTTGTCGAGAGTTTTGTCTTCGCGAGCAACGCAACCGACGCGCCCCGTACAACGAATGTGTCGCGTGCCCGACACTGGGCGAACAAAGGCGTCGGCCCGCGTAAAGCCACGGAAAACCGGGACCCCGACAGGCGATGTCGCGCTTCGGACGGGCTTGCAGACAGTGCTTCGGACTTGTCGCGCGAAACGCGCCCAAATGGCCGCGGCGACAAGGTATGCGGCTTGCTGGAGCGTGCGCGGGTTCAAGCCAAGGAGCGCACCATGCCCAACGTCACCTTTTCATCCCCGCTGCTGCACAAGGACGTGACCGTCTACGCCATCGCCGGCGACCGCAAGACGATCCTCGCCGTCGCCGAAACCAGCAAGATACCGATTCCCTTCGACTGCAAGGACGGCAATTGCGGTTCGTGCCTGATCGAAGTCGTGACCCTGACCGGCAAGACCATGGGCTCGATGTTGACCGACAAGGAGAAGGAGCAGCTCAAGGGACTCGGCAAGATTACGGCCGATGAAATCCGCCTGGCCGAGGTCGACGACATAGCGCCGAAATATCGGCTCGCCTGCCAATACATCGTGCGCGACCAGGACGTTCTGGTGAAATTCTCTGGTGCGCCGGGCGGGGCTGCGTGACGAGTTGAATGTCATCCCGGACGTCCCGAAGAGTCGATCCGGGAACCAGCACGAGGTCTTGCATTCTGGTTCCCGGCCCTGCGCTTCGCTCCGGCCGGGATGACAATCTGCTACAGGCGCTCCGCGAGCAGGTCCAGCGGCGCCTCGACCAGGATCGCGCCGATCTCGTCGAAGAATTTGATCTCGTTCTTCGTCAGCACGGCCCGATCGACCAGCGCATAATGCGGCCCGGCCGAACGCTTGATGATCTGGCGCGCATAGGTGCGCAGCATCTGATCGTGGAACCGGCAGCCCAGAAATACGAAGCCGCGCGTCTCGCGGATCAGCTTAACCGCGTCCGGGATCGGCGTCTGGATGTCGATCTCCGTCAGAACCTCGACATAATCGCTGTCGGCGACGAGATAATTCTGCGCCGGCGTCACGCCGCCATGCGGCTTGTAGAGCAGCGTGCGCGCCGCGTTGGCGGCCTCCAGCGGCGCTGGCGCGCCCGCGCAATCGTAGGCCTTGAACCAGACGTCGCCATGTTCGAGCGCGCGTGTGATCCCCTGGATTTCCACCCAGTCCGCGCGATCGGCGAGCGCGGCGCGCATGGCGCCGTCGTACCAGACGTCGACGATCAGCGGCGTGCGCAGCGCGGCGAGCTTGCGGTGCAATTCGGTCGGCGCGACGGGCGCGCCGAAAATCTCCGACATGAATTTGATCAGCGTCTTGCGATGGCGGCGCTGCTCGATGAATTGCGCGACGGACCACATGTTCGTGCGGATGCGGCCGGGCGCGGGCGCGCGCTTGTGCAGTTCGGCGGCGATTTCCTCCGGTAGCGTCGGCGCGGCGCCGCGCGGCAATATGCCGGGACCGACGTAGGCAACGAGCCGTCCGGCGCGCAAGCCCTCAGCGATTGCCGTCAGCGTGCGATCGAGATCGCCCGGCGAATAGGCGGATGGTTCGAGCGCTGCGGCCTCACTCATCGTCGCCCCCGAGCTTCTTCGCGTTGACGGTGATCGGAAGCTTCGTCTCCGCCGGCATGTCCGGCAGGACCAGCGTCCAGCCGTTCTTCAGCTTGATCGAGCCGCCCCAGATCGGCGTCTTCTCGGTTTCGACGACGAGTTCTTCCAGGTCCTTCTTCGGCACGTATGCCGAAAGGCCCTTCGGCGTTTCGCGGATCATCACCTTCATTGTTTCATCTCCAGTGTTTCCGCTGCATCGGCCGAGATCAGTTCCTTGCCGCGCATGCCGACGATCGTCCCGCGATCGACCCATTCGACCGCGTAAATATAGAACTGCTGCAGAAAGGTGCCGATGTCGCGCACGTAGCCGACATCGCCCTTGCGCACGAGAATCTCGCCTATCTCCTTCAGGGGATAGGTGCCGTCGTTCTTGATGTGCTTGCGCGACACCACGCGCGCGCCGGGCATGAAGATCGGATCGGATCGAATTTCGACTTCCTGTTCGCGGCCGAGGCCCATCACACATTCTCCAGTTCGTCGATGCGGCGGCGCGCCATATCGGCCACCGCCGCATCGGAATCGTTGCGCAGGCGGCGGGCGACATGCAGGTCGCCGCGTTCGGCGGCGATGTAGCGCACGCGCAAATCCGCGTCGTGAACGAAGAGATGCAAATTGGCGGAGTGGATGCGCTCGGCCGCCTCCCGCCGCACGAGCGGATCGGCGTCGAACGCGAAAGGCGCGAGGCGGTCTGCCGGCAGCCGGCGCGCGACCATGCGGCGCACTTCCGGTTCTTCGTCGGCGGATGCGACTGGCAGCAGCGCCGGATCGAGCCGCCGCGCCGCCGTCAGACGCACATAATAATCGTCGTCTGCGAACATGCGCAGCAGATCGCCGCCCTGTAGCCGCATGGCGCAGGCGATGCGGACCTTGCGGTCGGCGTCATCGCTCATCTCGCGCACGCGCGTGAGTGGCAGACGCATGGCGACCATGGCGCGCACCTCCGGATCCTTGTCGTGCATCAGGCGCGGCAGCATGAACACGCTGGCGTGTTTGGCCGCCAGCGTGCGTATCTCGAAATAGGGATGATCGAGATAATCCCCAACGAGACCCGCATTGGCCGAAAAGAAACGGTCTATGCGGCGCGCGCGCTGGTCGCGCACGCATATGCGGCCCAGCACACAGCGCCCGGCCTCGCGGATTGGCAGGTGCGGGCAGTCCTCACAGGAGAACGGCCGCCCGGTCCAATCGACAACGGCGTCGGCCTCCTGCACAGCTGCGCCCCCTACCGCGCAGGAACGCAGGTCTTGGGCACCGGGCAGACTTCCGCGCATTGCGGCTTGTCGAACGAGCCCTCGCATTCCGTGCACTTGACGGGATCGATGATGTAGGTGTCGCCCTTCATTCGGATCGCCGCGTTCGGGCATTCGAACTCGCAGGCGCCGCAGACGGTGCATTGGGAGACGATGATCTTGTAGGCCATTTTATGCTCCTGTGGTGAAAACGGCGTCGCGTCTCAGGCCGAAAGCGCGACGTTCTGCTCGCCGAAACGCGTCTGGTAGAGCGCGGCGACCGCGGATTCGATGTACTCGTGGGCGTAGGCGTCGGTGACATCGATGCCTGCGCCTGCGAGCTGCTCCTTCGGGCAATCGCCGATCTTGGCGCAGAGCACGACCTCGATGCCTTCGAGCGTGGCGATGACGCCATCGAGCGTGGCGTCATCGCCGAAGCCGCCCTGGCAATATTGCTCGACCTTGCGATGCCCGACGAAGACGATGCCCTTGGGGCCGGCTTCGTAGACTTGGAATTCGGTCGCATGACCGAAGTGCACGTTGACGCGCCCGCCGCCCTTTGTCGCAACCGCGACAAGAAGTTTGCTCTCGCTCGCCGCCGCGCGCACGCCGCCGATCGCCTCGTTCTTGGCCGCGACATGATCGCCGCGCTCGCGCGCCACGACCTCGCGATAGGCTTCGCGCCTGGCGGGGTCGTAGGCGACGGTCTCAGGCAGCAGATCCTTGGTGAATTCCTGGCCCCGATCCTCGCCGAGCAGGCCAACGGCGTCGGCGCGGCATTGGCGGCAATGGCGCATCAGCTTGGCGCCGCCCTCGAGCTTGTCCTGCAGCGCCTTCAGCTCCATCGCGGTCGGCCCGCGCTGGCCGGTGAGGCCGTAATGCGTGCCATGCGCGGGATCGGAAATCAGCGGCATGACATTATGCAGAAAGGCGCCGCGCGCCTTCACCCATTTGTTGACTTCAAGCAGATGCTCGTCGTTGACGCCCGGGATCATCACAGAATTGATCTTGGCGAGGATGCCACGTTGCGTGAGCATTTCGAGACCCTGCATCTGGCGCTCGTGAAGGATCTGCGAGGCTTCGAGCCCCGTGTAGCGCTTGCCTTTGTAGAAAATCCACGGGTAGATTTTCGTGCCGATTTCGGGATCGACCATGTTGATGGTGATCGTCACATGGTCGACGTTCATGGCTGCGAGTTCTTCGACATGATCGGGCAGCATCAGCCCGTTGGTCGAGATGCACAGCTTGATGTCGGGAATGTCCTTGCTGACGTTCTCGAACGTCGTCTTGCTCTTCTTCCAGTCGTAGCAGGCGTCACCCGGTCCCGCGATGCCGAGCACCGAGAGCTGCGGCACTTCGTTGGCCACCGTGATGACCTTGCGCGTCGCCTCGTCCGGCGTCAGCTTTTCGGAGACGACGCCGGGCCGGCTTTCGTTGGCGCAATCGTATTTGCGGTTGCAATAATTGCACTGGATGTTGCACGCGGGCGCCACGGCCACATGCATGCGCGCG
The DNA here is from genome assembly GCA_047605445.1 of Rhodoblastus sp. Classification (GTDB taxonomy): domain Bacteria; phylum Pseudomonadota; class Alphaproteobacteria; order Rhizobiales; family Beijerinckiaceae; genus JAJXWB01. The sequence continues at coordinate 92,240 of JASGFP010000001.1, forward strand.
AAATAGTGATGCGCCTCTTCCGAATAGCAGGGATGGTCCTTGATCTTCTCCCAGGTCGCTTCGTCCATGTCGCTCGGCTTGGCGGACGATCCGCAGGAGGATGACGAGCATCCGCCCTCGGCGAGCTTGGCCCGCATGGCGTCGAGATCGATCGGCTGGAGCAGCGAGTCGACTGAGAGCATGTGCGACCTCCTGTGTCCGACAGGTGTCCGCAACCGCTGTGCCAAGCTCTATGGCGTTAAAATACAATTAGTTGGCTGAGGGCGCGTCAGGCGTCCACGTCGCGGGCCGCACATTCTGTCGGGCCTGCGACATGAAGTGTCGCGCTTCCTGGAATGGTTCAGAGATGTTTCATCTCCACGCCGTGCTTTCGCAGGGCGTAGCCGATCTGGCGCGGCGTGAGGCCGAGCAGGCGCGCGGCCTTGGCCTGCACCCAGCCCGTGCGCTCCATGGCGTCCACCAGCCGCTCCTTCTCGCCGATATGCGGGTGCGTGACAGGGCAGGCGCCCGGCGCGGGGCAGGCGCCGGTCTCGCCGCTTTCCGTGACGATCGGAAACAGATGGCTCTCGGGCAGCGGCGCCGGCTCGGGCGCGCCGACGTGGCTCTTCCACAAGGTGCGCGACAGGCAATCGCCGGCCACGCATGCGAAATCGTCTTCGTCGATCTCGTCGTCCGGCGCCAGCGCCGCCGTCCGCCGCACGCAATTTTCGAGTTCGCGCACATTGCCCGGGAAGGCGCAGGTCGTCAGCGTCTCGATCGCGGCCTCAGAGAAATGCAGATCGCGGCCGTTCTCGGAGGAGAAACGGTCGAGGAACAGCCGCGCCAACGCGGGAATGTCCTCGACGCGCTGGCGCAGCGGCGGCAGCAGCAGCGTCACGACGTTGATGCGATAGTAGAGATCGGCGCGGAACTGGTTTTTCGCGACGGCCTCTTCGAGATTGCGGTTGGTGGCGCAGACAATGCGCACGTCCACCTTCAGCGTCTTGGCGCCGCCGACGCGCTCGAACTCGCCCTCCTGCAACACGCGCAGGAGCTTAGCCTGAAAGGCGGGCGAAATCTCGCCGATCTCGTCCAGAAACAGCGTGCCGCCATGCGCGAGCTCGAACCGGCCGATGCGCTGGTTGATCGCGCCGGTGAAGGCGCCTTTCTCGTGACCGAACAATTCGGATTCGAGCACGCTCTCAGAAAGGGCCGCGCAATTGACCTTCACGAACGGTCCCTTCGCGCGGGGCGAGGCGTCGTGGATCGCGCGCGCGAACAATTCCTTGCCGGTGCCTGTCTCCCCGCGCAGCAGAACGGTCGCGTTGGATCGCGCCGCGGAATCGACGCGCTTCAGCACCGCGCGGATGGCCGCGCCGCCGCCGACGATGCCGGCGATGGCGGAAGACCGCGACCGCGCGGGCGTAGCCGGCGCCGACCGCGTGTCATCCTCGCGCGCATCCGACAATTGCTTCTCGAGCCGTTGCTTCTCGGATATCAGGCGGTCGCGGTCGCGCGCGAGCATCAGATGCATGCGCAGGGTTTGACCGATCAGATTGGCGACCATGGTCAGCAGCCGCACATCGTCTTCCAGACGGAACTGCAGCTTGCCGTCCCATTCGCGGTCGACGGTGACGACGCCCTTGACCTTGCCGTCGACCTTGATCGGCACGCCGATGAAGGAAACAGTCGTGCGTGGCGGCGTCAGGCGCAGGTAGGCGGAGCCGGTGAACAGCGGATGCGTCGCGATACTCTCGATCACCAGCGGCACGCCGGTCACGACGATCTGGTCGATCACCAGCTGCGGCACCAGCGAGCGCGCCTTGGCGGGCTTGCGATCCGTGTCGCCCATCGCCGCAGTCAATTCCGGCTCGCCGGCTTCGTCCAGCACGAGAATGAACCCGCGCCGCATCTGCATGAAGGACGACAGCACAGCGATCACGCCGCCGAGGCAGCGGTCAAGCGCTTGCGGCGTGGTGAGTATCTTCGATATCTCGTAGACGCCGGTCAGAGCGACGTCCTTGTATGCGGGAAGCACAGGCAAAGCCTGCAATCGTCGACCGGCGGCCATACGGACGTCCGCTCCTTGCGATCCAGTTTTCAACTCGCGAAACGACTGCGTGAATCCGGCGAAAACCGTTCAACTCGTGAGGCAGTCTAAGTCTACGACGTCTGTGCGGTCAAAGCGAATGCAAGGGGATGGCGCCGAAATAGAGGGCGAGTAGCCTGTACGACGGGCGCCGTGTTCCCGAATTGAGCCCTGGAGGGCGTCCTGCGTGAAGCGTCCATGCGGGAACTGCCGAGCGATCGCAGTTCATTCCTCTTTATAGCCCAGCAACGGCGTGCCCTGTGTGGCGCCGTAATATTTGTAGGGCAGGAACTTGCCGGACATGCCGATCTTGACGCGGTCGCCCTTCGGGTCGGGCAGGCGCTCCATCTCGAAGTCGAAGTCGATGGCCGACATGATGCCGTCGCCGAATTCCTCCTCGATCAGCGCCTTCCACGCCGGGCCGTTGATCATGACGAGTTCGTAGAAGCGGTAGATCAGCGGGTCGGTCGGCGGCATGGGCGTGCCCTGGCCGCGATAGGGGACTTCGTTGAGCATGCGCTCCTCGGCCGTGCTCAGACCGAACAGTTCGGCGGCTTTCTTGGCCAGCGGCTTCACCAGTTTCATCTGGCCGAGCAGTGCGCCGACGATCAGCACGTCCGACATGCCGCCGATCTCGCCGCAGATGTATTTCCAGCTCCAGCCCTTCTCGCGCTTGATGTCGAGAATCTTCTCGGTGAGTTCTTCGCGTTTCATGTTTCTCTCCTTCAGGCGTTGATCTTCACGAGCCGCACGGCGCCGGGTTCGGCTGGCGCGGGGGATGTCGGGTCGACGATGGGGGGATGACGGCGGTCGAAACCGCTCGGCAGATTGTCGCGGAAGGTGCGCGAGCGCTCGACCAGGAAGTCGATGAGGTGGTTGCGCACGGGGTAGAAGAAGGGGTGCTTGTGCAGGTCGAGCCGCTTGCGGTCGCGCGGCAGCGGGTTCTCGACGATCTCGGCGATTATCGCGCCTGGCCCGTTGGTCATCAGCACGATCTTGTCGGCCAGAAAAATCGCCTCGTCGACGTCGTGCGTGATCATGAAGGCGGTCTGGCCGGTCTCGACGCAGATACGGCGCACCTCGTCCTGCAGCGTGCCCCGCGTGAGCGCGTCGAGCGCGGAGAAAGGCTCGTCCATCAGCAGGATCTTCGGCTCGATCGACAGCGCGCGGGCGATTCCGACGCGCTGCTTCATGCCGCCGGAAAGCTCCGAGGGCTTCTTGGCCTCAGCGCCGGCGAGGCCGACGAGCGCGATGAATTTTCGCGCATGGTCGGCGATCTGCGCCCGCGACCATTTCGGCCAGCGCGAGGAGACGGCGTAGGCGACATTGCCGAGCACGGTGCGCCACGGCAGCAGCGCATGGCTCTGGAACACGACCGCGCGGTCGAGCGAGGGGCCCTCGATCGCCTTGCCATCGACGATCACAACGCCGTCGTCGGGCGCGTCGAGACCGGCGAGAATATTGAGCACGGTTGTCTTGCCGCAGCCGGAATGGCCGATGATGCAGACGAATTCGCCGCGCGCGACCGAGAGCCAGAGATCCTCGAACACGGTCGTCATCCCGTCTTTGGACGGATAGCGGCGCGCGATGGATTCGAAAGAGATGAAACGTTCGCTCATCGCCTTCACTCCGGATAGGTCACGGCGCGGCCGGCGCGCGCGAGAAACTGGTCCAGCATCATGCCGACGAGGCCGATGACGAGGATGGCGATGATGACGTTGGAGATCGAGAGATTGTTCCACTCGTTCCAGACGAAATAGCCGATGCCCGTGCCGCCCACGAGCATTTCGGCGGCGACGATCACCAGCCAGGCGATGCCGATGGAAATGCGCATGCCCGTTACGATGGTGGGCGCGGCCGCCGGCAGGATCACCGTGAGCGCGCGACGGAAGGGCCCGACCTCCAGCGTTCGCGCGACGTTCACCCATTCCTTGCGCACGGCCGCCACGCCGAAGGCGGTATTGATCAGCATGGGCCAGACCGAGCAGATGAAGATCACGAAGATCGCGGACTTGCCGGAATCCTTGATCGTGTAGAGGGCGAGCGGCATCCAGGCGAGCGGCGAGATGGGTTTGAGCACCTGGATGAAGGGATCGAGCGCCCGGCTCACCAGCGGCGACATGCCGATGAGGAAGCCGAGCGGAATGGCGACGGCGACGGCCAGCAGGTAGCCGAGGCCGACGCGGCCGAGCGAATAGAGGATCTGCAGGCCGATCCCCTTGTCGTTCGGACCCTTGTCGTAGAAGGGGCTGCGCAGGTGCTCCATCAGCTTGGCGCCGATGTCGAGGGGGCCCGGCATGGCGGATTTGCCCTGCGTCGCCGTCGCGCCCATCAGCTTGGCGTATTCGGGGTCCATCGCTTGCGTCGCGCCCGTTCCCTGCGTGGCGATCTGCCAGGCCGCCAGGAACAGGACGAGAATAAGGATCGACAGCGCCGCGCTGCGCATTCTCTCGGTCATACTCAGCTCCGCTTGATGGCGAAGCTGTCGACATAGGCGTCGGGCTTGGCGGGATCGAAGGTTTTGCCCATGACCGCGAAGGTTTTGGACGAGGCCGCGGGCGGGGTCAGACCTGCATCCTTCATCGCCTTGGCCGCGTCGGTCGTCAGGAACACGTCCTTGGCGATCTTCTGATAGTCGACGTCGCCCTTCACCTGGCCCCATCGCTTCATCTGCGTGAGCATCCAGACCGCGAAGCTCTCGTAGGGGAAGGGATCGAAGCTGATGCGGTTGGGATCCTTCTTCACGTTGCCGAGGCCATCCGCATAAGTGCCGACCAGCACCTGTTCCAGCACGGTGACGGGCGCATTGACGTAGTTGGCCGGCGCGATGGCTTCCGCGATCTGCTTGCGGTTCTCGGCCTTGGAGGCGAATGCGCTCGCCTCGACGATGGCGCGCAGCAGCGCGGCGTAGGAATTGGGCTGCTGCGTGATGAATTCCTTGCTCGCCGCGAAGGCGCAGCAGGGATGGCCGTCCCACAATTCCTTCGACAATGTGTGGACGAAGCCGACGCCGTCATAGACCGCGCGCTGCACGATATTGTCGGGCGCCAGAAACCCGTCGATGTTGTCGGCGCGCAGGTTGGCGACCATTTCCGGCGGCGGCACGTTGCGGATCTGCACGTCCTTGTCCGGATCGAGCCCGTGCTCTGCGAGGTAGTAGCGCAGAAGGTAATTGTGCATCGAGAAGTCGAAGGGCGAGGCGAACTTGAAGCCCTTCCAGTCCTTCGGGTCGCGCTTGTCCTTGTGCTTGGTGGCAAGGCAGATCGCCTGGCCGTTGTTGTTCTCGATCGCGACTGTGGCGAAGGGAACGGCGGTTGACCCGAGCCCCATCGAAATGGCGATGGGCATGGGCGAGAGCATGTGGGCGGCGTCGTATTCCTTGTTGATCGTCTTGTCGCGCACGACCGCCCAGCCGGCGGTCTTCACAACTTCCACGTCCAGCCCCTGCTTGGCGTAGAAACCCATCGGCGCGGCCATGATGATCGGCGTCGCGCAGGTGATCGGGATGAAGCCGACCTTGAGGTTTTTCTTCTCGGGCGCGCCGGTCTGCGCGAACAGTTCCGTCGCGGTCGCGATCGGGAAAATGGAGGCGAGCGCGGCCGCAGCCGTCGAGGCGCCGACCGACGACAGGAAGGCGCGGCGGTTGGCGTCGTTGGGGAACATCGCCCGCATCACCGCCGTCTCGACGATGTTGCGCATCGCGCCTTCGTTCTCCAGCGGCTTGGCGGGCGTTTCGACCGCGGTCGCCATCCTGTGCTCTTCCTCGCTGGCGTGAGCGCCGCAGGCGCATCCCTTCAGCGACTTGCTCGCGTCGAACGGTTTTCGGAAGAACGTCATCCCTCTTCTCCTGTCGTCGTGGCGTGGTTTCGCTTGTTGCTTGTTGGGCGCGCCGTGCCGCCGACCGCTTTGCAAGCAATGCGCCAGCAAATGCGGCGGCGGGCCTCGCCGATGATGCGCGCCGACGCGATCATGTGGCGGTCGCCAGGGCAGATTGAACAAAATCGAGGCGGTCCTGCCCGAAGAAGACCTCGTCGCCGATGCGATAGAAGGGCGAGCCGATGGCGCCGGCGGCGATCGCGTCCTGCGTATTGGCTTCATAAGCCGCCTGCGCCTCGCCGCTCTCCGCATAGGCCATGACGCCGGAGACGTCGGCTTTGCATTCGTCGAGCAGCAGCGCCATCGTGCGCGCTTCGGCAATGTCGAGATCGCGCGCCCAGCAGGCGTCGAGCACGGCCGACACGAATCGGTCGACCGGGCCGTTCATGATGGCGAGCGCGACGATCGTGCGCGCGGCGCGCGCGGCGTCTGTCGGCCAGAAGAGGGGACGCTCCTTCAGCGGCAGGCCGCGCCGCTCCGCCCAGCGGCGCATGTCGAGACGCCGCCAGGCGAGCTTGGCCTCGGACTGCCTGACCGGAGGAACGACGCCGCAGGCCTCGAACACTTTCGCAATATCGACGGGCCGCTGGCGAACCTTCACACCGGCGGCGCGCGCGATCCGAAGCATCGCCTCGTGGCCGAGATAGGCGAAGCCCGAGACCGGCGTAAAGAAATGCTCGATCCCGGGCTTCATGTCAGGCCGCCTTCGGGGCGGCCAGCGGCAGGCCTTCCTCGATCGGCAGCGCGGGATCGCGCGACCATTCGTTCCAGGAGCCGAAATACATGCGCACGTCCTTCACGCCCGCGTTCTTCAGCGCGACGAATGTGTTCGACGCGCGCGCGCCCTTGAAGCAGTAGAGGTAGACGGTCGAAGCCGGCGTAATGCCCACTGTCGCGCATTCCGCCAGAATCTCGTCCTTCGACTTGAAGCGCGGCCCTTCGGCGGTCGGCTTCATCATGCGATACCACTCGAGCCAGACCGCGCCGGGGATGCGGCCCTTGCGCGGGCAGAAATCCTTGCCGTAAGGCGAGGACGAGTCGCCGATCCACTCGTCGACATCGCGCACGTCGAGCAGCACGATCTTCGGATTGCCGACGGCCGCGAGCATTTCCTTGGCGTCGATCAGAATGCCGCCCGCAGCCTCGTCGATCGCGAAGCCGCCCATGGCGGGCGCAGGCACGTCGGTCGTCAGGGGCAGGCCGGCCGCCTTCCACGCGTCGAGGCCGCCGTGCAGGATCTTGGCGGCGGGATAGCCTAGGAAAGCTAGGATGTAATAGCCGCGGCAGGACTGGCCGAAGCCCGAGTTCATCGACTGTTCGTAGATGACGGCGGTTTCCTTGCCCGTCAGGCCGGCCTTGGCGAAGGCTTCGGCGAACTTGGCCTTCAGTTCGCTCATGCCTTCGGGCGTGGAGGTCGCGAGATAGGTGAAAATCTCGTGGACATTGACCGCGCCGGGAATGTGCCCGGCGGCGTAGGCGTCCGGAGAACGCGTGTCGATCACGACGGTCGGATTGGTTTTCATGAAAGTCGCGAGTTCCGTTGCGGCGATCAGAACTTCGGTCATGAGGCGCTCCGTTCCTTCAAAACCAGCCGCCCGGCGGGACGGCCGTTACCGGCGGGATAGCCGGGTCTCAATGCGCCGTGTCGGCGAGCATCTTGCGAAGCTGCTTGGTGGCGGGCGTGACGATGGCGATGAACCACGCTTCGCGCAGGCGCCGCTGGGCGCGATGCGCGGCGACATAGCCGCGCGCGCCGCAATGGAGCATGGCGGCGTTGGCCGCCGCGACGCAGGCCTCGCCGCCGGCCAGACGCAGTTCGATAATGCGCCGCCAGTAGGCGATGTCGGTCTCGTAGGGCGTCTTCGCCAGATTCATGATCTCGGCCTCGACCGCCTCGAGCGTTTCAGCGAATTGCTCGGGCTGTTCGGGCAGGTAGGAATTGATGTGGCCGAGCGCGGGCTTCACCTCGCGCATCATGGCGATGCAGTCGCGGATGAGGCCGAAGGCCATGCCGAACTGCAGCAGCAGGAAGCCGGCGCGAACCTTCTTCACGTAGCTCATGGCCTCATGCGCCAGCACCATGGAGTCGGGCACGAAGGCGTCGCGGAACTGCACGGCGTAGGTGCCTGTGCCGTCCATCGCCAGAAAGGGCTCGCAGGGTTTCAGCGTAACGCCGGGCCCCGCGCAATCGGCGAGGACCATGACGCGCTGACCGTCTTCCTCCACCTCGCAGATGGCCCCGAAGAGATGGTCGGGGCCGAGGTTCGACACCCAGGGCAGGATTCCGCGCACGGAATAGCCGCCCTTCACGCGCTTGGCCTTCAGGCGCAATTGCTCGATCGCGTAGAAGGTCTTCATCGGGTTGGAGAGGCCGGTGCCGCCGAGCTGCTGGCCGGCGCCGATGCGCGGCAGCAGGCGCTCGCGCAGCTCGACATTGTCGGTGTTGAGCACGTACCAGCCGAGCGTGTCCTGGCACCAGGCCATGAAGCCCGTGGAGGTGCAGGTCTGCGAGATGATGCTCATCGTGGCGATCGCCTCGCGCAGGTCGGACTTGCCGTCCGGCGCGAGATGCGTCGCCCATGCGCCGGCCTTGCCGAAAGCGCGCATGGTTTCGGCGGGATAATGGCCCTTGTCGATGTCGAGGACCTGCGCGCTCAGTTCGCTGGTCGCGATCTGGCGGACGGCCTCGCGCAGGGCGAGGGCGCTTTCGGTCGCGGGCTTTTGCAACAATGCTTCCTGGAGCGCCATCGCCCCCTCCCTTAGCTCAGAGGCCGACTTCGAGATTGACCGGGCGGATGAAGGTGTTGGCGACAGGCGACCATTTGGTCACATGCGCGATCAGCTTCGCGATCTCGTCTTGCGAGACGCCGTCGCATTCCATGTCGACCTTGATGCGCACGTCGGTGAAGCCGACCGGCTTCTCGCCGAGATCGCCGGTGCCCCAGACGCCGGTGATGTTGAGGTCGCCCTCGAGCGCCAGTTCCAGCTTGCGCACGGTCCAGCCGCGATGCACGGCGTTGGCATGGAGGCCGACCGCCATGCAGGAGCCGAGCGCGGCGAGCGAGGCTTCCGACGGATTGGGCGCCGTGTCGTCGCCCAGCAGGGCAGGCGGTTCGTCCACGATGTAGGGGGCGAGATTGCGAATATAATTGGCGTGGCGGAACTTGCCTTCGGCCACCGTCTTGCACTTCAGCGTCTTGATCGCCGTGGGATTGGCCTTGCCCGAGGCGATCAGGCCGTCGAGGCCGCCCTTGTCGATCGGGGCGAGGCAACCGGTGAGAACGACTTCTTCCTTGAGCGCAGCCATGACTTTCCTCCTGGGTTGCGGTATAAAGACTGACCGGTCTGTCTATTGCATGGCGCGTGCCAGATGAGGCCCGGAGGCCCAGCACGGTGTTTTTGCTAGACTCAGGATTTGTCGCGGGCGGACCACGCGGCAGGAGGCGCCCCATGGAACGTCATTCTGCCTTCGCGCCGCAGGACACATGCCCAACGGAGGGGCGCCGCAGATGAACGAGATGATCTGCCCGACCGATTCTACCGATCTCGCCGCGCTCAGCCCCCGTGAGCGGCTCGTTCTGGCGGCCACGCGGCTGTTCTGCGCGCACGGGATTTCGGCGACAGGCGTTGACGCAGTGCTGCGCGAGGCGGGCGTCGCCAAGATGACGCTCTACAAGATTTTCGGCTCCAAGGACCGGTTGGTCGAGGCGGTTTTGGAGGAGGAGGGCCAACGCTGGCGCGACTGGTTCCTGCCGGCGCTGTTGGACGGCCCGCAGGCGCCGCGTGAAAAACTCGACCGGATCTTCCCGCTGCTGAAGGAATGGTTCGAGCGCGACGATTTCTACGGCTGCCCCTTCATCAATGCTGTCGGCGAGCACGACAAGAGCGACGCGCGCATGCGCGACCTCGCCCTGCGCCACAAGGCGGAAGTGCTGAACGCCATCGCAAGCCTGGCGCAGGCGGCCGGCGCCGGCGACCCGGAATTGCTGTCACACCAGATTGGCCTCCTGATGGACGGCGCGATCGTGGCGGCGATGGTCACGCGCCAGCCCGCGCTGGCGGACGTAGCGGCGAGAGCGGGTGGAGCGGTTCTCGATGCGGCGCTGGCGCAGGTCGTGGTCACAACGCGCAACCGGCAGGAAGAAGTCGGCGGACGAGCGTGACCTTTTCAGGTCTCGCAGGTCGAAAGATTTGTAACGCCGGTCAATTCGGACCCTCGCACATCGTCCGCTCGCAGGCCCATCGCAAAGTGCGTGCAATGTCCCGCGTCGCGGCGCAACCGACGTTCAGCTATTTGATTGATTTCGCAGAGGCTTCTTAGTGAAGGCCAACTCAAGTTCATTGAACTTTGGCGGAGGGAGCGGGATTCGAACCCGCGATACGGTTTCCCGTATACACACTTTCCAGGCGTGCGCCTTCAACCACTCGGCCACCCCTCCGGTGCGCGAGGGCGTATAACAGGTTGGTTGCGGGCGCAAGTTCGGGAGACGGGCCGGATGGAAAAGATCGACGTTGCAATTGTCGGCGCCGGCGTGATCGGTCTGGCCGTCGCCCGCGCGTTCGCGATGGCCGGCCGTGAGGTTCTGGTTCTCGAGGCCGCCGACGCGATCGGGACGCAGACGAGCTCCCGCAATTCCGAGGTGATCCACGCCGGCATCTATTATCCGCCGGGCAGCTTGAAAGCGCGCCTGTGCGTGGAAGGGCGCGAAAAACTCTATCGCTATTGTGAAGACCGCGGCGTCCCGCACAAGAGACTGGGCAAGCTGATCGTGGCGACCGAAGAGGGCCATCAGGTCCGGCTCGCGAGGATCGCCGAGGGGGCCCGCGCCTGCGGCGTCGACGATCTGCGTGCATTGACACGGGCCGAGGCCGTGACGCTCGAACCGGAGCTGGCTTGCAAGGCGGCGCTGCTGTCGCCCTCGACCGGCATCGTCGATTCGCATGCGTTGATGCTGGCGCTGCAAGGAGATGCCGAAGCGGGCGGCGCGCAGATCGCATTCCACACGCGCGTTCTGGCGGGCAAGGTCGACGAAGATGGCGTCGCGCTTGCAACGCGCAGTGACGATGGCGGGGAACTCGCGCTGAAGGCGCGGCTCGTCGTCAACGCGGCGGGCCACGGCGCCATTCCATTGGCGCGTGCGCTCGACGGCATGCCCGAGGCGCACATCCCCCGCCAATTCTTCGCGCGCGGCTGCTATTTCTCGATGGCGCGGAGATCGCCATTTTCACGTCTCGTCTATCCTGTGCCCGTCGACGGGGGGCTGGGCGTCCACCTCACCCTGGACATGGGCGGCGCAGCGCGCTTCGGCCCGGACGTGGAATGGATAGAAGGCCTCGATTACACCGTCGATTCAGCGCGCGCCAACGCCTTCTATGCGGAAATCCGCCGCTATTGGCCGGGGCTCGATGACGGCGCGCTCCAGCCGGCCTACGCCGGGATCAGGCCCAAGATTTCGGGGCAGGGGGAACTAGCCGCCGATTTCTGGATCGAGGGCCCGCGCGATCACGGCGTTGCCGGCCTCGTCAATCTCTTCGGCATCGAGAGCCCCGGCCTCACGGCGAGCCTCGCCATCGCCGATAGCGTCGCGGCAATGGCCGCGAGGTGAAACAAAAAAGCGCCGGCCGAAGCCGACGCTTTTCCGATACTTCGTATTGCGTCGAAAATCTCAGAAGATTTCGAACAGGCCCGCCGCGCCCTGGCCGCCGCCGATGCACATGGTGACGACCGCGAGTTTGCCGCCGCGGCGCTTGCCCTCGATCAGCGCATGGCCGGTCAGGCGCGCGCCGGAGACGCCGTAGGGGTGGCCGACCGCGATCGCGCCGCCGTTGACGTTGAGCTTGTCGTCCGGAATGCCCAGCTTGTCGCGGCAATACAGAACCTGCACGGCGAAGGCTTCGTTCAGTTCCCACAGGTCGATGTCAGAAACCTTGAGGCCCGCCTTGTCGAGCAGCTTTGGAATGGCGAAGACCGGCCCGATGCCCATTTCGTCCGGCTCGCAGCCGGCGACCGCAAAGCCGCGGAAGGCGCCGAGCGGCTTGAGGCCGCGCTTCTCGGCGAGCTTGGAGTTCATCACCACGACCGCCGCGCCGCCGTCGGAGAACTGGCTGGCGTTGCCGGCCGCGATCACGCCGCCTTCGAACACCGGCTTGATGCCGGCGACAGCCTCGTAGGTCGTGCCGGGACGGATGCCCTCGTCGGCGTCGATCGTGACTTCCTTGTCGACCACCTGCGCGGTGTTCTTGTCGGTCACCTTCATGATCGTGGTGACGGGCACGATCTCGTCCTTGAACCTGCCGGCCTTGAGCGCGGCTTCCGCGCGCTGCTGCGAGCGGGCGCCGTACTGGTCCTGCACGTCGCGCGGAATGTGGTAGCGCTTGGCGACCTGTTCGGCGGTCTGCAGCATGGACCAGTAGATTTCCGGCTTGTGCTGCACGAGCCAGGGATCCTTGCCATGCGTGCGGTTGGCCTCGTTCTGCACGAGCGAGATCGATTCGACGCCGCCCGCGACGAGAATGTCGTTCTCGCCGGCGATGATCCGCTGCGCGGCGGTCGCGATCGTCTGCAGGCCCGAAGAACAGAAGCGGTTGATGGTCATGCCGGGCACGGTCACCGGGCAGCCCGCGCGCAGCGCGATCTGGCGGGCGATGTTCTGGCCCGTAGCGCCTTCCGGCGTCGCGCAGCCCATCACGACGTCCTCGACTTCGCCGGGCGCGATGCCGGCGCGCTCGATCGCGGCCTTGACCGCGTAGCCGCCGAGCGAGGCGCCGTGTGTGGCGTTGAAGGCGCCCTTCCAGGATTTTGCGAGGCCCGTGCGGGCGGTTGAGACGATGACGGCTTCAGTCATGGACGTTTCCTCATGTTTGAAAAGATTGGAACGGGCGTTCCGTTAGTGGTTCTGCGATGCGAAACCGGTCATGCCGGGCAGCCCCGTTTCGGCGCGCAGGCTATCGCAGCCGCCAGTGCGGAAGCAATGGCGCGACAGAAATTTCTTTACAACGTAAATTTAATCACGCACGTTCCGCGCATCGTGAAAAGGGTCGGCTCCGCCGAAATGCGTCCGCAACTGACAGAAACCGAAGTCGCCGAGTTCAGGCGCCGCCTCTGCGAGGCGGCCGAGCGGCTGTTCGTCGAGCGCGGCGTGGAGGGCGTCACCATGCGCCATATCGCCGACAGGCTCGAATGCAGCGCGATGACGCCCTACCGCTATTTTCGCAACAAGGACGACATATTCGCCGCCGTCCGGGCGGCCGCGCTCGATCGTTTCTCGGAGAGACTCGAGGCGGCGCAGCGTGTTCTCGGCAGCCCTTCGCGGCGGGGCCGCGCCGTCGGCGACGCCTATCTGCAATTCGCGATCGAGGAGCCGGACGCCTATCGGCTCATCTTCGACCTCTCGCAGCCCGAGGAAACGAATTATCCCGAGCTTGCCGCGGCCAATGCCCGCTCGCGCAAGACCATGACCGACTACATGGAGGATCTTGTCGCCGCCGGCGTGATGGCCGGCGATCCCAAGACGCTCGGCCTGATCTACTGGGCCGGCGCGCACGGGCTGGTGAACCTCTTCATGGCCCGCAAGATCAGCGAAGCGGAACTGCGCGCCCTGCATCGCCAGATGACGCAGACGCTCGCGCGCGGGGCGCAAAAGTCGCCGGACCAGCGCATACGCGGCAAACGCGCTTCATAGACAATTCAGATCGAGAAGGAAGGAAACGCATGTCCATACCAGAAAGCATCGCCAAGCGGCTTCGCCTGCCGGTCATCGGCTCGCCGCTGTTCATCATCTCCAACCCGGATCTGGTGATCGCCCAGTGCAAGGCGGGCATCATCGGCTCCTTCCCGGCGCTCAACGCGCGGCCGGGGCCGGTTCTCGAGGAATGGCTGAAGCGCATCGTCGGCGAACTCGGCGAATATGACGCCAAGCATCCCGACCGTCCCTCGGCGCCCTTCGCGGTCAACCAGATCGTGCACAAGTCGAACGATCGCCTGCAGCACGACGTCGAGATGTGCGTGAAATACAAGGCGCCGCTCGTCATCACCTCGCTCGGCGCGCAGGAGAGCCTCAACGAGGCGATCCATTCCTACGGCGGCATCGTGCTGCATGACGTGATCAACCAGAAATTCGCGCACAAGGCGATCGAGAAGGGCGCGGACGGCCTCATTCTCGTGGCGGCGGGCGCGGGCGGCCATGCCGGCGTGCAATCGCCCTTCGCCTTCGTGCGCGAAACGCGCGAATGGTTCGACGGCCCGATCGCCCTCTCGGGCGCGATCGCCACGGGCGAGGCCGTGCTCGCCGCGCTGGCGATGGGCGCGGACTTCGGCTACATCGGCTCCGCCTTCATCGCCACGCAGGAGGCCAACGCCAGCGACATCCACAAGCAGGCGATCGTCGACGCCGCCGCCCAGGACATCGTCTATACGAACCTGTTCACCGGCGTGCACGGCAACTATCTGCGGCCCTCCATCGTCAACGCCGGCCTCGATCCCGACAACCTTCCGGTCTCCGATCCCTCCAAGATGAACTTCGGCTCGGGCGGCAACACCAAGGCCAAAGCCTGGAAGGACATCTGGGGTTCCGGCCAGGGCATCGGCGCGGTCAAGGCGGTGGTGCCGGTGGCCGAAATGGTCGACCGGCTGGAACGCGAATACATCGCAGCCAAGAAGCGGGTCGCCTGACGCGAACGGCCTTGCCCCACTGGCGAGGCCGTAGCTGCAAGTCTAGATAGGGCTGACGGCGATGAGGCCGGCAGGAGAGCAACGCCCGATGAGTGTCGATTTCACCCTCAACGGGCGTTCGGCTTCGTTGCAATCGCCGCCTGATTCGCCGCTGCTCTGGGCGTTGCGCGACGAGAAGACCCTCGTCGGCGTCAAATTCGGCTGTGGCGCAGGCCTTTGCGGCGCCTGCACCGTGATCGTCGACGGCCAGCAGACACGTTCCTGCATCACGCCGGTCGGCGATGTCGCCGGCAAGAGCGTCACGACGATCGAGGGCCTTTCCGGCGAAGTCGCCAAGGCCGTGACCGAAGCCTGGATCCGCGCGCAGGCGCCGCAATGCGGCTATTGCCAGCCGGGATTCGTGATGGCCGCGACCAGCGTCATATCCGCCGACGCCAGGCAGACGGCCGAGCAGGTTCTGTCGCAGATCACCAACCTTTGCCGCTGCGGGACCTATGACGCCATCCGCCTAGCTGTCGGCTATGCGCTGGCCTCCCTCCAGCGCGCGCCCGGCGCAACGTCCGGGGCCGCGCGATGAGCGAGGGTGGATCGACAATCGGTCGTATCGCGCGGCGCAGTTTTCTGGTCGGCGCAGGTGTCGTCGGCGGCGGCCTGCTGGTCGGGGCGGGCGTCCTGGCCTGGCGGCTCAACGCCATCGACGGCTATGCGCTGCCGGCAGGCGAAGGCGAGACCAGTTTCGGCGCCTGGCTGAAGCTCGCACGCGACGGGCGCGTCGAGGTGGCCGTGCCGCATCAGGACATGGGACAGGGCATTTATGCGCTGGCCGTCATGCTCGCCGCCGAAGGCCTGCGGTTGCCGCTCGAGGCGGTCCGCGCGATCCCCGCGCCGGTCGAGGCGCGTTACGCCAACCCCGTCATGCTGCTCGACGGACTGCCGTTCGACGAAGCCGAGGACGGCCCGGTCAAGCATGTCGCTGTCTGGACTTTCGACAAGATCCTCCGCGCCATCGGTCTGCAGGGAACAGGCGGATCGACCTCGACGCGAAATATCTGCGAACAGATACGTGCGGCCGCCGCCAGCATGAACGACATGCTCGCACGCGCGGCTTCCGCGAAATTCGGGGTCTCGGTCGGCGAATTGAAGAACGCCGGCGGCGCTTTCCTGGCGCCGGACGGCCGCGCTGCGACCTATGCTGAACTCGCCGCCGATGCGGGCAAACTGAAACCGCATCAGATCAACCTGCCGCCGCTCGGGCGCGGCGCATATGTCGGCAAGGGCGCGCCGCGCTTCGACGTGCCGCTCAAGACATGGGGCGAGGCGAAATACGGCATAGATACGCGCCAGCCCGGCCAGCTCTATGCGGCGATCCGTCATGCGCCGCGCCTCGGCGGAACGCTTGCGCGGGCCTCTGTGCCCGTAAAGATCGAAGGCCTGCGGGGCGTCGTGGAGGGCAAGGATTACGTCGCTGTCGTCGCCGAGACCTACGCCGCCGCGCTCGCGGGGCTCGAAAAGGCCGATATCGTCTGGGACGATTCACACGCGCTTTCCGTCTCCACGAAGGATGTTTTCGCCGCCTATCGCGCGGCGCTCGACAAGGGCGTCGACTTCAAGCCCCGATGGGTGATCGACGCCGCCGGCGATGTCGGCAGCGCCTCGGGCAAAGAGGTCCGCGCGACCTATGACGCGCCCTTTCTCGCCCACGCCACCATGGAGCCGATCAATGCGACGGCTTATGTGACCGAGACGGAAGCGAAGGTCTGGGCCGGACATCAGTCGGCGTCGCTGGCCCGGTTGGTCGCCGCCGGCGCCGCCAATCTGCCGAGCGAAAAAGTCGAAGTGTTTACGCCCTTCCTCGGCGGAGGCTTCGGCCGACGCGCCGATCTCGGTTACATCGCCAAGGCCGTCGAGATAGCCGGCAGGTTCAAGGGAACGCCGGTGCAGACGATCTGGACGCGCGCGGAAGACCTGCGCGACGACGTCTATCGTCCAGCCGCCATGGCCGATGTTTCCGCGAAGATCGATGGCGAGGGCATGCCGGCGAGCTTCGTCTATCGCATCGCCGTCCCCTCGATCACCGACCAGTTCGTCGCCCGCGCCATGCCGTCCGCCAGGGGCGGCTTGATGGCCGATCGCACGACCGTCGATGGCGCGCTCTTTCCATTCTATGGCCTGCCGGCGCGCTCTATCGAAAATTTCACGGTGGATCTCGGCATTCCCGTCGGCTTCTGGCGCTCGGTCGGCTACAGCCTCAACTGCTTTTTCGTCGAATGTTTCGTCGACGAACTCGCCGCCGCGGCCTCGATCAAGCCGCTCGACTATCGCGTAAAGCTGCTTGCGCGCGCCGGCGCTCATGAACCGGCGAGGCGCGCAATACGCGTGCTGGAGCAGATGGCCGCATGGGACAAGGCCAATCCCTTGCCTGCGGCCGGCATGGGCGTTCGGGCCGGGCGCGGCTACGCGCTGACCGCCAGCTTTCATTCCTTCGTCGGCGAGATTGCGGATGTCGAAATCGAGAAGGGCGAGATCAGGGTCCGCCGCGTCCATGCGGTCGTCGATTGCGGCTTCGCCATCGATCCGCCCAATGTCGTCGCGCAGGTGCGCAGCGGGATCAATTTCGGCCTGACGGCCGCGCTGTTCGGCCGCGTCGATCTCGACAACGGCAGGATCACGCCCGCCAATTTCGATACGTATCCGCTCCTGTCGCTGGACAATGCGCCGGATATTTCGGTCGCGATCGTCGATACCGGCGCGGCGCTCGGCGGCGTCGGCGAGATCGGCACGCCGCCGATCGCGCCCGCCGTCGCCAATGCGGTATTCGCGGCGACGGGCCAGCGGCTGCGTTCATTGCCGCTGACCCTCGCATCTTCTTGAGAGCTGCGCCATTTTCAAAGCGGAAGCGAAAATCTTTCCCCGCCTCGCCGCTTCCCCTTTCCACGCGCGCGCCCTACAAACTGACATGCCAGTTTGTGAGGAAACGCGATGACCGGCTCCTATGTCCGCCACGGCGCGATCGAAATCGCCGAGGAACTTCACGCCTTCGTCGAAAACGAAGCCTTGCCCGGCACGGGCCTGTCGCCGAAGGCTTTCTGGGATGGATTGGAGAAAGTTCTCGTCGACCTCGCCCCGCGCAACAAGGCGCTGCTCGCCAGGCGCGACGATCTGCAGGCGAAGGTCGACGCGTGGCATCTGGCGGGCAAAGGCAAGGCGTTCGACCCCGCCGAATACAAGGCCTTCCTGACCGAGATCGGCTATCTCGTCCCTGTCGGCGCGGACTTCGCGATACGCACGCAGAACGTCGACGACGAGATCGCGCGTCTTGCGGGCCCGCAACTCGTCGTGCCCGTCACCAATGCGCGCTACGCGCTCAACGCCGCCAACGCGCGCTGGGGCTCGCTCTACGACGCGCTCTACGGCACGGACGCCCTGCCCGGCCGTGAGACGGCCAAACCCGGCTACGATCCGGCCCGTGGCGCGCAGGTGATCGCCTGGGCGCGCAAGTTCCTCGACGAGAATACGCCGCTGGCGCAGGGCTCGCACGCCGATGCGACCGGCTATGCGGTGGTCAACGGCGCGCTCGTCGTCGCGCTGAAGGGCGGCGTGAAGACCGACCTGAAGAATGCCGCTGAATTTGTCGGCTACACCGGCGAGGCGTCGTCGCCGAAATCCGTCCTGCTCGCGCAGAACGGGCTGCACATCGAGATCGTCATCAACCGCGCGAGCCCGATCGGCAAGGACGATGCGGCGGGCGTTTCCGACGTGATCCTCGAATCCGCGCTCACCACCATTCAGGATTGCGAGGATTCGGTGGCCTGCGTCGACGCCGAAGACAAGGTCGGCGCCTATCGCAACTGGCTCGGCCTGATGAAGGGCGATCTCGTCGACACGTTCGACAAGGGCGGCAAGACGATGACGCGCCGCCTCGCCGCCGACCGCGTTTTCACCGCGCCGGACGGTTCGCAGAAGAAGCTGCATGGCCGCTCGCTGCTGCTCGTGCGCAATGTCGGCCATCTCATGACCATCGACGCCGTCAAGGTGAACGGCGCTGATGCGCCGGAAGGAATCATCGACGGCATGGTGACCAGCGCGATCGCGCTGCACGACCTGAAGGGCTCGGGCGCGCTGAAGAACAGCCGCGCGGCCTCCGTCTATATCGTCAAGCCGAAGATGCATGGACCGGAGGAAGTCGCTTTCGCAAACGAACTCTTCGACCGAATCGAAGACGCGCTTGGGCTGCCGCGCAACACGCTCAAGATGGGCATCATGGACGAGGAGCGCCGCACCTCCGTCAATCTGAAGGAATGCATCCGTGCGGCGAAGGATCGCGTCGTATTCATCAACACGGGTTTTCTCGACCGCACCGGCGACGAGATGCACACGTCGATGGAGGCGGGCCCGATGGTGCGCAAGGCCGACATGCGCAACCAGAAATGGATTTCGGCCTACGAGGATTCCAACGTCGATATCGGTCTTCGCGCCGGCTTGCGCGGCAAGGCGCAGATCGGCAAGGGCATGTGGGCCATGCCCGACCTGATGGCCGACATGCTGCGCATCAAGATCGGCCATCCCAAGGCCGGCGCCAACACGGCATGGGTGCCCTCGCCGACCGCCGCGACGCTGCACGCCACCCACTATCATCAGGTGAACGTCGCAAAGACCCAGGAGGAAATAGCCAGGCGCAAGCCGGCGTCCGTCGACGACATTCTCACCATTCCGCTCGCCGACCGGCCGAACTGGTCGCCTGAGGATGTGCAGGCCGAACTCGACAATAATGCGCAGGGCATTCTGGGCTATGTCGTGCGCTGGATCGACCAGGGCGTCGGCTGCTCCAAAGTGCCCGACATCCACGACGTCGGCCTGATGGAAGACCGCGCGACGTTGCGCATCTCCTCGCAGCACATCGCCAACTGGCTGCATCACGGAATTTGCAGCGAAGAACAGGTCATGGCCACGATGAAAAAGATGGCCGCCGTCGTCGATCGCCAGAATGCCGGCGATCCGCTCTACGAGCCGATGGCGCCCTCATTCGACGGCGTCGCCTTCAAGGCGGCCTGCGATCTTGTGTTCAAGGGGCGCGAGCAGCCCTCGGGCTACACGGAGCCGGTTCTCCACGCGCGCCGGCGCGAGAAAAAAGCGCAGGCCTGAGGCGCTGAAAATTACCGTTCGTTAACCGCGTTTAATGCATGGAAAGAGCGATGTCGTTGCTCTTCCATCACCCCCTGTGCCCGCATTCGCGTTTCATCCGTCTGGCGCTTGCCGAATACGGGATCGACGTCGATCTGTTCGAGGAAAAAGCCTTCGAGCGGCGCGAGGACTTCCTGCTGATCGATCCCGCCGGCCGCACGCCGGTCCTGATAGCCGACGGCGGCCTCGTGGTCCCCGGCGCTGGCCCGATTGCGGAATGGCTTGACGAAGCATTCGGTCCGAACGAGCGCAGCGCGCGCCTGATGCCGGGCGATATTGCCGGCCGCGTCGAGACGCGGCGGCTGATGGACTGGTTCAACCAGAAAATGTTCGCGGAAGTGACGGACTGGCTGGTGACGCAGAAGGTCTACAAACGGTTCATGCCATCCGGCGCCGGCGGCGGGGCGCCCGACATGGCTCTGGTGCGGGCGGCGCGGGCCAACATCCGGCATCATCTGGCCTATATCGGTTTTCTGGTGTCGGAGAGGAACTGGCTGGCCGGGCCGCGCATGACCTACGCCGATCTGGCCGCGGCCGCGCACATATCCGTCGCCGATTATCTCGGCGACGTGCCCTGGGATGAGGACGAACTCGCCAAGGGCTGGTACCAGCGCGTCAAGTCCCGGCCGTCCTTTCGCGCCCTGCTCGCCGACCGCATGTTCGGCATGGCGCCGAGCCAGGTCTACGCCGATCTCGATTTCTAGCATCGCGTAACGCTTGCATTGGCGCTGTGCGCGGCGCCATCGTGCCGCGATGACGCTTGTCGCGACCATACGGACACAAGCGCGCGCGCTCGGCTTCGACGATTGCCGCGTTCTGCGCGCCGACGATGCGCCGCACCTGCGTGAACGCCTGTCGGCATGGCTCGCGGACGGGTGCGAAGGCGACATGGCGTGGATGCGCGAGACGTTCGAGCGCCGCGCCGCGCCGCGCTCGCTCTGGCCCGACGCGCGCTCGATCGTCATGCTGGCGATGAATTACGGCCCGGATCGCGATCCGCTGGAAAACCTCGCACATGCCGATCGCGCGAACATCTCGGTCTACGCGCGCCATCGCGACTACCACGAGATCGTCAAAGGCAAGCTCAAGCTGCTGGCGTCGAAAATCGTCGCGTCCGCAGGCGGCGATGTAAAGGTATTCGTCGATACCGCGCCTGTCATGGAAAAGCCCCTGGCTGAACGCGCAGGCCTCGGCTGGCAGGGCAAGCACACCAATCTCGTGTCGCGTCGCTATGGCTCGTGGCTTTTTCTCGGCTCGATCTTCACGACGCTCGAATTGCCGGGAGACGATCCGGAAAGCGACCATTGCGGCGCCTGCGACGCCTGCATCCGCGCCTGTCCGACCGGGGCCATCGTCGCGCCCTATCGCCTCGATGCGCGCCGCTGCATCTCGTATCTGACGATCGAACACAAGGGTTCGATACCGCACGAGTTCCGCCAGGCCATCGGCAATCGCATTTACGGCTGCGACGATTGTCTCGCGGTATGTCCCTGGAACAAGTTCGCGCGCGAGACCCATGAATCGAAGCTGGCCGCGCGAGCGGATCTGGTCACGCCGTCCCTCGCCCGGCTTCTCGCGATGGATGAGACGGAATTTCGATCCTTCTTTTCCGCAAATCCGGTCAAGCGGATCGGACATGTTCGTTTTCTGCGCAACGTTCTGATCTGCGCCGGCAATTCCGGCGACATCGCGCTGGCGCCGGCGGCGGACGCCCTGACCGCGCACGTTTCGCCCATCGTTCGGGGCGCGGCGATCTGGGCGCTGGCGCGCCTTACGCCCCGCCGCGCAGTCGCGTTGGCCGAAAGCCGCCTGTCGCTTGAGAACGACGCCTATGTCTGCGACGAATGGCGCCTCGTGTTGAACGGAGTGGAAAGCGTCCAGCCATGAGGCTTCTTGTATTCGGCGTCGGCTATTCGAGCATGGCGTATTTGCGGACCTATGCCGACGACTGGGCGCATGTCGCTGGAACAGTCCGCACGGCGGAGAAGGCCGCCAGTCTGGCGCGATCGATGCCGACCCTGAAGGCTCATGTCTTCGACAGCGACGTCGCCGATCCATGTATCGATGAAGAAATTGCGCGGGCCGATGCGTTGCTCGTCTCGGTCCCGGCGCAAGGCGGGGATCCCGTCATTCGCCGCTGGCGCGCCGAGATCGCCGCTTCGCCAGTCAGCCGCATCGTCTATCTCTCGACGCTCGGCGTCTACGGCGACTCGGGCGGCGATTGGGTGGATGAATCGACGCCGGCCGATCCGGCGGTCGCACGCGGCGACGCCCGTCGCGCCGCCGAGGACGAATGGCTCGCGCTGGCGAATGCGTCGCGTAAGGTTTTCGTCTTGCGTCTTGCCGGCATCTACGGCCCCGGCCGCAACGCGATCGCCAACCTGCGCTCAGGAACCGCGCGACGTATCGTCAAGCCCGGACAGGTGTTCAATCGCATTCATGTCGACGACATCGCGCGCACGATCGCCGCATGCATGACGACGGACGCGCCCGGCGGAATCGTCAATGTCTGCGACGACGAACCGTCGCCGCCACAGGATGTGATCGTTCACGCCGCCGATCTCATCGGCATATCGCCGCCGCCGGAAATCGCTTTCGCGGACGCCAATCTCTCGCCGATGGCGGCGACGTTCTGGACGAGTTGCAAGCGCGTCTCGAACCGCAAGCTGCGGCGCGAGCTTGGCGTCGAACTTGCCTATCCCACATACCGCGCAGGCCTCAAGTCGCTCCTGCCCGACGGCTAGCGCCAGACGGCCTTGTCCGAGGTCTCGGCTTCCTCGATCGCCTGCGCTTCCGCCACCGCGATCGCCGTCATGTTGACGATCCCGCGCGCGGTCACACTGGGCGTGAGCACATGGGCCGGGCGCGCGGCGCCGATCAGGATCGGGCCGACCGGCAGCGCGTCGGCTGCGACCTTGACCATCTGGAAGGCGATATTGGCCGAATCGAGATTGGGCATGATCAGCAGATTGGCCTCGCCCCTCAACCGCGAATGCGGCATGACGAAATTCCGGATCGTCTGCGAAAGGGCCGTATCGGCCTGCATTTCGCCGTCGATTTCGAGCTTCGGCGCGCGCGCGTGGACGAGTTCGAGAGCCGCGCGCATTTTCATTGCCGAAGGGGAATCCGAACCGCCGAAATCGGAATCGCTGACGAGCGCTATCTTCGGCTGCATGCCAAAACGGCGAACATGCTCCGCGCAAAGAATGGCCATGTCGGCGATCTCCGTAGCGGAAGGATTCTGCCGCACGTGCGTATCGGCGACGAACAGCGCGCCGCGCGAGGTGATGAGCAGGCTGAGCGCGGAAAAGTCCTGAACCCCCGGCGCAAGACCGACAATGTCCTTGATGTAGCGGAGCCGCGAAGGGAAGCGCCCTTCCAGACCGCAGATCATAGCCTCGCAATCGCCGCGGCGCAGCGCCAGCGCGCCGATGACCGTCGTATTCGTCCGCACCAGCGCGCGCGCCGCGTCCGGCGTGATGCCCTTGCGTCCGGCGACGTCGAGATAGCTCGCGACATAGTCGCGGTATCGCGGATCGTCCTGCGGGTTGACCAGTTCGAAATCGCGGCCGGGCTTGATGTTGAGGGCGAAGCGCTCGATGCGCCGCGCAACCTGCGCGGGGCGCCCGACCAGAATCGGAACGGCGATGCGTTCCTCCAGCACGACCTGCACGGCGCGCAGCACACGTTCATCTTCGCCGTCGCAGAAAAGGATGCGCTTCGGCGTCGAACGGGCCTTCTCGATGATCGGCTTCATGATGAGGCCGGAGCGGAAAACGAATCGCGACAATTGCTCTTCGTAGCCTTTGAAGTCGACGATCGGCTTTGCCGCGACGCCTGTCGCCATCGCCGTGCGCGCGACCTCTGGCGCGATACGCAGGATCAGCCGGGGATCGAACGGCGACGGGATCAGCGAATTGGGCCCGAAGGTCGGCGCCTCCTGGCCATAGGCCCGCGCCACCACATCGGAGGGAGCCTCGCGCGCCAGCGCGGCGATCGCGCGGACGGCGGCGAGCTTCATCTCCTCGTTGATGGCGGTCGCGCGCACGTCCAGCGCGCCGCGGAAGATGTAGGGGAAACACAGGACGTTGTTGACCTGGTTCGGATAGTCGGAGCGCCCGGTGCAGATCATCGCATCCGGCCGCGCCGCGAGCGCCTCTTCCGGCATGATCTCAGGCGTCGGATTGGCGAGCGCGAGGATCAGGGGTTTCGTCCCCATCTCCTTCACCATCTCGGCCTTCAATACGCCGCCGGCGGAAAGTCCGAGAAACACATCGGCGCCAACGATCGCCTCGGCCAGCGTGCGGGCGTCGGTCTTCTGCGCGAACACCGACTTCCAGCGGTCCATCAGCTTCTCGCGGCCTTCGTAGACAACGCCTTCGAGATCGGTGACGAAAATGTTCTCTCGCTTCGCTCCGAGCGACACGAGAAGATTGAGGCATGCGAGCGCCGCCGCGCCGGCGCCCGAAGCCACGATCTTGACGTCGCCGATTTTCTTGCCGGAAAGCTCGAGCGCATTGACGACGGCGGCTCCGACGATGATCGCCGTGCCGTGCTGGTCGTCGTGGAACACCGGGATCTTCATGCGCTCGCGCAGGCGCGCCTCGATCTCGAAACAATCGGGCCCCTTGATGTCCTCGAGATTGATGCCGCCGAAGGTCGGTTCGAGCGCGGCCACCACTTCCACGCAACGGTCGATGTCCCGCGCCTCGATCTCGATATCGAAGACGTCGATCCCGGCGAATTTCTTGAACAGGACCGCCTTGCCTTCCATCACCGGCTTGGAGGCGAGCGGTCCGATGTCGCCGAGGCCGAGCACGGCTGTGCCGTTGGTGATGACCGCGACGAGATTCTGCCGTGCGGTCAGTTCGGCGGCTTGCGCGGGATCTTCGGCGATGGCCTCGCAGGCGACCGCCACGCCCGGCGAATAGGCGAGTGCGAGGTCGCGCTGGTTGCCCAGCGGCTTCGTCGCCTTGATCTCCAGTTTCCCGGGCTTGGGCAGGCGGTGGTAGACCAGCGCGCCGCTGCGCAGGTCTTCGGACATTTTCGACGCCATCGGTTTCCTCCCGGGCCGCATGTGCGGCGGCATTGGTCCAGATTTAATCCGAATTTCGGTTCGAACGCGACGGTTCGAACGCGCTTTCGACCTGCGCGCGCGTTGGCGCGTCGGCGCCCGCCCGTGCGCAACACAGCGCAGCGGCGGCATTGGCGAAGTCGAGAAGCCCGGCGATCTCGTCCGCGCGGGCGTCCGACAATCGGGCGAGAACATCCATCTGCAGTGCGCGCGCCAGAAAGGCGGCGATGAACGCATCGCCCGCGCCGACCGTGTCGGCGACCCTGACTGGACGGCCGGATCGGCTGACGGAGGCGCCCCGGACGAAAACGTCCGCGCCGGCCGCGCCACGCGTCAGGATGGTTACGGGCCCCTGCCGCGACCAGCGCGCGGCCATGTCCTGCGGGGCGTGATCGGGAAATAGCCAGCAAAGGTCCTCATCGCTCGCCTTGACGATCTCGACCTGCTTCAGCCGCGCGGCGACGAGATCGCGCGCCGCCTCGCGCGGCGGCAGAAGGTTTGGCCGGATATTCACGTCGAAACTGCGGGTGCCGACGCCCTGCGCCGCATCGAGCGCCGCACTGACGGCCTGTCCCCAATCCCCGACAATCGCCGAGAAGGACGAGACGTGCAGGTGCGCAGCGCCGGCCAGCCAGTCCGGTCGAAGGTCGGGCGGGGCATGGGCCGTATCGGCCAGATGGATCGAATAGCGCGCGCTCTGCGTCTCGGACCCGCGCTCGACCAGGGACAGCGGGCTGGGTCGATCGTCCGGCGTGACGAGATCGGCCGACACGCCGGCGTCGTCGAGAATCGCCAGCATCCGGCGGCCCTGCTCGTCCCGCGACAGGCGGCCAACGAAGGCGGCAGGCGCGCCGAGCCTGCCGAGCGCCAGCGCGACATTGTAAGACGAGCCGCCGGGGACCGGCCGCCACAGGCCATCGCCCGCCGGCAGAACGTCGACCACGGCCTCGCCCATGGACAGGATTCGGGCTTGCATGGCTCTTGGTAACGCGTGGGATCGAAAAAGGCAGGCCGATTTCTCGCGAAAGATTTGCGCAGCCTGTTTGCCGATCGCGTTTCCTCCTCGCAGGCCGCGACGAAAAATGGCAAGAGGCAGGCATGACGGCCTCCGTCCTTCCGCGCCCCTCAGCCGATGATTCGCGCCGCCCGCATGTGCGGCGTGTGATTCTCGCCGACTATCGTTCCTATCCCGCGCTCGATCTCGACATAGACGCCGAGGTGGTGGCGCTGACCGGCGAGAACGGCGCCGGCAAGACGAACGTGCTGGAGGCGCTGTCGCTGTTCGCAGCCGGGCGCGGCCTGCGCCGGGCGGAGTTTTCCGATTGCGCCCGCGCCGGCGGCTCTGGCGGTTTTTCGGCGTCTATCGTGCTGCGCGACGACGACGGCGAGACCCGGCTCGGCACCGGGCTCGACCCGGGCGGCGAAAGCGCCCGCAAATGCCGGATCGACGGCGCCCCCGTCGCCTCGCCGCGCGACTTTTCCGAACGTCTGCGCATCGTCTGGATGACTCCGGCGATGGACGGCCTGTTCGCCGGCTCGGCGGGCGACCGCAGGCGTTTTCTCGATCGGCTGGTGCTGACGGTCGATCCCGCGCACGGCTCGCGCGTCAGCGCGCTGGAGCGGGCGCTGCGCAACCGCAACCGGCTGCTGGAGGGCTACGCGGAGACCGCATGGCTCGACGCCGCCGAACGTGAGGTCGCCGAACTCGGCGTAGCCGTCACCGCCGCGCGGCTCGAAACCGTGTCCCGGCTGGCCGCGCTGGTGCAGTCCGAGCGCGACGACGCCTCGCCCTTTCCGTGGGCCGATTTTGCGCTGGCGGGCGACGTCGAAGCGCTGGTCGCCGCCTATTCCGCACTGGTGGCCGAGGACCGCTACCGCGACCTGCTGGCGTCCGGCCGCGCCCGAGACGCCGCGGCCGGGCGCACCCTGGTCGGCCCGCAGGCGAGCGATCTGGTGGTGCGCCACGGCCCCAAGGGCATCGAGGCGCGCGCCTGCTCCACCGGCGAGCAGAAGGCGCTGCTGACCGGGCTCGTGCTCGCCCATGCGCGGCTGGTGGCGGCCGTCAGCGGCATGGCGCCTCTGGTGCTGCTGGACGAGATAGCCGCCCATTTCGACCCCCGCCGCCGCCGCGCGCTCTACGAGGAACTGGCCCGGCTCGGAGGGCAGGCCTGGCTGACCGGCGCCGACCCGGCCGCCTTCGCCGATCTCGCCGGCCGCGCGCAGATTTTGCGCGTGACGCCGGGCCGGGTCGAGAGCTGATATGTCGCCCGCAACCCCATCGCGCGCCCATGCGCTCCTCAAATCCGTCTTCGGCTACGACGATTTCCGGCCCGGCCAGCAGGAGATCATCTCCGCTGTCCTCGCCGGCGGCCCGGTGCTGGCGATCATGCCGACAGGCTCCGGCAAATCCATGTGCTACCAGCTGCCGGCGCTGATCGAGGAGCGGCTGACGGTGGTCGTCTCGCCGCTGATCGCGCTGATGCGCGATCAGGTGACGCAATTGCGCGCGCTCGGCGTCTCCGCCGCCACGCTCAATTCGATGAATTCGGGCGAAGAGAACGCCGCCACGCGCCGCGCCATGCGCGATGGAGAATTGCGCCTGCTGTTCATCTCGCCGGAACGCCTGATGATGGACGGCCTGCTGAATGAATTGCGCCACGCCCGCCCGAAGCGGCTCGCGATCGACGAGGCCCATTGCGTTTCCGAATGGGGTCATGATTTCCGCCCCGAATATCGCCAGATAGGCGCGGCGATCGAGGAACTGGGCGGCCTGCAGGCGATCGGTCTGACCGCGACAGCCGACAGGGCGACGCGGGCCGACATAGCCCAGCGCCTGTTCGCGCAGCCGCCGCAGGTCTTCCTGCATTCGTTCGACCGGCCCAACATCGAGCTCAAATTCGCCGCGAAGGACCAGCCGAAGCGGCAATTGTCCCGCTTTCTGGACAGGCATCGCGGGGCGAGCGGCATCGTCTATTGCGGCTCGCGCCAGCGCACGGAGAGCCTCGCTGCCTATTTCGAGGAGCACGGCCACACCGCGGTCGCCTACCACGCGGGGCTGGAGCAAGCCCTCCGCAACCGCAACCAGGACCGCTTCCTGCAGGAGGACGGGGTGATCGCGGTCGCCACCGTCGCCTTCGGCATGGGCGTCAACAAGCCGGATGTGCGTTTCGTCGCCCATGCCGACATGCCCTCGTCTGTCGAGGCCTACTACCAGGAAATCGGCCGCGCCGGCCGCGACGGCCTGCCCGCCGACACGCTGACCCTCTACGGCCTCGACGACATGGCCTTCCGCCGCCGTCAGATCGACCAGAAGGATCTGACCGACGAACGCCGCCGCATCGAGCACGCGCGCTTTTCCGCACTCGCCATGCTCTGCGAGACACCGACCTGCCGTCGCCAGACGCTGCTGGCCTATTTCGACGAAAAAACAGAGCCTTGCGGCCGTTGCGACATCTGCCTTGGCCGCGTCGCCTCCTATGACGGCACGATCGACGCCCAGAAGGCGCTTTCCGCCGTCTGGCGCACCGGCGAGCGCTTCGGCGCCGGCTATCTCTCCGACATCCTGCGCGGCGAGACGAGCGACGCCATTCGCCGCAACGGCCATCTGGGGCTCAAGACCTTCGGCGTCGGCGCCGACAGGTCGAAGCACGAATGGGCCTCTATCCTGCGCCAGCTCTTCGCGGCGGGCGCCCTGGCGACAGCCAGCGAGGAGCACGGCGGATTCTGCCTCACGGACAAGGGCGCCGACATTCTGAAAGGCCGGGAGCCGGTGCGCCTGCGCAGCGAGCCGCTGGCCCCTCGCGAGAGGCGTTCCTCGCCCGGCAGGATTCCGGCGCCCGCCAGCGCCGGCGACGAGCGGATACTGGCCGCCCTCAAGCGCAAGCGGATGGCGCTCGCCCGCGAGGAAGGGGTTCCGGCCTTCGTGATCTTCGCCGACCGGACGCTGATCGACATGGCGGAACGGCGCCCCGCGACGCTGGACGACATGCTCGAGGTCCACGGCGTCGGACAGCGCAAGCTCGCCCGCTACGGCGACGCTTTTCTGGAGGCGCTCGAGGAGGCGCTCCGGTAACGACGGATCGCCGTCGCAGGCCTAGGATTTTCCTGCATTTTTCCGTGGTTTCGGATAGACTGTCGGATGGCGAATCAAGGGGCTCGGACCGCGCCCCCAATCAAGCGAAAAAATGAGCGAAAACGAACTCGAAAACGGCCGGTCGAACGGCAACGAATACGGGGCCGAGTCGATCAAGGTGCTGCGCGGTCTCGACGCCGTGCGCAAGCGTCCGGGCATGTACATCGGCGACACCGACGACGGCTCCGGCCTGCATCACATGATCTACGAGGTTGTCGACAACGCCATCGACGAGGCGCTGGCGGGCTGGGCCTCGCTCGTGACCGTCACGCTCAACGCCGACGGCTCCTGCACGGTCTCGGACAACGGTCGCGGCATCCCGACCGACATTCATCCCGAGGAAGGGGTGTCGGCGGCCGAGGTCATCATGACCCAGCTGCACGCGGGCGGAAAATTCGACCAGAATTCCTACAAGGTGTCGGGCGGACTGCACGGCGTCGGCGTCTCCGTCGTCAATGCCTTGTCCACGTCGCTGAAGCTCGAAATCTGGCGCGACGGCAAGGGCCATTTCATCGAATTCGCGCATGGCGACGCGGTGGCGCCGCTGGTGGAAACAGGCGTGGCGCCCGAGGTCGACGGCGCGCCCAAGCGCGGTACGCAGGTGACCTTCCTGCCGAGTCCCGAAACCTTCACGATGATCGAGTTCGACTATGCGACGATCGAACATCGTCTGCGCGAACTGGCCTTCCTCAATTCCGGCGTGCGCATCGTGCTCACCGACGCGCGTCATGCGGAAGTGAAGCGCGAGGAACTGCACTATGAAGGCGGACTTGAAGCCTTCGTGCGCTATCTCGACCGCGCCAAGCAGCCGCTGATCGATACGCCGATCATCATGAAGGGGGAGCGCGACGGCATCACGCTCGAATGCGCGCTGTGGTGGAATGACAGCTACCACGAACACGTTCTGGTCTTCACCAACAACATCCCGCAGCGCGACGGCGGCACGCATCTCGCCGGATTCCGCGCCGCGCTGACGCGGCAGGTGACGGGCTATGCCGATTCCTCCGGCCTGATGAAGCGCGAGAAGGTGGACCTGACCGGCGACGATTGCCGCGAAGGCCTGACCTGCGTCGTCTCGGTCAAAGTCCCCGATCCGAAATTTTCGTCGCAGACGAAAGACAAGCTCGTTTCTTCCGAGGTGCGCCCCGTCGTCGAAGGCATCGTCAACGAAACGCTCGGGCAATGGCTCGAAGAGCATCCGCAGGAAGCCAAGACGCTGGTCGGCAAGGTGGTGGAAGCCGCCGCCGCGCGCGAAGCCGCGCGAAAGGCGCGCGAGCTGACGCGGCGCAAGGGCGCGCTCGATGTCGCGAACCTCCCCGGCAAGCTCGCCGATTGTCAGGAACGCGATCCGGCGAAGGCTGAAATCTTCATCGTCGAGGGCGATTCGGCGGGCGGCACGGCGAAGCAGGGCCGCAACCGCGAGTTTCAGGCCGTGCTGCCATTGCGTGGAAAAATTCTCAACGTCGAGCGCGCGCGCTTCGACAAGATGCTCGGGTCCGAGCAGATCGGCACGCTCATCACGGCGCTCGGCACGGGCATAGGCCGCGACGAGTTCAATCCCGACAAGCTGCGCTATCACAAGATCATCATCATGACCGACGCGGACGTCGACGGCGCGCATATCCGCACGCTGATCCTGACGTTCTTCTACCGGCAGATGCCGGAGATCATCGAGCGCGGCCACCTCTACATAGCCCAGGCGCCGCTCTACAAGGTGGCGAAGGGCAAGTCGTCGCAATATCTGAAGGACGAGCGCGCGCTCGAGGATTATCTGATCGACAGCCTGCTCGATGGCGCCGTGCTGCGGCTCGCCGCCGGCGAGGAGCGCGCGGGCGCCGATCTGCGCGCCGCGCTGGAGGACGCGCGCGCCTTCCGGCAGATTCTGCTCGGCCTGCATTCGCGCTACGACCGCAAGGTGGTGGAACAGGCCGCCGTCGCCGGCGCGCTGAAGCCCGTGCCGCAGGATGAGGCGGCGGCCGCCGCGCTCGCGCAGGACGTCGCCGAACGCCTCGACCGCAATGCGGACGAGACCGAGCGCGGCTGGATGGGTTCGGTCGAGGCCGGCGGCTATGTCTTCCGGCGTACGCTGCGCGGCGTCGCGCAGGCCGTGACGCTCGACGCCGCGCTCCTGTCCTCCAGCGAGGCGCGCAAGCTGGATGAGAAGTCCGCGCCGTTGCGCGAAATCTTCGCCGCGCCAGCAAAGCTGATCCGCCGCGCCGACGAGAATCTTCTCGACGGCCCGATGGCGCTCTACGACGCGATGAGCGCGCAGGGACGCAAGGGTCTCGCGATCCAGCGCTACAAGGGCCTCGGCGAGATGAACGCCGAGCAATTGTGGGAAACAACGCTCGACCGCGACGCGCGCTCGCTGTTGCAGGTGAAGGTGCGCGAAGGCGACGAGGCCGACGACATTTTCGTCAAGCTGATGGGCGACGTGGTGGAGCCCCGCCGCGAATTCATCCAGGACAATGCGCTGAGCGTGGCGAATCTCGACGTGTGACGATCAACCCGCCGTCTCCCGCGCAAGGGCTGCGGCGGCGTGCCGGTGCCCGAAGGTTTCGTAGCCGATCACCGTCACGATCGGCGCGAGCGTCAGCGCCAGAACGCAATGCGTCATGCTGTAGCCGGCGCCGGCCATGGCAACCGCCGCGCCGAGGATGGCGACGGTGATCGCGATAAGCGCTATATGCACGGCGTCGCGCGCGCGCAGCATGTAGCTGTAGAGCGCGTAGATCATCAGCAAATAGATCCCGACGGGAATGGCGACCGAAAGGACTGCCGCCATAGCGCCGATATGCGCCTTTCCCTGAATCACATAGGCGGCGACATGCAGCCCCGCGCCCGTCGCGGCGATTGCGGCGAAGACGATGATATGACCGTAGCCCCAAACGAAGGCGCGGCGGCGATGCACGTCCAGCACGTCCGCATAGGCAACGAGGAAATAGGTCCACCACATGCCGAAGGTGAGCCCCACGCCGGCGGCGCAGATCAGCATCGCATCCGCGCTCCAGCCATTCGCGTCCACGATCGCCGACACCGACGCCACCGTGCCGACAACGCCTTCGCCGAGCGCGATGATGGCGAGAAGCCCGTAGCGCTCCGCCATGTGATGCGCATGCCACGGCGTGCCGTCATCGATGCGCTCCGCAAGCACCGGCCCGCTCATTTCCACGAGCGTGAGCAGCAGCGCGAAGCCGACGTGTTGGCCCAGCCCCGGGCTGGCCAGCGCCAGCGCGATCCAGCCGATCTGCGCGACGAAGATCGTCGCCGCATAGGTCAGACAGGCGCGTCGATGCGCCTTGTCCTGCTTCGCCGCGCGCAGCCACAGGAACACCATGGCGAGG
The DNA here is from genome assembly GCA_047605445.1 of Rhodoblastus sp. Taxonomy (GTDB): domain Bacteria; phylum Pseudomonadota; class Alphaproteobacteria; order Rhizobiales; family Beijerinckiaceae; genus JAJXWB01. The sequence continues at coordinate 124,586 of JASGFP010000001.1, forward strand.
CGCATCACGACATAGCCGAGCGTCATGACGCCATTGGAAACGCTGCCGCCATGCGCGAGCGACTCGAACAATTTCGGGATGCCGAGCGACAGGATGACGACGCCGACCATCTGAACCATGGTGGCGAGCCTGAAAATCCAGTCGTCGGTGTCATAGGCCGACGAGAACCAGGAATAATTGATCCACGCCCAGCACACCGCCATGATCGCGATCGTGAAGCCGAACAGGCCCGATGCGAAATGGCCCTCGGTGAGTTGATGCGCGAGCTGGGAGGCGGCGTTGCCGAAGCCGATGACGAAGGTGAGATCGAACAGCAGTTCGAGCGGGCTCGCCGCGCGATGGCTCTCGCGCCGATCGCGCCCGCGCATCGGCGTCGCTCGATGCGTATGCGTATGTGTTTCGTACGTCGCTTCGTTCATCGCGCGGTCTTGCTCTTCCGCGCCGCCTGCGCTTTCAGAAAATGATCCATCATCCTGCCCGGTTCGTCGCTCTCGTAGGCGCGCGCGAACGTGTCCACGCCGGTGGCGATCGCCTGAGGCAGCGGCTGCGTCTCCCAGCGTGTGATCAGCTCCTTCTGCAAGCGGATCGCGTTCGGTCCGCAGGCGACGATCGAATCCAGAATTTTGTCGGTCTCTGCGTCCAGCGCCTCGTCTGGAACCACGCGTTCGAGAAATCCCCAGTCCGCGCATTCCGCCGCCGAATAGGTCTCGCCCAGCAGAAGCAGTTCGCGCGTGCGGCCCCATCCAACGAGTTGCGGCAGTACGGCGGCCTCGACCACGGAAGGAATGCCGAGCTTTACTTCCGGCATGCCGTAACGAGCGCTCGTGGAAGAAACCCGCATGTCGCAGGCCGCCGCCAGCTCCATGCCTGCGCCGTAGCAATGGCCGTTGACGCGCGCGATCCCCGGGACGGGGC
>JASGFP010000002.1:0-109940 GCA_047605445.1 Rhodoblastus sp.
CGAGGCTGCGCCGCCCAGTTCTTCGGCGATCGGAATGATGCGCGGCGCCTTGGCCGCGGCGGCGACGTCCATCGGCTGCTCGTCGCGCGTCACGACCTTCTTCACCGGCGGCGCCTGGGTGCGGTCCAGCATGGTCGATTCGCGAGGCGCCTTGTCGCCGCCTTCCTCCTTCGGCTGGATTTTGGTCGGGCTCGTGGACGCCGCGATGGTCGCGACGCCGCCGGCCTGATGCGCGCCGCCGCGCCAGGCGAGCGTCGAACCGATCGCGAGAAATCCGGCGCCGATGACGGCGGCGGCGACATAGAGCGGCTTGCGCGAGCGCTGACGCGGCGCTTCGAACGCGACAGCGTCGGGGGCGAGTTCCGGCGCTTCGGCCCAATCCTCGTATTGCGCCGACGGCGCCATCGGCTCGGGCTCGGCCTGGACGAGCGCCGGAGCGGCGGAAAATCCTGGCAGGTCGACGGGGGGCGCCGATTGCGGGCGAAGCATCGGACGCAGGTCCGGGAAGTCGGAAAACCGGTCGAAGGATTCCTCGCCGGCGAGCGCGACAGGCGATGCGACCGGGGGCGCCGCCTGCGCGGGGACCGGCGGAATCGCGCCGCGGTTCTCGGCAAATAGAGCCGCGACCGGGTCCTGAGCCTGTTGCTGGCTGAGCAGCCGGGCGAGTTCCGCCAACGGATCGTCGACGCGGCGGACAGGCTCGGGGCTCCGCAGCCGGCGCTCAAATTCTTCGATGTCGATCGGCTCGCGACGTTCGGGGGCTGCGCTCATATCACCACCTCGACTGCGTTTCGCGCGCCTGTCCGGGCGGCGGAAAGCATTGAAAAAGGTCCGGGACGGCGGGCGACGCGGTCGATGCGCCTAACGCATCTCGTCCGGAGCGCTCACTCCCAGGACCCCCAGTCCCGCGGCCAGAACGGTTGATAAAGAAAAGATCAACGCAAGTCTGGCGCAGGTCAAATCTCTCCGGTTTTCATTAACAAAGCGTAATTCCGGGGAATCTTTCCCCCTGTTCCACTGCGCATGCAGCAGGCTGGCGAGGTCGTGCAGATAGAAAGCCAGCCTGTGGGGCTCGTGGGCGGCCGCCGCCGCCTCGATAACGCGAGGGAATTGCGCCAGCATTTTGACCAGTCCAAGCTCTCCCTCGTCGGCGAGCAGGCCAAGATCCGCCGCGGAAAGCGCCGCCGGCGACAAGTCGAGACCGGGGAAGGCGGCGAGCGCCTGCCGCATCACCGATTTCACGCGGGCGTGCGCGTATTGCACGTAGAAGACCGCATTGTCCTTCGACTGCTCGATGACCTTGGCGAGATCGAACTCCAGCGGCGCGTCGTTCTTGCGGTAGAGCATCATGAAGCGCACGGCGTCGACGCCGACCTCGTCGACGACTTCGCGCAGGGTGACGAAATCGCCGGAGCGTTTCGACATTTTCACCGGCTCGCCTGACCGCATCAGCTTGACGAGCTGGCAGAGCTTCACGTCGAGCGCGACTTTGCCGCCGGACAGCGCCTTCACAGCGGCGTCCATGCGCTTGACGTAGCCGCCGTGGTCGGCGCCCCAGACGTCGATCAGCGTGTCGTAGCCGCCGTCGATCTTGACCTTGTGATAGGCGATGTCGCTGGCGAAATAGGTGTAGCCGCCATCGGACTTCAGCAGCGGGCGGTCGACGTCGTCGCCGAATTGCGTCGAGCGGAACAGGGTCTGGTCGCGATCTTCCCAATCGTCGGGCAGCTTGCCCTTGGGCGGGGCGAGTCGGCCGACATAGACGAGGCCCTTTTCGCGCAGATAGTCGATCGCCGCCTTCACCTTGTCGCCGCCCGCGCCCCGCGTCAGCGAACGCTCCGAGAAGAAGACCTCATGCGTGATGTTGAGCGCGGCGAGATCGGCGCGGATCATGTCCATCATCGCATCTATGGCGAAGACGCGCACCGGCTCGAGCCATTCGCTCTCCGGCGCATTGCGCAGGCTGGCGCCGTATTTCTCCGCGAGCCCCTTGCCGACGGAGATCAGATAGTCGCCGGGATAAAGCCCTTCCGGGATTTCGCCGACATCGTCGCCCAAGGCCTCGCGGTAGCGCAGGAAGGCGGAGCGCGCGAGCACATCGACCTGGCTGCCTGCGTCATTGATGTAATATTCGCGCGTGACGCTGTGGCCGGCGAATTCCAGCAGGCTCGCCAGCGCGTCGCCGAACACCGCGCCGCGGCCGTGGCCGACATGCATCGGGCCGGTCGGATTCGCCGAGACATATTCGACGTTGATCTTCTGCGTGGCGCCCACCCTGCCCTGCGGCGCGCGGCCATAGTCGCGCCCTTGCGTCAGCGCGGCGCGCAGCACGCCGGCGAAGACATGGGGCTGCAGGCGAATGTTGATGAAGCCGGGCCCGGCGACCTCGGCTTGCGAAACATCGGGGTCTTCGGCCAGCGCGAAGGCGATCTCGGTGGCGAGCTGACGCGGATTGCCGAAGCCGGCCTTGGCTTCCCTGGCGAAAACCATGGCGGCGTTGATCGCGAGATCGCCGAGCGCGGCCTCGCGGGGCGGCTCGACCACGAAACGGGCGAGGTCGAGATCGTCAGGCAGGCGCCCAGCCTTGGCGAAACCCTGAAGGATCGCGGCGACCCGCGCGTGAAAATCGGCAAAAATGTTCATGGGGCGCCGGATTAGAGGATTGGCGCGGGGAGGTCAAAAACGGGTTCTGGCCTAAAATCCGTTGATCGGCAGCTTGAGAAAGCGCTTGCCGCTCTCGTCCGGCGCCGGCAACTCGCCGGCGCGCATGTTGATCTGCAGCGACGGCAGGATCAGTTTCGGAACCTCGAGCGTCGCGTCGCGCGCTTCGCGCACCGCCACGAATTCGTCCTCGCAGACGCCGTCGCGGATGTGGATATTGTGCGCCCGCTCGTCGGCGACCGTCGTCTCCCAGCGGATTTCGCGATTGTTGGGGCCATAGTCGTGGCACATGAAGAGCCGCATCTCGCCGGGCAGCGTCAAAACGCGGCGGATTGAGCGATAGAGCGTGCGCGCGTCGCCGCCGGGAAAATCGCAGCGCGCCGAACCGCCGTCCGGCATGAACAGCGTATCGCCAACAAAGGCGGCGTCGCCCATCACATGGGTCATGCACGCCGGCGTGTGGCCCGGCGTATGAATGACGAAAGCCTTCATGCCGCCGATCATGTATTCGTCGCCGTCGGCAAACAGACGGTCGAACTGGCTGCCGTCGCGCTGAAACTCTGTGCCTTCGTTGAAGATCTTGCCGAACGTGTCCTGCACGACGACGATCTGCGCGCCGATGCCGATCCGACCGCCGAGTTTGCGCTGAATGTAGGGCGCAGCGGAAAGATGATCAGCGTGGACATGGGTCTCGATCAGCCATTGCAGTTCGAGCCCTTCCGTCTCGACGAAGGCGATCATCCGGTCGGCGGATTCGTAGAAGATGCGGCCGGAGGCATATTCGAAATCCATGACGGAATCGACGATCGCGCAGGCTTTCGAGCCGGGATCGCGCACGACATAACTGATCGTGTTGGTTCGCCCGTCGAAAAAGGCGGCCACGTCCGGCTTGACGGTCAGATCGAGTCGATCGGCGAATTCGGACATTGCTTCCCCCTCGTCGGCTGGTCCGTTCGCCCCGACATATATGATTGTGCGAATATATCAAGCCGGCCCGGGCCGATCGACGTCGCGCGCCCGCCGTCAGACGACAAGCTTGCGGTAGAGGCGCCAGCTCGCATGGCCGAGAACCGGCAACGTGATGAACAGGCCGATGAAGCCGGACAGGATGGACGCGCCGAGGAAGAGCGCGATCAGCAACGCCCATGCGATCATCTGCGCAGGGTTCTTCAACACGCAGCGCACGCTGGTGAGCATGGCCGTGACGAAATCGACATCGCGGTCGACGAGCAGCGGAAACGAAACCGCGGTGATCGAGAAGACAAACATGGCGATGATCGCGCCGAGCAGATTGCCGACGAGCGCGAACAGCACACCCTTGCCCGTCGAGAGAACCGCGACGACGAGTTCATGCACGGTCGGAATGTGCAGGCCGTAGAACATGAGGAAGGTGAAGACCGCGAAATCGACCCAGACGATGAGCGCGAACACGGTGACCAGCGCCATCCAGCCGAGATCCTTGCCCGAACGCGACCAGACGGCGCCGAGCACCCTGCCCCAGCTCAATGTCTCGCCGCGTTCGAGCGCGCGCGAGACTTCGTATGTGCCCGCCGCCACGAAGGGCACGATCAGCGCAAAGCCCATGGTGAGCGGATAGCCGATCCACGGCAGACGCAGTGCAAGAAACAGGGTGAGCAGCGCCATGCCGCCGAGCGCATAGATGCCGCCGAAGAATAGTCCGTAGAGCGGCGCCGCGGCGAAATCGCGCCAGCCGTGCAGCAGGCAGTCGATCAGGTCGTCGCGGCCGAGCGCGCGAATCTCGAGGCGCGCGCCGCCCACCCGGCCGGGTTCGCCAGCGACTTCCGCTCCCGCCTCGATCATGTTTCTCCCCGCGTCGCGCCTTTGACGAAAGCAAGCCATGAATGGCCGGCGGCGGCAAGGCCGATCGCGTAAGACAAAGGGAGGGATCTTGCTTCGAAAACCGCAGGACACATGGCCTTAGCGGCGGCCGGAGATTTCCGCTCCCGCATCCGGCGTGAGGCGCGAGAAGAATAGAATCGAAGCTGCGGAAACGAGGCCGACGATCAGAAACGCCGGCGTGAAATCGCCGACCTGAAGCGGCGAGCCTGCTCCGTGGCCCGAGCGTGTCAGCTCCAGCACGCCGGCGCCGAGCGTGACCCCGACCGACAGCGACAATTGCTGGCCGACCGCGGCGAGGCTCGTCGCATGGCTCATGCGACGGTCGTCGACCTCGGCATAAGCGACCGCGTTGATGGCGGTGAATTGCAGCGAGCGGAAGAAGCCGCCAGTCAGCAGCACCGCGATGATGATCATGTGCGGCGTCTGCGCGGTAAACAGCGTGTTGGCAAGGAAGAAGGCGGTCGAGATGAGCGCATTGGCGACGAGCACGGTGCGGAAGCCCAACCGCTTGAGAATCGGTCCAGCGGTCGGCTTCATCGCCATGGCGCCGACCGTCGACACGAAGGTGAGCGCGCCCGACTGGAAGGGCGTGAGACCGAAGCCCATCTGGAACAGCAGCGGCAGAAGAAACGGCGTCGCGCCGAGGCCGACGCGGAACAGGAAGCCGCCGCCGACGCTGGCGCGAAACGTCGGCAGCGCGAGCAGCCGCAGGTCGAGGATCGGGTGCGGCGTCGTCAGCGCGTGCCGCACATAGAGGGCGAGGCTCAGGAAGCCGACGCCGATCAGCGCCGCATCGACCGGCCCCGCGACCACGCCGCGCCCGAGCGCCGAGAAGCCGAAGATCAGGCAGGACAGCGCGACGCCGATCAGTAGGAAGCCGGCCAGATCGAGCGGCGGCGTATCCTCTTCGCGCACGGCGGGAATGTAGATCGTCGCCAGCACGACGCCGAGAATGCTGATCGGGATGTTGATCCAGAAAATCCAGCGCCAGTGGAAATAGGTGGTGATGAAACCGCCGAGCGGGGGGCCGATGACCGGCCCGATCAGAGCTGGCACCGTCAGCCAGGCGAGCGCGCGCACGATGTCGGCGCGCGGCACCGAGCGCATCAGCACGAGCCGGCCGACCGGCGTCATCATCGCGCCGCCGAGCCCCTGGATCATGCGGGCGCCGACGAATTGCGGAAGCGTGGACGACAGGCCGCACAGGATCGAGCCCGCCGCGAAGACGAGGATTGCCGCCCTGAAGACTTTTCGCGCGCCGAACCGATCCGCCGTCCAGCCCGACGCCGGGATGAAGATGGCGAGCGAGAGCAGATAGGCGGTCAGCGCCAGTTTGAGGGCGACCGGATCCTCGTTGAGATCCGCCGCTATCGCCGGCAGCGACGTCGAGATGACGGTCGAATCGAGATTTTCCATGAACAGCGCGGTCGCCACGACCAACGGCGTTATCATGGACCACGATTTTTCGGTCGTATCGCCGCTCACGCAGGGGCTCCCGTCCGCTCGATTGCGGCGCCCGTCGTCGCAACTACTGCCAGCAAGTCAGTTTCCGCCCGCTCGTTTTACTCTTGTGCGGCTATTTTAGGGCGGGCCAGATCGCGTTCGAGACGCCGCCGCTTATCCACACGGCAGGGCTGCGCTGCGCAGGTCGCGGTTTGCGTTGCTACACACTCATGCTATGAGCACCCGCCAATTCTTGGGCGGCGGGACCGATTCCGCCGCTTTTCGTCTTTTCCGGAGTTGGCCATGCCCGTCATCGATCGTCCCCTGCTCCTCGAAGCCCTCACCTTCGACGACGTGCTGCTGCGCCCCGGCCATTCCGAGATCATGCCGAGCGGCGTCGACATCCGCTCGCGGCTGACGCGCGAGATCGCGCTCAACCTGCCGATCATTTCTTCCGCGATGGACACGGTGACGGAGGCGCGCCTCGCCATCGCCATGGCGCAGGCGGGCGGCATCGGCGTCATCCACCGCAATCTCGAGCCCGACGAACAGGCCGAGGAAGTGCGCAAGGTGAAGCGCTACGAAAGCGGCATGGTGGTCAATCCGATCACCATCTATCCCGACCAGACGCTGGCCGATGCGCTCGCCATCATGGCGCGCTTTTCGATCTCCGGCATTCCGGTGGTGGAGCGTGGACCCGGCGACAAGCCCGGCAAGCTCTGCGGCATCCTTACCAACCGCGACGTGCGCTTCGCCGACAACGACGCGCAGCCCGTGTCCGAACTGATGACGCGCAAGCTCATCACCGTGAAGGAAGGCGTCGGCAAGGACGAAGCGCGCCGCCTGCTGCACCAGAACCGCATCGAGAAGCTGCTGGTCGTCGATGAAGACTACAAATGCGTCGGCCTGATCACGGTGAAGGACATCGAGAAGGCCACGCTGCATCCCAACGCCTGCAAGGACGCCGATGGACGCCTGCGCGTGGCCGCCGCCTCCACCGTCGGCGACAAGGGCTACGAGCGCGCGCTGATGCTGATCGACGCCGGCGTCGACTGCGTGGTGGTCGACACCGCGCACGGCCATTCGCAGAGCGTGCTCGACCAGGTCGCGCGCATCAAGCGCATCTCCAACAAGATTTCGGTGCTGGCCGGCAACGTGGCCACCGGCGAGGGCGCCAAAGCGCTGATCGACGCCGGCGCCGACGCCATCAAGATCGGCATCGGGCCGGGCTCGATCTGCACGACCCGCATCGTGGCGGGCGTCGGCGTGCCGCAGCTCACCGCGATCATGGACGCGGCGGAAGTGGCCCGCAAAGCCGACGTGCCCGTCATCGCCGACGGCGGCATCAAATATTCCGGCGATCTCGCCAAGGCGATCGCAGCCGGCGCCAATTGCGTGATGATCGGCTCGCTGCTGGCTGGCACCGACGAGAGCCCCGGCGAGGTCTTCCTCTACCAGGGCCGCTCGTTCAAGGCCTATCGCGGCATGGGCTCGGTCGGCGCGATGGCGCGGGGTTCCGCCGACCGCTACTTCCAGCAGGATATCAAGGACCAGATGAAGCTCGTGCCCGAGGGCATCGAGGGTCAGGTGCCCTATCGCGGTCCCGTCGGCCCGATCCTGCACCAGCTCGCCGGCGGCCTTCGCGCGGCGATGGGCTATGTCGGCGCGCCCTCTATCGAGGAATTCCAGAAGCGCGCGAGCTTCGTGCGCATCACCGGCGCGGGCCTGCGCGAGAGCCATGTGCACGACGTGGCGATCACGCGCGAGAGCCCGAACTATCCGACAGGCGGGATGTGAGGCCTGGAGCCTCTCGTCTGAATCGGATTCGCGCTCCCGTCATCGCGAGGGGCGAAGCGACGTGGCGATCCATCCGTGAATCTGGACACAAGGCCGGAGGATGGATTGCTTCGCTTCGCTCGCAACGACGGTCACGACGTCGTTACGCCGGAGTCGCGGCTGTAAGCATCTCCCGAATCGAATCGCTTACACGCACCGTCTCGTGCGTGCGCTGATCCGTGTAGACCCACACGATCTCGCCAGTTGCGCGCGGCTTGTCTTCACTCTTCTCGAAGATCGCGAGATCGAAGCGCAGGCTCGAATTGCCGATTGCGCCTACGCGCACGCCGACCTCGATCTCCTCGTCGAAGCGGATCGGCGCCTTGTAGTTCACGAGCGATTTGACGGTATGAAAATCCACGCCCGTCGCTTTCACATCCGCGACGTAATCGTAGCCGAGCCAGCGGAAAAATTCGGTGATCGCCGTGTCGTAGTAGGTGAGGTAATGCGCGTTGAAGACGACGCTCTGGCCGTCAACCTCGGAATAGCGCACGCGGAAGGGGAAGAAGAAGCGGAAGTCTGAACGCTGCATCTGTTCTTCAACCCAGTTCTTGCTCGACGAGGCCTGCGAGATAGCTCGCGCCGATCGGCAGGAGGTCGTCGTTGAAATCATAGCCGGGATTGTGCACGGGCACGCCGCCCTTCGCGCCGTCGTTCTGGCCGAAGAAGAGATAGGCGCCGGGCGTGCGCTCCAGCATGAAGGCGAAATCCTCGCCCGCCAGCAGCGGCTTGCCGTCGCGAATGACATTCGTGACGCCCCGCGTATTGCCCGCACAGAGCGAGGCGCGGTCGGTCTCGTGGACCGCATTGACGGTCGCGGGATAGGCGCGGCGGTAGGAGATTTCCGCCGTGCCGCCCTGCGCCGCCGCGGAATGTTCGACCGCGCGCTTGAACAGGCCCTCGACGAGATCGCGCACATGCGGCTTCAGGGTGCGGACGGAGCCGCGCAGCTCGACAGTCTCCGGGATGACGATGTCGGACGTGCCGCCATGAATCTGGCCGATGCTGATGATCGCCGATTCCAGCGCATCGACATGGCGGGACGGCAGCGCGTTGAGCACGCTCACCACCTGCGCGGCGATGGAAACCGTGTCGATGCCCTGCTGCGGATGCGCGCCATGCGCGGATTTTCCGCGCAGCACGACGCTGAAATAGTCGATCGCGGCCATGGCCGTTCCGCTCAGCGCCTTCACCGTGCCTAGCGGCATATCCGGGCTGTTGTGGATGCCGTAGACGGCGTCGCAGGGAAAACGCTCGAACAGGCCGTCGTCCAGCATGGCCTTGGCGCCGGCGAGGCCCTCTTCGGCCGGCTGGAAGATCAGATGCACCGTGCCCGCAAACTTGCGCGTCTCCGCCAGATATTTTGCGGCGCCGAGCAGCATGGTCGTGTGGCCGTCGTGGCCGCAGGCGTGCATGCGCCCGGGGTTCTGCGAACGATGGGCGAAGCTGTTGCCCTCCTCCATCGGCAGCGCGTCCATGTCCGCGCGCAGGCCAATGGCGCGATTGCCGCCGCTCGACTGGCCCTGCCCCCGGATGACGCCGACGACGCCGGTGCCGCCGAGGCCGCGATGGACCTCGATCCCCCATTCGCCGAGCTTCTGCGCGACGATCTCGCTTGTGCGCATTTCCTCGAAGCCGATTTCGGGATGGGCGTGAAAGTCGCGCCGCCAATCGGTCATTTCGGAATGCATCTCGTCGAGACGGTCGCGCGGGCTCATGCTTGTCTCCCTCAGGCTTCGCGCCATTATTCCGGGCGGAGCCGGCGGAGACAAGCGGAAGGCGTGCAGACGAGATGCGCAGCGAAAAGGAAAAGATGCTCGCGGGCGAATTGTATCGCGCCGACGATCCGGAACTCGTGCGCGATCATGCCGCGATCCGCGCATGGATGGACCGCTATAACGCCGCCGGCGTCCTGACGGACAAGGAGCGCCACGCCCTTTTGCGCGAGGGTCTCGGCCATGTCGGCGCGCGCGTGGTCGTGCGGCCGCCGTTTCATTGCGACTATGGCTACAACATCCGTCTCGGCGACGGCGTCTTCCTCAATTTCAACTGCGTCTTTCTCGACAGCATCCTGATCGACATCGGCGCTGGCGCGCAGATCGGGCCGGGCGTGCAGATCTACGGCGCCGATCACCCACGCGATCCCGAACAGCGCCGCGCGGGACTGGAGTTCGGGCAGCCGGTCAGGGTCGGGGCCAATGTCTGGATCGGCGGCGGGGCGATTCTCACGCCCGGCGTGACGATCGGCGACGACGCCATCATCGGCGCGGGCTCGGTCGTCACACGCGACGTGCCCGCCGGCGCGACTTTCGCGGGCAATCCGGCGCGGCGAATCGGCGGCGGCTAGCCTTCGCGCGCGGCCTGCCTATCATGGGCGCGAAATCGCACAGCGAGGCGCCATGTCCGTCCAGGCAGTTCTTCTTCCCGTCTTCGCGCTCGTCGCGCTGCTGTTCGTCCTGCTCGCGCGCATGGCGCTGATGCGGGTCGGCTGCATCAGGCGTGGCGAGACAAAGCTCCGTGATATCGCGCTCGGCCAGAATGCATGGCCGACCAAGGTCGCGCAGGTCAGCAACGCCTATGCGAACAATCTGCAACTGCCGCTGATGTTCTACGCCCTCGTCGCCTTCGCCATGCTCACAAAGAAGGACGACTTTCTGTTCGTCGTCATGTCCTGGCTCTTCGTCGCTTCGCGCTATGCGCACGCGTTCGTGCACATCACCTCGAACAATGTGCTGACGCGCTTCAACATGTTCGCGCTCGGCGTTCTCGTGCTGGGCGTGATGTGGGCGATCTTCGCGGTGCGCGTGCTAGCGGCGATCTAGCCGGTCGTACATCTGGCCGCTCTCCAGAGTGGTTTTCGCGTCCGCGCGGCGACGCGGCGGCGGCGGATAATAGTCTTCGGCGGCCGGCGCGTAGCCCCGCTCGGCGAAACGGTCGCTGGTGCAGCCCGCCGCAGCCAGAACGGCGAGTGGAACGAGCCCGAGAAGGATGCGGCGCGTGTGATTTCCCCGATCGCCGCACGACGCGGCAGGGTCAGGCTCGCTGCGGGCCATGGCGCCGCAATGTCGGCATTGCGGCCAAGGCGAGGCTTGCGGCTTCTGGGTTAATGCGCGTGCGAGGTCAGGTTGCGCGTGACCTCGGCGATAATCTCCTCGCGTTCGGCCATGCTGCGGTTGCTCTGCGTGAGATAGATCGCGAGCAGAATCGGCTTGCGGCCCGGCGGCCAGAGGATCGCGACATCGTTGGTCGTGCCGCGTTCGCCCGTGCCCGTCTTGTCGCCCACGCGCCAGCCTTTCGGCGCGCCGGCGCGAATGCGCCTGTCGCCGGTCTTGTTGGCGATCAGCCATTTGGTCAGTTGTTCGCGCGAGGACGGCTTGAGCGCCTCGCCAACCAGCAGCTTCGCCATATCTGCTGCCATGGCGGCGGGCGAGGTCGTGTCGCGCGGATCGCCAGGCTTGGCCTCGTTGAGGCCCGGCTCTATCCGGTCGAGACGCGTCGTCTCGTCGCCGATCGAACGCATGTAGCGTGTGAGCCCTTCCGGCCCGCCGATCCGCGACAGCAGCAGATTGCCGGCGGCGTTGTCGCTGAGCGTGATCGCGGCTTCGCAGAGTTCGGCGATGCTGATATCGCCGCCGACCCGTTTCTCGACGGTGGGCGAATAGGCGACGAGATCGGACGCCGAAACCGGCACACGCCGGTCGAGCGCTTCGTCGCCCGAATCGACCTTGGCGAGGACGGCCGCTGCAGCGAGCAGCTTGAACGTGCTCGCCAGCGGAAAAAGCTCGTTTGCGCGATGGTCGAAGCGGGAGCCGCCGCCGGTGTCGCGCATGGCGACGCCGAGCCGCACGCCCGCGCTCTTTTCGAGATCTCGGATCGACAGCACGGGATCGTGCGCCATCGCCTGGCTCGCCGGCAGCAGGCCGGCCGCCGCTGCGCCGCTTACAAAGAGGCGGCGGTCGATCACATCGAGAAACTGGTGCCGCAGCCGCAGGAGGCGGTCGCGTTGGGATTGTCGATCTGGAAGGACTGGCCGATCAGATTGTCGACGAAGTCGATGCGGCAGCCCTTCATGTATTCGAGGCTGACGGGGTCGATCAGCACGGTCGCGCCGTCGCGTTCCAGCGTCAGGTCGTCCTCGGCGCGGTCCTGCACGATGTCGAAGGCGTACTGGAAGCCGGAGCAGCCGCCGCCGTTGACGGAGATACGCAGGGCCGAGCCCGGCTTTTCGTTCTGCATGATTTTCGCCACGCGACGCGCAGCGTTTTCGGTGAGGATGACGTCCTCTGCCACAGTTTCCATCGGGTCCATCCAGCTCGGGTTCAAGGTCCGGCTTGCCTCGAAAGGCTTCAACAAGATAAGCCGCGAGAGCCGGGCTTTCAACGTGGCCGGCCGGAGCGCCCTGCCCCTCATGCCCCAGCCCACGCCCGTGCTCGCCCCTTACGCCTGCGACTCCGCGCGCAGCCGCGGCCGGCTCGTGGCCGAGCCCGCCTCCCCCACCCGCAGCGAATTCCAGCGCGACCGCGACAGAATCGTCCATTCGACAGCCTTCCGGCGGCTGGCGCACAAGACCCAGGTCTTCGTGCCGCTCGGCGGCGACCATTTTCGCACGCGGCTCACCCACACGATCGAGGTGGCGCAGATCGCCCGCGCGCTTTCACGCGGGCTCGGTCTCGACGACGATCTGGCCGAGGCGCTCGCGCTGGCGCACGACCTCGGCCACACGCCCTTCGGCCATGTCGGCGAAGATGCGCTGGATGCGCTGATGCGCGACCACGGCGGGTTCGACCACAACGCCCAGGCGCTGCGGCTGGTGACGCGGCTGGAGCGCCGCTATGCGCGGTTCGACGGGTTGAACCTGACGTGGGAGACGCTCGAGGGCCTTGTAAAGCACAACGGCCCGCTGCTGACGCCAGACGGCCAGCCGACGGCGAAATTCGCCAAGCGCGGCGTGCCGCGGCCGATTCTCGATTTCGACGCGGAATGCGCGCAGACCATCGGCTCGCTCGAGCTCGCCTCCTACGCCAGCGCCGAGGCGCAGGCCGCCGCGCTCGCCGACGACATCGCCTATGACGCGCACGACATCGACGACGGGTTGCGCGCCGGCCTGTTCGAGCTCGGCGATCTTCGCGCCGCCTCCCCCTTTGTAGACGGCCTTCTGCGCGAAATCGAAGCGACATACGGCGCGCTCGAGCGCGCGCGCGTCATCCACGAACTGGGGCGGCGCATCATCACGCTTTTCATCGAGGATGCGCTGGCGGAGAGCGCGCGGCGCATCGCGCAGATCGGCGCGCAAAGCGCGGCGGAAATCCGCGCGGCGGGGCGGCAGGTCGTCGCATTTTCGGAAGCGATGGTCGAGGCCGACCGTTCGATCAAGACCTTCCTGTTCACCGCCATGTATCGGCACCCGGAAGTCATGCGCGTGCGCGAGAAGGCGTCCGCCATCGTCGACGGCCTGTTCCCGCTGTTTCTGTCGGACCCCAAGGCCATGCCGCTCGAATGGGACGGCGCCTTTCGCGGCGCGCGCGACGATACGGCGCGCGCGCGCATCGTGGCGGACTATATTGCGGGCATGACCGACCGCTACGCCCTGAACGAATACAGGCTGAGGATCGACGCCGCGATGGACCTCTCATGAGCCGGCCCGCGCTCGACGACCTCATAGCCGGCGTGGAACTGCGCGACAGCGCGATCGCGCTGATCGACTACAATGCGATGGCGCGGCGGCTGACGCTGCGGTTCCGGCCCACGGACGCGGAGCCGAAACAGATCGTCACGCTGATCTTCGATAGCGTCGTCGGCGTGCATTGCGAGCCGCAGGATGCGCTGCGCCCGCTCGCGGCGGAAGAAGGCGCGACCATCGACCGGCTCGACGCCAAGCGCCGCAAGACGGGCGAGGCCGAAGTCACGCTCGTCTATCTGCGCGGCGGCGCGCGCGCGGCCTGCGTCGTCAGCTTCATTGCGGCGGAAGCGCGCTGGCTCGGCTGAGGGCGCCTAGTTCTGATCCGGCTCGATCTCCGTCCTGAACGTCTCCAGTGACTGCTCGAGTTGGGGGCTCATTGGCACGTTGAATTGCGCGCCGTTCGGCAGACGTTTGCCGAACCATTTGTCGTAGGTCGGGTCGAAGTCGTTCGTCACGACCATGGTCCGGAAGGCGCGTTCGATCACCCGTTTCATCGGCCGGTCGTCGTGCGCATAGACAATACCATAGGGATCGTAGGACAGAAGCTCGCCCTCCACGGTGAACCTGTCCTGCGATTTGTGCTGGGCGATCAGCCCGGCGAGCAGGATGTCGTCGGTTGCGAAGGCGTCGACCTTGCCGCCGGCGAGCAGTTGGTAGCTCTGTTCGTGGTCGGGCGTCTCCACCAGCTTGATGCCGAGCCCGAATTTCTCGTCGAGTTTCTTCAGCGCCGCGATGTTGGTCGTGCCGGCGGTCACGGCGACCGTCTTGCCCTTCAGGCTGCGGAAATCCTTCCACGGCGTTCCCTTCGGAACCATGACTTTCGTGCCCGCGACGAAGATAAGCGGCGAGAAGGACACGATCTTGGCGCGCTCGAGATTGGCGGTGGTCGAGCCGCATTCGAGGTCGGCCTTGCCATCGACAATCGTCTGCAGGCGCGTGTCGGATGTCACCTTCACATAGCCGACCTTGAGATCGTCCCGGCCGAGCGTGCGGCCGATCTCCTCGACGATGGCGTTGCAAATGTCGATGGAATAGCCGATCGGGCGCCCGGCGCGATCGAGGAAGGAAAAGGGCACGGAGGCCTCGCGATAGGCGAGCGTGACGGTTCCCGTGCTGGAAATGCGCGCAAGCGAGCCCGTGAGGCCCGCCTGTGGAAGAGCGACGCCGGTCTTCTGCGCAGCCGCCGGAGCGACTGAAAGAAGGCAGAGGGCCGCTGCGAGTGTCGGCAGCCGACGCGCCATCATGGCGGCCTCCCTCAGGTCGTCGCCGGAACGGGCTCGTCGATGAAGGCGTCGTCCGCCTCGCCGGGCTTCTCCGGTCCGAGCGCGCCCTCCCACTTCGAGACGACCGCGGTCGCGATCGAATTGCCGATCACGTTGGTCGCCGACCTCCCCATGTCGAGGAACTGGTCGATGCCCATGATGAGCAACAGCCCGGCTTCTGGAATGCCGAACTGATTGAGCGTGGCGGCGATGACGACGAGCGAGGCGCGCGGAACGCCGGCCATGCCCTTGGACGTCAGCATCAGGATCAGCAGCATGGTGATCTGCGTGCCGATCGGCAGGTTGATGTTGTAGGCCTGCGCGATGAAAAGCGTCGCGAAGGTGCAATACATCATCGAGCCGTCGAGATTGAACGAATAGCCCATGGGCAGCACGAAGCTCGCGATGCGGTTGGGCGCGCCGAATTTCTCGAGGCCCTCGAGCGTCTTCGGATAGGCGGCTTCCGACGAGGCGGTCGAGAAGGCGAGCAGGATCGGCTCGCGCACCAGGCCGAGCAGGCGGAAGATGCGCGGCCCGAGAACGAGGAAGCCCGCCAGCACCAGCAGCGCCCAGAGCACGAAGAGCGAGACGTAGAAGCCGCCCATGAACTTGGCGAACACGAGCAGGATCGCGAGGCCCTGCTTGGCGACGGTGGCGGCCACCGCGGCGAAGACCGCGAGCGGCGCGAAATTCATGACATAACCCGTCACCGTCAGCATGGCGTGGGCGGCCTCGTCGATGCCCTGCGCGATGATCTTGCCCTTCTCGCCCATCGAGGAAACTGCGATGCCGAAGAAGACCGAGAAGACGACGATCTGCAGGATCTCGTTCGCGGCCATCGCCTCGACGATCGATTTCGGCACGAGATGCTCGACGAAATTCTGCAGCGACATGGCCGATGTCTTCAGGCCCGTCGCAGCGCTCGTGTCCGGCAACGGCATGTTGAGGTTCACGCCGGGCTGCAGGATGTGCACCATCACGAGGCCGAGCAGCAGCGAGACGAGCGAGGCGGAGAGAAACCAGCCCATGGTCTTGATGAAGATGCGGCCGATCGAGGAATTGTCGCCCATATGCGCGATGCCGACGACGAGCGTCGAGAACACCAGCGGCGCGATGATCATTTTGATGAGACGCAGGAACAAGGTGGAGATGAGTTCGAAATAGGAGGCGATGTCTTTCGCCGTCTTGGCGTCCGCCGTGTTGTAGATCGCGTAACCAACGATAATGCCCAGCGCCATGGCGCCAAGGATGATGTGGATCATATATTTCTTCATCAAACGCCCCTTGCGCCCTATAACGATCCGTCGGCCACTTCGCAGCCTAGTGCAGCCATCCGGCGGCGCACAAGATGGGCGGCGCCCAGGAAACGGGCGCCATCCCCTCCGTCACTGGGAAAATTTGACGGCGCTCTGCGCCCGCTCCTGCCCGAGCGCGGTCAGGGCCTCGTTTTCGGCGTCGCATGCAGCGGAATTTCGGTCACGATCGCGGGCGACGTCGCCGCGTCGCTTCATGCGGGAGAGACTAGCGCGCCTCGCCGCGAAAGCCCGTCGCCAGCACGTAGAGCTCGGCCGAATCCTTGCGGCTCGCCTCGGGTTTCACGTGGCGCACGACGGCGAAATCGCGCTTGAGCCGCGCCAGCAACTCGTTCTCCGTGCCGCCCTGCAGCACCTTGGCGAGAAAGAAGCCGCCGGGCGCGAGAATTTCGCAGGCGAAGTCGGCGGCCATTTCCGCCAGCGCGACGATGCGCAGGTGATCGGTCTGACGATGGCCCGTGGCGTTGGCCGCCATATCGGAAATGACCGCGTCCGCCTGGCCGCCGAGCATGGCGCGCAACCGCTCTGGAGCGTCCTCGTCGAGAAAATCCATGACGGCGAATTCGACGCCGGGAATATGCTCGACCTCGAGCAGGTCGATGCCGATCACGCGGCCCCGGTTCCTGCCCTCTCCTTCCTCGGACTTCACCTTCTTTGCCGCCAATTGCGACCAGCCGCCGGGCGCCGCGCCAAGGTCGAGCACGCGCATCCCGGGCTTGAAGAGGTGAAAACGCTCGTCGATCTCGATCAGCTTGTAGGCGGCGCGCGAGCGCCAGCCCTCGCGTTTCGCGCGGGCGACATAGGGATCGTTCAACTGGCGTTCGAGCCAGAGCGTCGAGGAAAGCGTGCGCTTGCGCGCCGTCTTCACGCGCGTCTTCAGCGATCCGCCGCGCGTCTTGTCGTCCTTGCCGCCCGGCCCCTGCCTGCCCGCCGTCAAATCCGCGTCTCCCCGGCGCGATCGGCGCGCATCAATTCCAGCAATATGCCCTCGCGCAGGCCGCGGTCGGCGATGCGGATGCGCGGCGCCGGAAAGGCGCGGCGGATCGCCTCGAGGATCGCACAGCCCGCGAGCACGAGGTCGGCGCGCTCGTGGCCGATGCAGCCGTTGGCCGCCCGCTGGTGGTAATCCATGGCGCGCAGGCGGTCGATGGCGTCGTCGGCCTGGTCGGCCGACATCCACAGGCCATCGACGCGGCGACGGTCGTAGCGCGGCAGGTCGAGATGGATGCCGGCGACCGTCGTAACCGTGCCGGAGGTGCCGAGCAGATGGAACCGCCCGCAGGCGCGCTGCTCCATCGCCTGTTTGGTGAAGGGCCGCAGCTTTTCGTCGAAGGCCGCGACCATTTCCTCGAACGTATTGTCGTCGACGTGATGGCCGCCGAAGCGCTCGGCGAGCGAGACGACGCCCAGCTCGATGGAGGTCCAGATCGTGACGCTGCGCGCGCCCTGCTTGCGCGCCTCGTCCGGCGCGAGCCAGACGATCTCGGTCGAGCCGCCGCCGATGTCGAACAGCAGGACGCCCCGGGCCTGCGGATCGGCGAGCGAACCGCAGCCGAGCGCAGCCAGCCGCGCTTCGGTCTCGCGGTCGATGATTTCGAGACGCAGCCCGGTGCGCTCGAAGACGCGCTCAACGAATTCTGCGCCATTGACGGCGGCGCGGCACGCTTCCGTGGCGATCAGCCGCGCCTTGGTGACGCCGCGCCGGTCCATCTTGTCGCGGCAGATGTCGAGCGCCTCCAGCGTGCGCTGGATCGCGGCCTCTCCCAGCCGCCCGGTCTGCGACAGGCCTTCGCCGAGGCGCACGATGCGCGAATAGGCGTCGACGACGCGCAGGCTTTCGGCCCCGGTCGGCGCCATATAGCCGGCCGGACGGGCCACCAGAAGGCGGCAATTGTTGGTGCCGAGATCGAGAGCGGCGTAGAGCGGCGCCCCGCCGGCGCGGCCTGCGATCCCTCCATCCCGGGCACGGCTCTGCGCCTCCTCCGGGCGCGGGCCTCCCCCAAGCGACGACACAGCATACTCCTGCGAACCGGCCGCGGGCCGGTCGATTTTCAACAGAATATCAGCAAGACCGCGGTTTGAAAGGGAGCCGTCATCCGCTCCCGGCATAGCTCGTGGCCGGCCCTGCGCGCGCCGTTGACACGCGCCGTCCGCCCCTTTATCTCGACCCCCGTTCCGACGCGCCGCACGCCCGCGTCCGTTGGGGGATAGTTCAACGGTAGAACAGCGGACTCTGACTCCGTTAATCTTGGTTCGAATCCAGGTCCCCCAGCCAACCATTCTCCAAATTCGCAGACTTTGCCGGATTGCCCGCTGAGGCCCGCATTCTGTGGGGTTTGCAGGCGCCGGAAATCGCAGACCGGCAATTTGCCCGCCGGCAGGCGCGATTTTGGCGCCCGGTCTGCAGTCGCCTGTTTCCAATTTCCAAATTTCCGCGACCGCCCAATCCCCAGAGGCGGTTCGATTGCGCCGAGACGGGTCGCCCATTTCCGCGCGAGGAATTGTCATGGTCTTACTGTCATACAATACGGCAACATGACAATCAGACGTTGACACGGTCCGATCTTTGAGAGATATGACGCAAAGGGAAACGCTTAAAAAAAACCGGAGGGTGTCCGGATTGAAGATCACCAATCATTTTCGGGTGCCGCTTCCGGTATCCGAGGCTTGGACTGCGCTGAACGACGTCCCGCGCGTGGCGCCGTGTGCGCCTGGCGCTCAGTTGCTCGAGCAAAAACCGGACGGCAGCTACGTAGGAACGGTCGCCCTCAAGCTCGGCCCGGTCGCTTTGAGCTTCAAGGGCTCCTTGATCTACAAGGAGCGCGATGAGGCCAATCATCGTGTTGTGGCCGAGGCTTCCGGAAACGAGGCGCGCGCCCGCGGCTCTGCCCGAGCTCTTGTCACCTTCGTGCTGTCGCCTGAGCAACAGGGCACGCGTGTCGATGTAGACACCGACGTGCAGCTAGCTGGCGCCATCGCGCAATACGGGCGCGGCGCGGCGCTCATCCAGAGCACCGCTCAAGTCCTCATGGACGAGTTCGCCAAGAATTTTGCAGCCCAACTCACGGCGATGTCTGCAACGAAGTCTACGAGCGCCTCAGACGGCGCCGGTTCGCGGCAAGAAGGGTCTGTCGAGGCGGCTGTTTCGCCGTCCCAAGCGTCAAGGCCCTTGGACGCCTCGCCTTCTCCCGCCCCGGCGGTCTCGCTTTTCACGCTTTTGTGGAAGTCGCTGGTTGCGTTGGTTCGATCTTGGTTTTCGTCGAACAAGACCGGCGGGGCGCGTTCGTGAAGGCGTCCTCGTTTCAATTTCATCGCGCATCGAGTCGGTCCGAGACGCTTGAAATGCTCGCCGCCCTTGAGGGTGCGAAGATCATCGCCGGCGGCCAGTCTCTCGTGGCCATGCTCAACATGCGTTACGCCTTTGTCGACCATCTGATCGATATCAACGGTGTTGAAGGACTGGCTGGCGTCGACGTCGGACCCAACGAAATCCGCATCGGCGCAATGACCCGCCAACGCGACATTCTGGCGAGTCCTGCGTTGCGAACGCGCGCCCCCGTGGTGGCCGAGGCTCTTCGTTTCGTGGGGCATCTTCACACCCGCAATCGGGGCACGCTGGGCGGCAGCCTCGGTCATATGGACCCGGCCGCCGAGTTGATGGCCGTCGTGACGCTGCTCGACGCGACGGTGCATGTGGAGAGCGCCCGTGGCGCTCGCGATGTCGCCATTGCTGATTATCCGCAAGCTTACATGACCCCCGCGCTGGAGCCGGACGAATTGATCGTCGGCGCCACGCTGCGTCCGCCGGCGACGGGGCATGGTTGGAGCTTCCGTGAGTTTGCCCAGCGTCACGGCGACTTCGCGGTTGTGGCCGTCGGCGCCACGATCGCGCTCGACGGGGCGGGCAAGGTGTCCGACGCCCGCATCGTTCTGAGCGGCGTCGGATTTGCCCCGCGCCGGCTTGCCGAGGCCGAGCGTATGCTGGCCAGCGAGGCGCCGGGCGAGGCGCTGTTCGCCGCCGTTGCGGCGCAGGCCACGCGCGAAGAAGCCCTATCCGACGCCATGGCCAGCGAGGCCTACCGCAAGCATCTCGCTGGCGTCCTGACGCGAAGGGCTGTTGCAGAAGCCCTCGCGCGCGCCAAGCACGGATTCGTTCAATGAGCAATTTGCTGCCGATCCACGTCACCGTGAATGGCACGCTCTACGAGCGTGAAGTGGAACCCAGGATTCATCTCGCCGACTTCCTTCGACAAGAGCTCAACCTCACTGGAACCCATCTCGGTTGCGAGCATGGCGTGTGCGGCGCATGCAGCGTGATCGTGGACGGACGTGCGGTTCGCGGCTGCCTGATGCTCGCCGTCCAGGCCGACGGTTGCGAGGTGATCACGATCGAAGGCTTGGCGGGCGCCGAAGGCTTGCATCCGCTTCAGGAGGCCTTTCGCGAATTTCACGCGCTCCAGTGCGGATTCTGTACGCCCGGTATGTTGACGACGCTGGTGCAGCTCTTGAACGAACATCCCGAGCCTACCGAGGAAATGTTGCGCGAGGAGCTTTCGGGCAATCTCTGCCGTTGCACGGGCTACAGCGGCATCATCCGGGCGGCAATGAAGGCTGCGCCGCTGATGCGCGCGCAAAACGCGAAGGAGCGCTCGGCATGACCACTCGCTTTTTCGGCGCTCCCATAAAGCGGGTGGAAGACCAGGCCCTTATTACCGGGACTGGCCGCTTCACCGACGATATCCGCCTGCCCGGTCTGCTTCACGCCTGCTTCGTACGCTCGCCTTTCGCCCATGCTCGCATTGTAAGCATTGATGTCGCTGCGGCCCGCGAGATGTCCGGCGTGCATCTGGTGCTGACCGCCGCCGACCTTCCCGAGGCTTGGCGCGGCCGCCGCATCCCCTGCGACGTGCCGAGCCCCTTCATTCGGCATCCCCTGACGCAATTTCCGCTGGCGTCGGATGAGGTCTGTTTCTGCGGCGAGCCTGTGGCGGTCGTGGTCGCCGACAGCCGACATCTTGCTGAAGACGCCGCCCAAGCGGTGATGGTTGAATATGATCCGCTCCCTGCCGTGGTGGACTGCCGGGACGCGCTGACGCCTGATGCGCCGCCGGCGCAGCTTGCCGCGCCGGACAATCTCGCAGCGAAATTTCTATGCGAGTACGGGGATGTCGACCGCGCCTTTGCTGGCGCGGCGCATGTTATCGCCGAAGACTACTTCCAGCATCGCGGCACCGGCTGTCCGTTGGAGCCGCGCGGCGTGCTCGCCCGTTTCGACGCGTCGACAGACGGGTGGACCGTATGGTCCGCGACCCAGGCGCCCCACGGTGTCAAGCGGGCCATTGTCGAAATGTTCGACATAGCCGACTCGCAGGTTCGGGTGATCGCTCCGGATGTGGGCGGGGGGTTTGGGCCGAAGTTGCTGACCTACCCGGAAGAGATCGTTATTCCGCACTGCTCCCTGGTGCTGCAGCGTCCGGTGAAATGGATCGAGGACCGTCGCGAGCACATGATGTGCACTGCGCAGGAACGCGACCAGCACTGGGCGGTGAGGATGGCGCTCGACTCCGAGGGCCGCATTCTCGGCCTGCGCGGTCATCTGCTGCACGATACGGGCGCCTACATGCCGTGGGGCATCATTATGCCCTATATCTCGGCGACCACGTTTCCGGGTCCTTACGTGGTGCCGGCGTTCCGACTCGACACTTCGGTGGTGTTCACCAACAAGATTTCCACCACGCCCATGCGCGGCGCCGGACGACCGCAGGCGGTATTCGCCATCGAGCGCCTGCTCGATCGGGCGGCAAAGACGCTCGGGATCGACAGGGCCGAAATTCGCCGGCGCAATCTCATCCCGACCGAGGCGATGCCGTACAAGGTTGGCCTCACCTATCGCGATGGACAGCCGCTGACCTATGACAGCGGCGACTATCCGAAGTGCCAGCAGATGGCGCTCGACAAGGCTGGCTGGGACGACTTCGAAGCGCTGCGCGCAGCCGCCCGTGAACAGGGCCGCTACATCGGCATCGGCCTTGCCAACTATGTGGAAGGAACGGGACTCGGACCGTTCGAGGGCGCGACGGCTCGCCTGCTTCCCTCCGGACGCATCCTTCTGCGAACAGGAGCGGCTTCGCAGGGCCAGGGTCACCGCACCGTGCTCGCCCAGATTGCGGCCGACGAGTTTGGCGTCGAGGTCGATCAGGTCGACGTCGAGGTGGGCGACACGGCCAGCGTCTCCGTGGGGGTCGGCGCTTTCGCAAGTCGTCTGATGGTGACCGCAGGTTCCTCGACCCGTAATTCGTCCCGGGCGTTGGCCGACAAGCTCCGTCAGGTCGCCGCGGCTGTGTTCGAAGCGCCCGTGGAGGACATCGAGCTTTCGGGCGGGGCGGCGCGGGTCACGAGCACTCAGGGCGGCCATATTACCTTCCGCGAGATCGCCAAGATGTCGAGCGGCCGGCCGGGGTTCTCGCTGCCCAAGGGCATAGAGCCGGGGTTGGAGGCGACGAGTTTTTTTTCGCCTCCGCAGGCGGCCTATTCCAATGGCAGCCATGTGGCGGTTGTGGAAGTTGACCCTGACACCGGCGCCGTGAAGGTGCTGCGATATATTGTGGCTCACGATTGCGGTCGACTGGTGAACCCGTTGCTCGTCGACGGCCAGATCCAGGGCGGCGTCGCACACGGCATCGGCAACGCGCTTCTGGAGCGGATGACCTACGACGAGGCGGGCAATCCTCAGACGACTTCGCTCGCCGACTATCTGCTTCCCGACGCCGGCAACGTTCCGGACGCCGAGATCGTCCACATGGAGACTCCGTCGCCATTGAACCCGCTGGGGGTGAAGGGCGCGGGCGAGGGCGGCACGATTCCGGCGGCTGCGGCGATCGCCTCGGCCATCGAGCATGCGTTGAGCGACCTAGGCGTCGAGATCACGCGCGCGCCCATTTTGCCGGAGCTGATTTCGACACTTGTGAACAGCGCCCGGTCCGGCAAGGAGGCCGCATAATGGATTCAGATGCCTTCACGATATCGCGGCGGGAAGCCGTGGGCCTGGTGACCCTGTCGCGGCCACAGGCCGGAAATCGGCTCCTCACTGACGAAGTGCGTGCGCTCGGCAGGGCGATCCGCGCCCTGGGTGAAGAAGCGACCATCAAAGCCGTGGTCGTGCGCGCGGAGGGCGAGGCGTTCTGCCTCGGCCGCAAGCCTGCCTCGGCCGGCGAGGCGCCGCGCACCGCGCTCGGCGTTCGCGCAGGAGTCACCCAGCCGATCCTCGATCTTTACGCTGATGTTCGCGCGACGCCCGTGCCTGTGATCGCTCTCGTTCAGGGGGAGGCCCGCGGCTTCGGCTGCGCGCTGGTGGGACAGTGCGACCTGGCGATCGCCAGCGAGGCGGCGGTCTTCTCCATGCCGGAGATGGAGACCAACCTGCCGCCGACGCTCGCTATTTCGGCCGTCCTCGGCAAGGTGCCGCCGAAACGATTGCTGCACCTTGTCTACACCCGCCGGCAGATCAGGGCGGCCGAGGCGCTGGAAATCGGCCTGCTCAGCGAGGTCGTCCCAGCTTCCGAGCTCGAAACTGCCCTCCAGGCGACGCTGGCGACGCTCACCGACCGCAGCCGCGCAGCGGTGTGCGCGGTGAAAGAGTACATGGCGGTCGCCCCGCACGTGGACCCTTATGCGGCTTCGCGCCTCGCCAGCAACATCTTGTCGGTCGTCCTGTCTTCGCCCGGAGACGCCTGACATGGCCGAGATCGCGGTCAACGGAGAAACGCTTCATTATGAGCGCGCCGGCAAGGGGCCGCCCTTGTTGTTGATCCATAGCCTCGGGACGGGGGCATGGATGTGGCGTGACGACATCGCCCATTGGTCGGGCGACTTCGACGTCATCGCCTTCGACGCCCGCGGACACGGCGCCTCGACCCATAACGGCCCGGTCACCGTGGAGAGCATTGCTGCAGATCTTGCTGCCGGCCTCAGCGCGCTCGGCATACGACACGCGCATGTTGTTGGCATTTCCATGGGCGGACCCATCGCATGCCGTCTCTATTCTACGGCGCCCGATGCGGTTGCAAGCCTGGTGATCGCCGACAGTTTCGCGCGGCAAGGCGCGGCCGGAGAGGAGCGTGTGCGGGGTCTTGAGCAGTTACTGAAGACTGCATCCATGTCGAGCTATGCAACGAGCTACGCCAACGGCACGATGCATGCGGAGGCGGATCGACGCCATTTCGAGGCGCTGGAAGCCAGCGTGGCGGCGATGGACAAGGACGTTTATCTCCAGATCGCTCGCTCGGTTTTTACCAGCGATGTCGCCGACGCCATGACGAAGATCTCTGTTCCGGTTCGGGTGGTGGTCGGGGCGCAGGACACGCGCACGCCGCCGGCGCTGTCGGAGGAAATCGCGCGGTTGATCCCGCATGCGGATTTCAAGGTTGTCGAGCACGCCGCTCATCTTTCGAATCTCGACAATCCGGCCGGGTTTCACGCCGCCGTGGATCCCTTTCTATTGCGCCGATCTTTCGTGGACCCTGTCCGAACGCGAGAACGAGTGAAGCGATGACCAAACCCACCTTCGGCCTTGGGCCGGTCCGACAGGAAACGGCGCCTCTGCGGCGCAAGATCACCTCGGCGCTGCGACGCGCGATCGAGTCGGGCGCACTGCCGCCAGGCAGTCGTCTGGTGGAGAAGGACCTCTGCGCGGAACTGAACGTCAGCCGGACCTCGCTGAGGGAATCCCTGCGCGAGCTGGAGTCGGAAGGGCTCGTGACGATCAGCGCCAAGGGGCTCGTGGTCACCGAGATCTCCGCCAGCGAAGCACAGAACATATATGCCGTGCGCGGAGTGCTCGAGGGGCTCTTGGTGGAGCAGTTTGCGCGCCGTGCGACCGACGCGGCCATGACCGATCTCGACGTCGCGGCCCGGGAGCTGACTGCAGCTTACGCGGAAGGCGCTATCGACCGCATCATGGCGGCAAAAACCGAGTTCTACGAGACGCTGTGTGCGGGCGCAGACAACTTTGTCGTGTTGGAGCTGTTGAGCCGCCTCAACACGCGGATCAATCGCTTGCGTTTTGCCTCTCTGTCGAGGCCTCGCCGCGCGGCGGTGAGCATCAAGGAGATTCACGAACTCGTTGCGGCTCTGAAGCGGCGCGATGGCGCACAGGCCCGGGAGATCGCGGTACAGCACATCGATGCCGCTGCCGAAGCGGCATTGGGCTCGGGATATCTTGAAACAGCCGTTAAGGAAGGGCGCGATGACTGACAAGCTTTTTGAAAAAGGCCTTCAGGTCCGCCGCGAGGTCGTTGGATCGGAATACGTGGATCGCTCCCTGGCCGAGATGACAGAATTCACCAGGCCCCTTCAAGAACTGGTGACGCGCTATTGCTGGGGCGAAGTGTGGAGTCGCCCGGGTCTGTCGCGGCGCGACCGATCCATCATCAATCTAGCCGCTATCTCCGCGCTCAACCGACCTCATGAGCTGAAGCTGCATATACGCGGCGCGCTCAATAACGGCATGTCGGCTGAGGAGATTCGTGAGGTTCTGCTCCAGATCGCGATTTATGCCGGCGTGCCTGCTGCACTGGATTCCTTCCGGATCGCAAAGGAAGTGATCGAGGCTCACCAGAAGTAAGCCGCGCGCCACAACGGAAAGATCAAGAACAGAGTGTCGACAATCTGCTCTCTTCGGAGCGGAAACGACCTCACGCGTCCACAGTAACAACCACATTCAGGGAGGGAGCATCATGTCGTCCGACATCACAGCTCAAAGGACGAGCGATCAGGCGATTACGACGTACCAGTGGCTGACGCTTGTCTCGGCTTTTCTCGGCTGGGCGTTCGATTCCATGGATCTCAATCTGTTCACGCTCGTGCTTGTGCCGAGCGTGTCCGAGCTGACTGGCGCCCGCGATCCCGGCGCCATCGCTCACATCGGCGGCATCATCCTGGCCATCAAATTGTTTTGCTGGGGTATCGGCGGCATCATCTTCGGCGTGGTGGCTGATCGCGTGGGCCGCGCCAGGACCATGATCATTACGATCGTGATCTATGCTGGCTTCACGGGGCTGAGCGGCCTCGCCCAGAGTTGGACACAGCTTGCCATTCTTCAGGGGCTCGCGGGCTTCGGTATTGGCGGCGAGTGGGCGGCTGGCGCCGCGCTTGTGGCCGAGACCTGGCCGGAACGACATCGCGCCCGCGCCATGCAGATCATGCAGATGGCTTTTGGGATAGGCTTTTTCTTTGCGGCGGTCGCCAACCTGTTCCTCGGTCCGATCAGCTGGCGTTGGGTGCTGGCAATGGGCGCTGCGCCGGCGATCGTCAGCCTCGTCATCCGTCACTTTGTGCCGGAACCGGAGCGGTGGTTGCATGCGCGTGCGAAGGACGAGGCGAGCGGAAACACTGGCGCGCTGGATACGGTCCGCACGATCTTTGGACCGGAGCTGCGGCGCAACACGATCGTGGGCGTGCTGGTCTCGTCTGCGATGATGATCGGCTGTTGGGGCGGTCTGGCGTTGCTGCCGAACTGGATCAGTCAGCTTGTGCGTGCGTCCGGCGGCGCGAACGGTGTACAGATCGTCAGCTACGCGTTCATGCTAATGATGGTGGGCGCAACGCTCGGCTATCTCTCGCTGATCTGGATGACCGAGGCGTGGGGCAGGCGCGGGGCATACTTCGTCTTCTGCCTGGGCGCGCTTGTCTCCTCCGTCTACCTGTTCGGATATGTCACCCAGCTGAATGTCCTGATGTGGTTCATGCCGGTATACGGCTACTTCGTCATCGGCGGTTTCGGGACCTTCGCGCTCTATCTGCCGGAGCTCTTTCCGACCCGGGTGCGGGCG
Source organism: Rhodoblastus sp. (assembly GCA_047605445.1). Taxonomy (GTDB): domain Bacteria; phylum Pseudomonadota; class Alphaproteobacteria; order Rhizobiales; family Beijerinckiaceae; genus JAJXWB01. The sequence continues at coordinate 26,885 of JASGFP010000002.1, forward strand.
ACCGGTCAGGGCTTCTGTTGGAACATGGCGCGGTCGATCACGGCCATAGGTCCGCTTATGGTGGGCACCTTGCTTGCGACTTTCGGATCGTTCCAGGCCGCGGCCAATGCCACGACGGTAGTCTACGTCATCGGGCTGGTCGCCATCTGGTTCGGCCCGGAAACCAAGGGACGCCCGCTCGAGGACTGAGCGCCTACATGTCAGCGGCGCGCAGGCGCCGCTGATGGAATTTGTAGCTACCAGAGGGCCAACGATGACGGGTCTGGACAACAACGCCAGCGCAATTTCGCGCAACCCCGCGACCGGAGAGCTAGTTGCGACGTACGCATTTCAGTCTCCCGTGGAGGTCGAGAAGGTGCTGGCGGATAATGCGGACGGCGCCAGAATCTGGCGCGCCATGTCGATGAGCGAGCGCGTTGCGACGTATAACCGCCTTGCCGGGTTGCTGCGCGATCGATCGGAGGCTCTGGCCAGCCTGATTACGACCGAGATGGGCAAGACGATCGGCGCGGCGCGCGCGGAGATCGAAAAATGCGCGGCGACCGTCGAGTGGATTGCGCAGAACGGGCCGGCGATCATTGCCGACGAGCCTGCGCCCGTCGAAAGCGGCGATAAAGTCTATGTTTCGTACCTGCCGATTGGCACGGTTTTGGGCGTCATGCCCTGGAATTTTCCGGCATGGCAGGTGATCCGCGCGTCTGCGCCGATAATGCTGTCCGGCAACGGATTTATACTCAAGCACGCGCCGAACGTGATGGGATCGGCCTTGGCGTTGCAGGATGTCTATGAGGCCGCCGGCGTCCCCAGAGGGGCTTTTGCCAACTTGAACGCGGACAATCACGCAGTACACCGCGTCATCGAAGATCCGCGCATTGCCGCGGTTACATTGACGGGCAGCATGCGTGCGGGCTCTGCAGTGGCGGGGGTCGCTGGGAGAGCCCTGAAGAAAAGCCTCCTGGAACTCGGGGGCGCAGACGCTTTTATCGTGCTGGCCGATGCGAATGTCGATCTTGCCGTCTCGGCCGGTATCGAGGCGCGGTTCCAGAACGCTGGCCAAGTGTGCCTGGCCGCCAAGCGCTTCATTCTGGAGAAGCCAATTGCTGAAGAGTTCACCCGCAAGTTCGTGGAGGCGACGAAGCTGTTGAAGGTCGGCGATCCGCGCGACCCCACCACGGCGATAGGTCCGCTGGCGCGCAATGATCTGCGCGACGAACTGCATCGGCAAGTGGAAAAGACGATCGCAGCAGGGGCAAAGCTCCTTCTTGGGGGCAGAAAGCTTGAAGGCGTGGGGTCATTCTACGAGCCCACTGTCCTCGTCGATGTTGCGCCAGGCATGGCCGCATTCGACGAGGAGACTTTCGGGCCTGTCGCCGCGATCACGGTCGCCGACAACGCCGAACATGCGATCACACTCGCCAATGCGAGCGATTATGGCCTCGCCGGCAGTCTTTGGACGAGCGACGTCCAGCGTGCGCAGAATGTCGCGCGTTGTCTCGAAACGGGCGGCGTGTTCATCAATGGCTTTTCCGCTTCGAACGCCCGTATTCCCGTCGGCGGGGTAAAAAAGAGCGGCTACGGGCGAGAATTGTCACATTTCGGCTTGCGCGAATTCACCAACGCTCAGGCGGTCTGGGCAAAGGCTGTCGGCTGAGGCGCTATCCCTCCGTTTCGGGGCGCATCTTAGCGAGCACGATCTGCATGTGGCCCTCGATCCCGGAGCCATTCGCCTCCGGCGCATGATCGTTGCTGTCATGGCCGGCGCCGCGAGCGACTCGACGTTCGATCAAGCCTCCGTCGAAGACGGCCCTGACGGCCGCGGCCATTGCCGCCAGTCCCGGACGGCGTCGATGTCGACAATCCATGCATTGCGGCCGATTTCGCAAAATTCCCTGTTATTTTCCCTGGCGCCAGGGAATGTCTGCCCCAGACCCGTTCGATCGGCTCGCTCTCAGAGGGGGGCGGCCTCCGGCATTTTGGCTGGGCGCTCAGCGGCTCTATCGTGTGGCGAAAGCGCGCCAGTCGCCGCCGCCGGAGGAACGCCATGCCCCGCAAATCGCCCGATCAGCTTCGCTCCGCGCGCTGGTTCGCGCCCGACGACCTGCGTTCGTTCGGCCACCGCTCGCGAATGGCCCAGATGGGCTATGCGGCCGAGGAATATCGCGGCAAGCCTGTCATCGCGATCATCAACACCTGGTCGGACCTCAACCAGTGCCATGCGCATTTCAAGGAGCGGGTCGAGGACATCAAGCGCGGCGTGCTGCAGGGCGGCGGCTTTCCCGTCGAGTTGCCCGCGATCTCGCTGTCGGAGAGCAACGTCAAGCCGACGACCATGCTCTACCGGAATTTCCTGGCGATGGAGACGGAAGAGCTGATCCGCTCGCATTCCGTCGACGGCGTCGTTCTGATGGGCGGCTGCGACAAGACGACGCCCGGCCTGCTGCTCGGCGCCACCAGCGCGGGCGTTCCCGCGATCTTCGCGCCTGCCGGGCCGATGCTGCGCGGCAACTGGCGCGGGAAGACGCTGGGCTCGGGCTCCGACGCCTGGAAATACTGGGACGAACGGCGCGCCGGCAATATTTCGGACAAGGACTGGGACGAAATGGAGGCCGGCATCGCGCGCAGCTACGGCGTGTGCATGACGATGGGCACGGCGGCGACCATGACGGCGCTGGCCGACGCGATCGGCATGACCCTGCCCGGCGCATCGTCCATCCCGGCCGCAGATTCGAACCACATCCGCATGTGCGCGGCGGCGGGACGCCGTATCGTCGACATGGTGTGGGAAGATCTGACGCCCGACAAAATCCAGACACGGCAGGCGTTCCTCAACGCCATCGTGGTGGCGATGGCGATGGGCTGCTCGACCAACGCGGTCATCCACATCGTCGCGATGGCGCGGCGCGCGGGGCACGACATCGGGCTCGACGATTTCGATGCGGCGAGCCGCACGACGCCGGTGATCGCCAATATAAGGCCCTCCGGCGACACCTATCTGATGGAGGATTTCTACTACGCCGGCGGCCTGCTCGGCATGATGACGCGGCTTGCCGGCAAGCTCGACCTGTCGCAAATCAATGCGAGCGGAGAGACATGGGCGACCTCGCTGGAAGGCGCCGCCGTCTACAACGACGACGTCATCCGCAGCATCGACAATCCCATCTACAAGGAGGGCGCGCTTGCGGTGCTGCGCGGCAATCTCGCGCCGCAGGGCTGCGTCATCAAGCCCTCGGCCGCCGCGCAGCGCTACATGAAGCACACCGGCCCTGCCCTCGTGTTCGACGATTACGCCGACATGAAAGCCAATATCGATCGCGACGATCTCGACGTGACCGCAGATACGGTTCTCGTGCTCCGCAACGCCGGCCCGCTCGGCGGCCCCGGCATGCCGGAATGGGGCATGCTGCCGATCCCGAAGAAGCTGGTGAAGCAGGGCGTGCGCGACATGGTGCGCATTTCCGACGCGCGCATGAGCGGCACGAGCTACGGCGCCTGCATCCTGCACGTCGCCCCCGAATCCTTCGTCGGCGGTCCGCTGGCGCTGGTGCGGACGGGCGATCCGATCTCTGTGGACGTGCCCGCGCGAAAACTCTCGCTGGACGTGCCCGACGACGAACTGGCCCGCCGCCGCGCCGCCCTGCCCGCGCCGAGGCCACGCTACGAGCGCGGCTATGGCTGGATGTTCTCCCGCCACATCAAACAGGCCGACGAAGGTTGCGATTTCGATTTTCTCGAGACGAGTTTCGGGGCGCCGGTCGAGGAACCCTCGATCTACTGACCGCTACGCGGATAGCCGCTTTTTCCAGGCGGCCCTGCCGGATGTGAGCCCTGCGCGATTCCGCAGCCATGTCGTGGCGCGAGAAAATCCATCTCCACGCATGCCGATGTTTGGCAGGTCTTTCTCCAAAACCCGGATTGAGACAGGAGGCTCCGGCACGTAGTTCATGCTGCAATGCAAGGGCCGTCCCGTTGCGCCGTTGGGCGCGAGGAGCCCATGACTGGAGATGCACGATGTCCGCGGCGAGAAGCCAGCCATTGCCGGCGATCCTGTTCGCCAACGACCTGCGCGACGGCGACGTCGTTTTTCTCGGGGCCTACGGGTGGACCCGCAATCCGGCCGAAGCCTCGATCGCTACGACGCAGGCGGAAGCCGACGCGCTGCTAGAGGCCGGCGAAAGCTATGCCGCACGCAACGAAGTGGTCGACGTCTATCTTGCTGAAGTCGTGCTCGACGCTCTCGGACGCGCGACTCCGAAGCATTTCCGCGAGCGGTTTCGCACCCAGGGGCCGAGCGTGCGGCGCGACCTCGGCAAGCAGGCGGAATTTGCGATCCACGAGCAGGCGGCGGAGTAAGCCATGTACGCCTACGACGAATTCGACCAACGTTTCGTGCGCGAGCGCGTCGCGCAATTCCGCGACCAGGTGTCGCGCCGCCTCTCGGGTTCGCTGACGGAAGAGGAATTCCGTCCGCTGCGCCTGCAGAATGGGCTCTACCTGCAATTGCACGCCTACATGCTGCGCATCGCCGTGCCTTACGGAGTGCTCGCGCCCAAGCAATTGCGGCAGCTCGCGCTGATCGCCGACAAGTTCGACAAGGGCTACGGCCATTTCACCACGCGCCAGAACCTGCAATTCAACTGGCCCAAGCTGCGCGACGTGCCGGACATTCTCGCGCTGCTGGCCGATGTCGAGATGCATGCGATCCAGACGTCCGGCAATTGCATCCGCAACGTCACGTCGGATCAGTTCGCGGGCGTCGCGCGCGACGAGATCGAGGATCCGCGGCCCGTCGGCGAGCTTCTGCGCCAATGGTCGAGCCTGCATCCGGAATTTTCGTTCCTGCCGCGCAAGTTCAAGATCGCGGTCACGGGCGCGGCAAGCGATCGTGCGGTGCTCAAGTCGCATGACGTCGGCGTGCGCATCGTGCGCCATCCGCAGACGCAGGAGATCGGTTACGAAATTCTCGCCGGCGGCGGGCTCGGCCGCACGCCCATGGTCGGCAAGGTTCTGCGCGACTTTCTGCCAAAGGGCCAGTTGCTCGCCTATATCGACGCGATCATGCGCGTCTACAATTCCGAAGGGCGGCGCGACAACAAATACAAGGCCCGCATCAAGATCCTCGTGCACGAGCTCGGGCTCGAAACGTTCCGCGACAAGGTCGAGGCCGAATTTGCACAGGGACCCGACTGGTCGGCGGAGGAAAACGACGAGCTTGCGCGCCTCGCGCCCTATTTCAACCAGATCGCCTACGATACCCTTCCCGCCGTCTCGCGCGCGTACGAGGCGGCGAGGCTCTCCAATCCGGCTTTTGCAGAATGGGCCGACAACGCCCTGTTCGCCCATCGCGTCCCGGGCTATGCCGCCGTCACCGTCTCGCTCAAGCCGGTCGGCGGCGTGCCCGGCGACATGACTTCGGACCAGATGCGCGCTTTCGCCGATCTCGCCGAGCGCTATTCGCTCGACGAGCTGCGCGTCACTCATGCGCAGAATCTGGTGCTGCCGCATGTGAAGCTCGACGATCTTCCCGCTTTGTGGCGCGCGCTCGGCGAACTCGGGCTCGCCACAGCCAATGTCGGTCTCGTCACTGACATCATCGCCTGCCCCGGCCTCGACTATTGCGCGTTGGCGACTGCGCGCTCCATTCCGGTCGCGCAGGCGATCTCGCAGCGTTTCGGCGACAGCGCGCGCCAACGCGAGATCGGCCCGCTGCAGATCAAGATTTCCGGCTGCATCAACGCCTGCGGCCACCACCATGTCGGCCATATCGGCATTCTCGGCCTCGAAAAACGGGGGCAGGAATCCTACCAGGTCACGCTCGGCGGCGACGCCTCCGAGCAGATGGCGGTCGGCGAATTGTTGGGTCCTGGCCTGACGGCCGACGAGGTGCCGGACGCGATCGAACGCATAGTTGGCGTCTATCTTGCAAGGCGCAACGACGGCGAAACCTTCATCGAAGCTGTGAAACGGCTCGGCGTCGGCGCCTTCAAGGCCGCATTTCTTGGCGGAGCGCAAAATGAAGCTGCTTGATCGCGCGGGCTACCGCATCGACGATTTCGCGCGCGACGGAACCCTCGCGGCCACGATCGCGCCGCTCGCCGAGCTCGACGCCGCGCTGGAGCAACGCGACAACAGGCCCATCGGCGTCGAGATCGCCAACAATACGGAAGTGCAGCGGCTTGCGCCGCTGTTCGACCGTCTCGCGCTGATCGCGATCGTGTTTCCCTCGTTCGGCGACGGTCGCGGCTTTTCGCTGGCCAAGCGGCTGCGTCGCGCCGGATACACGGGCCGGCTGCGCGCGGTCGGGCCTCTCATTCCCGATCAGGGCGCTTACGCTTTCGCCTGCGGCTTCGACGAGATCGAACTGCCGGACGCCGTCACCGCGCGTCAGACAGAAGCGCAATGGCGAAAGGCGCTCGGCGCTATCAGCGCGACCTATCAACCCGGATATTTCCGGCCGAAAAGCATTCTCGAACGCCGGTTCGAGGCGCGGCGCGGCGCATCGGAGGAGGCGCGGCATGGGTGACGAGGCCGCTTCTCTCGACCATGCATTCGCAGAGCTTAATCCGCTCGCACGCCTCAGACTGCTGCGTGCGCAGGTCGCCGGGCGCATCATTTTGACGACGAGCTTCGGGATCGAGGATCAGCTTCTCACCGATCTGATCTTCGCCAACGATCTCGATATCGAAGTCGTGACGCTCGACACCGGCCGTCTGTTTCCCGAGACCTACAAGGTCTGGTCCGAGACCGAGATGAAATACGGCCAACGCATCCGCGCTTTCTATCCGGATGCGGCCGCGCTCGAGGAATTGATCGCCGATCAGGGGATCGACGGCTTCTATTTCGGGGTGTCCATGCGCAAGGCCTGCTGCGGCGTGCGCAAAGTGGCGCCGCTCAATCGCGCGCTCGCGGGCGCGAGCGCCTGGGTGACGGGCCTGCGCGCCGATCAGTCCGCCAATCGCGCCGCAACCGCTTTCGTCGCGTTCGACACGGGCTTTTCCGTGCTGAAGGCGAGCCCACTGGCCGACATGTCGCGCGAGGCGATCGTGGCCGAGACGGAACGGCGCGCGATCCCGGTGAATATCCTGCACGCCAAAGGCTTTCCCTCAATCGGTTGCGCGCCGTGCACACGCGCGATCCTGCCCGGCGAGGACGAGCGCGCCGGCCGCTGGTGGTGGGAACAGGACGACAAGAAGGAATGCGGACTGCACGTCGCAACGGACGGCGCCATCGTCCCGCGCGCAGGCGCCCCGATCGGAGACCGCCCGTGAGCAAACTGACCCACCTGCAATCTCTCGAGGCGGAATCGATTTTTATTCTGCGCGAGGTCGCCGCGGCCTGCGAACGGCCTGTCCTGCTCTATTCGATCGGCAAGGATTCGGCGGTGCTGCTGCATCTGGCGATGAAGGCCTTTGCGCCCGGCAAGCCGCCCTTCCCGCTGCTGCATGTCGATACGACATGGAAGTTTCGGGAGATGATCGAGTTCCGCGACGCGACCGCAAAGCGACTCGGCCTCGAACTGATCGTGCATACCAACCAGGAAGGCGTGGCCGCCGGAATCAACCCGATCGATTCCGGCTCCGCCGTCCATACCGATGTGATGAAGACGCAAGGGCTCAAGCAGGCGCTCGACAAATACGGCTTCGACGCGGCCTTCGGCGGGGCGCGGCGCGACGAGGAGAAGAGCCGCGCCAAGGAGCGCATCTTCTCGCTGCGCTCGCCCGACCATCGCTGGGACCCGAAGGCGCAGCGGCCGGAGCCATGGCGCGCCTTCAACACGCGCAAGCGCAAGGGCGAGAGTTTTCGCGTGTTCCCGCTGTCGAACTGGACCGAGGCGGATGTGTGGGACTATATCGCGCTCGAAAACATCCCCGTCGTTCCGCTCTATTTCGCCAAGCGCCGGCCGGTGGTCGAGCGCAACGGCGCGCTGATCATGCGCGACGACGAGCGGATGCCGCTGTTGCCGGGCGAAGTCCCGCAGATGAAGCTCGTCCGCTTCCGCACGCTGGGCTGCTATCCGCTGACCGGCGCCGTCGAAAGTTCGGCGGCCAGCCTTCCCGAGATCATCGCGGAAATGCGTGCATCGCGCTCCTCCGAACGCCAGGGCCGCGTCATCGACCATGACGGGGCGAGTTCGATGGAGCTGAAGAAGCAGGAAGGCTATTTCTGATGAGGCCGAATTTGAAGCTCGTGGACAGAACGGACGAGACGACCGACGTGAACGACGTCGCGACCGTCGCCGCGCCGCAGCGCTCGCTTCTGCGCTTCATCACCTGCGGTTCGGTCGACGACGGCAAGTCGACGCTGCTCGGCCGCCTGCTGTTCGAGACTGGCTCGGTGTTCGACGATCAGCTCGAGGCGTTGAATCGCGACAGCGCGCGCTTCGGCACGACCGGCGAGGATGTCGATTTCGCGCTTCTCGTCGACGGCCTGTCGGCGGAGCGCGAACAGGGCATCACCATCGACGTCGCCTATCGCTATTTCCAGACGGGCAACCGCGCCTTCATCGCCGCCGACACGCCCGGCCACGAACAATATACGCGCAACATGGCGACCGGCGCCTCGACCGCCGACGTCGCGATCATTCTCGTCGACGCGCGCAAGGGGATCCTGCCGCAGACGCGCCGCCATTCGTATATCGTCTCCATGCTCGGCGTGCGGCGCGTCATCGTCGCCGTCAACAAGATCGATCTCGTCGGCTACGACGAGAAGGTCTTCCGCAAGATCGAGGAAGATTACAGCGTGCTGGCGGCGCGCCTCGGCTTCGTCGAGACGGACATCATCCCGGTGTCGGCCCGTTACGGCGACAATGTCGTTTCGCAATCTCCCAACATGCCCTGGCGCAGGGGACGGACGCTGCTCGAACTGCTCGAGACGATCGAGGCCGCGCCAGCGGGCGATTCCGAGTTCCGACTGCCCGTGCAATGGGTCAACCGGCCGAACCTCGATTTCCGTGGCTTCTCGGGCACGATCGCCTCGGGAGAAATCTCCGTCGGCGACGCTATCGTCGCGCTGCCGCGCGGCAAGACTTCCCGAGTGTCCGGCATTCTGGGGCCCTCGGGTCCGCAGGAGAGCGCCGGCGCGGGTGAAGCGGTCACCGTCACGTTGTTCGACGAAATCGACATTTCGCGCGGCGATGTGATCCTCAGCGCCGGGTCGCGCGTGCGTCCGCGCCGCCAGATCGACGCGCGCCTGCTGGCGCTGACAGAGACGCCGGTGACGCCGGGCCGCAATTATCTCGTCAAGATCGGAACGGCGGTCGCCGCCGCGCGGATCGTCGCGCTGCACCACGCCATCGACGTCCACACTTACGAACCGGCGCCCGCCGCAAACCTGCCGATGAACGGCATCGGACTGGCGACGGTGCGCTTCGAGACCGACATCGTCGCCGCCAATTACGCCGCCTGCCAGTCGCTCGGCGGATTTCTGGTGATCGACCCGCATACCAACGACACGGTCGCGCTCGGCGTGATCGAGCCGCATGTCGATCACGACGCCGAAGCGCACGACGCGGGCGAGCACGTCCTCGCCACGCTCGAGAGCATTGGCGTGATCGAGCACGATGCGACGCCGGACGACCTGCGCCGACGCGCGATCGAAATCGCCGCCGGCGCCGCGCTCACGGGCGTCATCGCATTCGCGATCACATGGCGCTTCTGGCTCTCGCTCGCGGCGGTCGGGGCGGATATAGTGCTGCGGCCAGCGCTCGGGGTAGCCCTGCGCGGCGTCCGCTCCTGGTTGGCGACGCGGCGCAAAGCCAGAGCCGAGTCCGCGCTGACGACCGACGGCGGCGGCATCTGACGTGACCCCGGCCGGCGATCCGGAACTATGATGATCGATCCGCTCTATTCGCTGTCGGGCGCCGTCGTCGGCCTGATCGTCGGGCTCACGGGCGTCGGCGGCGGCTCTCTGATGACGCCGCTGCTCGTTCTGCTGTTCGGCGTGCATCCGGCGACGGCGGTCGGGACCGACCTGCTCTATGCGGCCATCACCAAGGGCGCCGGCACCTTCGTGCACGGGTCGCGGCGGAACGTGGACTGGCGCGTCGTTCGGCTGCTTGCGGCAGGCAGCGTGCCGGCGGCGACGGCGACTTTGCTGGCCATGTCCTGGAGCGGAACCGCTTCCGCGCAGGTGACGAAGCTCATCGGCGCCGCGCTCGGCGTGGCGCTGCTGCTGACCGCCCTGTCGATCGTCTTCCGGCCCTGGCTGCTGAAAGTTCGCGGTGAGCGGCCGCCTATGCCGCAGCGCCAGCTGGACTGGACGACTTTCGCCGTCGGCGTGACGCTCGGCGTGCTGGTGTCGATGTCCTCGGTCGGCGCGGGCGCGCTTGGCGTGACCGTCCTTCTGATGCTCTATCCGGCGACGCCCGTTGTTCGCATCATCGGCACGGATATCGCCCATGCAGTCCCCCTGACCTTCGTCGCCGGCGCGGGCCATTGGCTGATCGGGTCGGTCGACGTGCACATGCTGCTGTCGCTGCTGCTGGGCTCGATCCCGGGAATCGTCATCGGCAGCCGGCTGGCGCCGCTCGTGCATGAACGATTTCTGCGCATGTTGCTCGCGGCCGTGCTCGCCCTCGTCGGGTTCAAACTGCTGGCGGTCTAGGCGCCCGCGGCCGCACGGCCTGCCTTCTGGCGCTGCCGCTATCCGAAATACCGGCTTCCACATTCGGATCGCGGACTCTAGTCTTGGGGCGAGGCCATCGGAAGAACGGATGGGGCATGGTCGTTCTCGTCAATTCGGGGCCGCGCGCGCCCGCCATCGACAAGGCTGCCGTACTTCGGCAGCACGAATTGTTTTGCGAGATCGACAAGGAGTCCTGCGACCAGATCGCGGCTTACGCCAAGGTTCGCGAGTTCCGGCGCGACGCCACGATCTTCTCGAAAGGCGACCCCGGCTTCTGCCTGTTCGCGGTGGTGCGCGGAAGCGTCCTCGTCACCACCTCGTCCAGCGAAGGCAAATGCGCCGTCCTCAATCAGTTCGACACGGGCGATGTCTTCGGCGAGATCGCCTTGCTGGACGGCCGCCCGCGCACCGGCGACGCGACGGCGCTCGTCGATTGTTCGTTGCTTGCGCTGGAGCGGCGCGACTTTCTTCCGATCCTCACGAAGAAGCCGGAGATCGCCATCAAGCTTCTTGAAATTCTATCCGGCCGGCTGCGTCGCACGACTGAGCAGGTCGAGGAGCTGATGTTCATGGATCTGCGCGGACGCCTGGCGAAGACGCTGCTGCGGCTGACGGACGGCGCTGCGAGCCGGTCCGCCGAATTGTCGCAGAGCGAATTGAGCCAGCGCGTCGGCATGTCGCGCGAGATGATCAATCGTCAGCTCCAGGTGTGGTCGCGCGACAGCGTCATCGAGCTCGCCCGCCGGCGGCTGACGGTGCTGCGGCCGGACGTGCTGGCCGAAATCGCGTCCCGCTGATCCCTCCCCAAGCCGCCGACAGTGAGGCGCCTCACAGTTCAGGCGCCGGTTCGCAAGCCAGTATCGGCGCCATGGCGCGCGCCGTTTCACGAAGCGCGTGAGGCAAGGATACCGGGGGACTGCATGCGCCGCGATTTGACGATGAAGACGGGCGGGCTCGCCGGAACATCCGATTTCCGAGTGCTCGCCAAGATCAAGAGCGGCTTCGTGCCGGCGCTGGACGCGGTGACCTACAAGACGCGCGTGAAACGTGTTCTTCGCGCGCTGCACATCGGCCGCTCGGATTCGCATGAGCACGAATTGTTCCGCGTGCTTTCCGATGCGGTGGAGCGCGTCGGCCGCATCCATTCGGTCGGCATCGTCGTGCTCGAACCCGAGGACAAGGTGCTGCTGACCGTCACTTTCGACGGCTCGTGGGAGGCGTACGTCCGCGTAATCTGGCAGAAGGTGACGCGCCTGCTCGACCTCGTGTTCTGCAATACCGAGGACTACGTCGTCGGCTACGAGAATTCGTATGAGAAATGGGGCGAGTGGCTGAAGGCCCACCAGAGCGAGGCCGCCTTTCTCTACGCGACTCCCAACGTGACAGTGGACGACGTCCGCTATCTCAAGATGGCGGAGCGTGTGCACCGGCGCGCGGCCGCCGACGAGGCGCAACTGATCACGACGCGCATCCGCATTCCCTCCGCCGAGGATATAGCCACGAAATCGATCTTCGAATTCCGGGGCTCGGTTCCGGGCGACCCGACAAGCGCCGGCTTCGAGCAGAAGATGAATGTGGAAGACGCCGGAAAGGCGCCATTCCGCCACGGGGTGCGCGTGCTCGCCGGCATACACAGGCTGTCCGACGTCTATCTGCCTGATACCCACGACGGCGACATTCTGCTGCGCGCCGCGCACGAACTGCTGCCGGAATTCGTGCCGATGGTGAAGGGGGCGACCTATCAGCTCGGCGTCCAGCGCGCCAAGCGCCGCTTCGAAGAGGCGGTGCTGTGGATTCAGGGCAAGGTGGACGAACCGCCCGTCCGGCAATCGCTGCCGAACCCGATCCCCGACGCGCCGCCGCTCGCCGATCCCGCCAACGTGCAGGGCGGCATTTTGACGTCCTATCCCGACATCGACCACGGCTGCATGCTTCTGCTCCAGTTCCAGTCCGCCGCCGCCGTGGCCGCCTTTCTCGGTGCGCTGCAGACGACGACGGAAGCCGACACGCTCGCAGCCGGCGCGATCGCCGCCAATGTCGGATTCACGGTTGAAGGGCTGAGGATGGCGGGTCTGACCGACGACGAACTCCGCGAGTTGCCGGAAGAGTTCGTGCAGGGCATGGCGATGCGTGCGGGCATTCTCGGCGATGTCAGGATCAATCACCCGCAGCGCTGGCGCCTGCCCGCCGCCAACTGGTCCGAAGGGATAGACGCCGGAGAGCCGGACGACGCGCAAGCGGCGCCGCGTATCGATCTCAACGCCGTGCATGCGATCGTGCAATTGCGGCGGCGCGCGACGCCCGAGAGCACGGACGAGGATACGCCGACCGCCCGCGCTCCGCTGATGGAGGCGATGCAGAAGCTGACGGCGGCGCACGAGGGCGTCATTCCGCTATCGCTGCAATGGATGCACCGGCTGCGCAATGCAAACAAAGTGGTTGAAGAGCACTTCGGCTTCACCGAAGGCAATTCGGAGCCAGTGCTGAAGAAGACGGACGCGGGCCGACGCTACTCCAACCAGATCCATCTCGGCGAGATGCTCTGCGGCTATCCCAATCTCGCCGATTCCTCCGACTTCTACAGCGGCGCTTCCGCGCGTATGCATCCGTTGCTCAAGGACGGCAGCTTCCTCGCCATACGCAAGCTGCGGCAGGACGTGGACGCCTTCGATACCACATTGCAGGGCGCGGTCGCCGCCGTCAGCGCACAGGGATTCAACCTCGGCCGCGAAGATCTGATGGGCAAGATCCTCGGCCGCTGGCCAGCCGACCACGCGAAATCGGGGCAGCCGCTGGCGATCGTCATCGGCCCTGACCCGCTGTCGAACGATTTTCACTTCGACAAGGATCCGAATGGCGCGACCTGTCCGCTGCACGCGCATATCCGACGCACCAACCCGCGCTTCACGCAGCCCGAGGGCGGCCAGCGACCGCCGCGCATCGCGCGCCGCGGCATGTCCTACGGACCGCTGCACAATCGCGCCGAGACCGACGAGGGGAAGAGGAAGGCAAGTCTGGCGGCCGAACGCGGCCTCGTGTTCATGGCCTACAACGCCAGCCTCGGAGAGCAATTCGAGGTTATCCAGAGCTGGATCGCGGGCGGAAACAGCGCCGGCAGCCATTCCGGCGTCAGCGACCCGCTTCTCGGCCTCGCGGAGCCGGGCAAGAAACGCTTCTACCGTTTCGAACACGAGGGCAAGGTCGTGCACATGCCGCTCGACGGCGAAGACAAGCTGCATGTCGAGCCAAGGCCGTTCGTGCGCCTCGAATGGGGCGCATATCTCTTCACGCCGTCGATCAAGGCGCTCGGCCTGCTGAAAGAGCGCGCGGCCGCGCGCGACGCCAAGCCATTGCTGCCGTGGACGGCGGAAGCCGGCGAGGAGAAGATCGCCGAATTGTTCGCATATGAGCGCGCCAACGGCGCGGAAGCGGCGCTCGACGCATGGAAGGCTGTTCTCGAGGATCCGGACTTCGCGGCGGACTACACGAGCGCGTCCGTATGGGCGGCCATTCGGGAAAATCACGGCGGCGTGCTGCGCACGCCCTTCGGCGTGCTTGTCGCGGACAAGGACATGGTCCGCGACGTCTTTGTCGACAGGGACGAAGCCTTGACCATCACGGGCTACCTGCCGCGCATGCACAGGTCGTTCGGCGTGCTCTATCTCGGGCTCGATCCCAACCAGGAAGATCAAGCCTACGAAACGTGGTCGCGCGCGTGCAACGCGGCGATCATGGCGATCGATCCGCATCAGGCGTTTCTGGGCGCCCGCGCGGCCGTGCTCGACGCGCTGCAGACGCTCGCGGATCAGGAAAAGGCGGATGCGCTCTACGATCGAGAGAAACGCTGGGAGTTGACCGTCGAGTCGCGAGAACTGGTCGAGCCGCTGCTCGCGCATTTCTGTGAGGAATGGTTCGGCATCACGGAAAAAGGAAAGCATTTCAGGCGGGCCGGCTATCGCTGGGACTGGACGATGGATGAGCCCGCGAATTATCCGGGCCATTTTCTTTCGCCCTCCCGCTACATTTTCCAGCCGCATCCTGGCCGCAGCGTCGAGCGCTACGGCGCGGCGCACGGCCAGTCGGTGCGCAGCGCGATGGAGGCGTATCTCACCGCGTTCCGCGACGAGATCACGGCGCAGGTGTCGCGCGCCGTGCTCGACTGCCCCGAAGGCAGGGACGACATAGATTTCTGCGCGCAGACGATCGCCGGCGCCATGATGGGCTTCATTCCGACGGTCGAAGGCAATCTGCGCCGCATCCTCAACGAATGGCTGCGCGATGGCGTGCTCTGGAAATTGCGCGCACGCTACGCCGGCGCGCCCTCACAGGATTTCACCGCTGCCTGCAACCGGCTGGTGAACGATTTCATTCCCGCCTTCCAGTTGCGTGCGGTTCCGGAATTGATCTGGCGCACCGCTGTCACGTCCACGTCGATCGGCGCCGGTCCGCACAAGGTCCGCATCAAGCCGGGCGACGTGATCGTCGCCGGCGCCGTGTCCGCCACGCAGCAATGTCTGACCGAGGGAAGCGGCGAATATCACCATGCCTTCGGCGGCAACCGGCGTGAGAAGGACCACCCGACGCATGCCTGTCCGGGCGCCGATCCGGCTGTTGCGCTCATGATCGGGTTCTTCAGCGCGCTGGTCGAATCGCCCCTGCCGTTGCGGCCGGGCCCGGGACCGCTGACGATTTCGGCTGACGGCGCTGTGCTTGCGACGCCGGCCGTCCGCAAGCCTGTCGCGGCGCCCCGTCATTTCGTGGCCGCAGCAAGCAGCGACGGGACGACGCCAATTCTGGTCATCGGCGATTCCTGGCTTTCGGATACGGCGCCCTACCCTAGCCTGCGCGGCGCGCTGGCCGGGCGCGGCTATGTCGACGAGTTCGATCAGGATTTCGCCTCGCTGGGCCGCTTCCTGCACGAGATGGCGTCGCCCGGAGCGCTCGATCAGGTCGCGCGCTTCTTCGACAATATCGGGCCGGGCGAGGCGTCTCCGGCCTGCATCGTGCTCGGCGGGGGTGGCAACGACGTGTGCCAACCCGTCTCGAACGTTCCGCTGACCGCGCTCTACCGCATGACTCGCGACCGCGGCGGACAAGGCGACGCGCTGATCGAGCAAGAGGTCGGCAAGTTCATCGACGAGGAATTGCATGGCCATCTGGCGACCGTCGTCGGACGGCTCCAGGAAATGACCGATATCCCGATCGTGGTGCACGCCTACGACCATCCGATTCCGAACGGCAGCGGATTCTGGCTCGGCGGCCCGTGGCTGAAACCGATCTTCGATTACAGGTCGATGAACGATCTGCCGACGAATACCGCCGTGATGAAGGCGCTCATCGACCGGCTCAATGGCGCAGTCGCGCGCGTGGCGGCGGCCAATCCGCAGAAGGTCACGCATGTGAACCTGACCGGCACGCTCGCGAACGACGCGACGCTTTGGTCGAACGAGTTGCATCCCACGCGCGAGGGCTACGCGCTGCTGGCTGAAAAAATGGCCAAGGCGCTACAGGGGCTCGGCATCGGGCAGCCCGCCGCGCAAACCTGACGAGCGCACTCATCCTGCGGCGGCGAGCCGGTCTGCGTGCCAGTCCATCCCCATGGCGCGAAGCTGCGCGCGCGCATCGTCTGAGGCGGAAGAGCTTGCGTTCAACGCGGCGGCGGTCGCAGCGTTGAGCGCCGTCTCGCGCCGTGAGCCGCGCAGGCGCGCCGAAAGAGCAGCGCGATTCATCCAGCGCGCGATGTCGCTCGTACGGCCTTCCCTGGCCGCGATCGAGGCGAGGGCGCGGCTGATCGCCGCTTCGCCCAGCCGCTCGCCGTTGCGTGCGCGCCGGAGAACATGCGCGGCGTAACGCCTCGCGTTCTCGACATCGCCGATTTCGGCGCAGGCTTCGACCAGCCAGCTATACTGAACCGACACGAAGAATTTGAAGTCGCGGCCTTCCATCCAGCGGATTGCGTCGTGCAGCAGCCGCAGCGCATCCGCATCGCCGGTGCGCCGCCAGCGCGCATAACCCGTCGCAGCGCGCGACGCCGCCAGCAGCAGCAGGCCGCGCATATCCTCGGCGATACGGCCGTTTTCTATGGCGAGGAGTTCGGCCTCGCGCCATGCGCCACGCCATATCAGAGACACGACCCGCCAATTGCTCATGGAATTGGCGACCGGGTGGCTGGAATCGCCGAGCAGCAATCGCGCCTGGTCGAAACAGGCGTCGGCGCGGACGAAATCGCCGCGATCCGCGAGAATGCTCGCCTCGCAGGACAGCGCGTAGGCGGAGCCGATGGCGACGCCGCCGCCGGGGCGCGCCGAGCGCTTTTTGGTGACGACGGCTTCGCCGATCAGCGCCAGCGCTTCGTCGTAGCGCCCGGCGGCTGCGAGGATTTGCCCGAGCGTGGCGTCGACCTGCGCGATCAGCCGCGCGTCGCCAGCCTTGCGCGCGAGGTCCGCTGCCTCCCGCGCATGTGCGACGCCTTCCCGGAACCGCCCGAACGCGTAGCACATATAGCCGAGCCAATAGGTCGCGCGCGCTTCGGCGTCGAGATCGCCGATCCCGCGCGCCAGTTCGGCGGCGCGTTCGAACAGGCTCACGTCGTCGCGCAGCGACAGCGGGTCGAAGATGCTGGCCATGCCGAGCTTGTTGACGACGAGGCACCAGTGCAGATCGCGATCGCGGCCGCGTTCGGCGAGATTGTCCATCGCATCGAGCGCCGCCTTGTATTGCGTGCGCGCGCGATCCAGCGCGAAAGCGGAGGCGGCCTTGTCGCCGGCCTGTTCCGCGAAACGCGCGGCGGCGTCCCATTCGCCCGCGCCGAAGCTGTGATAGGCCAGCGCCTCGAACGCGTCATCGGGTTCGGCGCCCGCGCCGCCGGGCGCTTGGGCCGTCAAAACGCGCCTGTGGAGCGCGCGCCGCGTCGTCAGGCCGATCGATTCGTAGACGGAATCGCGCGTGACGCCGTGCTTGAACCGCAGACCGCCGCTCGCGGCGTCGATATAGAGGAAATCGGCCTCGGCAAGCGCGCGCAGCGTCGCCTGATCCGGCGCACGGCCACAAGCCGCGATCAGCGAACGATAAGGCGCGACATTGCCGACGACCGCGGCCGCACGCACGACGTCGGCCTGATCTTCCGGCAATCGTTGCAATCGCGACGTCACCAGCGCGCCGATCCAGCCGCTGCGGCCCCGCGAGGCCAGAGCCTGCGACAGCTTCTCGGTCGAGGCGAGATGGCACAATTCCTCGATGTAGAGCGGCACGCCGCCGGCGTAATCGTGAATGCGCGCGATCAGGAAGGGATCGGCCTGCGGCAGCCAGCGACGGACGGCGCGCGCCGTTTCCGCGCCATCGAAGGGTCGAAGCTCGACGTGCGGCGCGCCGGCGCCCAGATCAGCGCCTTCATGCCGCGCGCGGCTGGTCAGAAGGACACGCAGGCGAACATCGGCCTGAAGCAGCGCGGACACCAGCCGGCGCGTGGCGTCATCGGCCCATTGCCAGTCGTCGACGACCAGGGTTGCGCGCCGCTCGCCGGCGAGCGCCAGAACGAAGGCGCAGAGATCGTCGACCGCTCGGGTCGCTGCTTCGGCCGGCCGAATGTCGGGGCTCGTCACGAGGAGGCCGCGAATGGAGTCGACGCGCGGCCCCAGCGCAGGGCGCCAGGGTTCGAGCGCCGCGCGCGCGAGACCGATCGCTTCCTCCGTCGACTGGCCGTCGCGCAGCCCGATGAAGCCGCGCATCATTTGCAGGAAAGGCTGCAGGATGGCGGCGCCGAGATAGTTCTCGCAGCCGCCGCGCAGGACGACCCCCTCCTCGCCGTCCAGCGAGGCGAGCACTTCTTCCGCCAATCGCGTCTTGCCGACCCCAGCACCGCCGAGGATCACCATCGCGCGCGGCGCAGGATCAGGATCGGTCACGAAATCGCGCAGCCGGCGAACGATGTCGCCGCGCCCGATGAAAGGCGTCAATCCGCGGCTCGCCGTCGATTCGAATCGATTTGCAGCGGCGCTGCGGCCGAGCACGGTATGCACTGTCAGGTCGGGCCGGCCGCCGGCCTCCGGCGGCGCGCCATGCGTGAAGAAATGAGCGTTCGGACCGAGCGCGTCGCCGCTGGCCAGAATCTCCCCGGCCTGGGCGCGCTGCGACAGGCGCGCGGCGACATTCGGCACATCGCCGACCAGATCGAAAACGCCCTTTTCGATGTCGCCCGCGGCAATGAGCGCCATTCCGGCGTGGATGCCGGAATGCATCTGCAAAGGCGTCAGGCGCGGCGGCAGGCCTATCGGACGAAGCGCTGAAACCCGCTCGTGTATTTCCAGCGCCGCATCCGCCGCGCGGCGGCCGTCGTCCTCCCCGGGCTCCGGATAGCCGAAGATGATCGTCGCGCCGTCGCCCTGCATGCGTGCGATATGACCGCCGCGACTGACAGCCGCCGTCCGGCAAATCTCGCGAAGCTCATGAAGGAGAACCGAAAATTCCTCAGTCTCCATGTCGCGCCCAAGCGTCGTCGAGCCGACGAGATCCGTGAAAAGAATCGTCAGGCGACGCCGCACGGGTGTATTCGGCGCTGAGGGGGCGTGGGGGCTCATATCGTTTGGATCAACTCAGTGGGTCGGACTTTTCATCCCGTCTCCTTCGGAGCCGGCGGCGCGCCGCATCCGTCGAATGCCAATGCTACGCGGCAATTCATCGGATACCTATCCCTGCCGCAGGAATTACTATAGCGAAAGCGCGCGCTGTTTAGACCACGATCGCGCGTCCGAGCGGGGTCGGCGCCCCGCCGGTTCGTCGGGCCGTCCGATCCGGAAAATTGACGGCGCCGCCATCATCGTCGTCTATTTCGCCAAACTCACTCTGTCCGCACGCCGCCGCCCGTTCGCCAGCCGGCGCGCATTCGACCCAACGGGCCGCAGCGCAATGATCGACCGATCGCAACGGATTCTTGTCACCGGCGGACGCGGCTTCATCGGCTCGGCGCTTGTCGCCGCGCTCGCCCAGGCCGGATTTGCGGTGCGCGCGGGCGTGCGTCGGCCGGCTCTGGCTTTGGATGTCGCCGCCGATCTCGACGACGCTGCGCAGACGCGCGCGGCTGTCGACGGCGCGGCGCTCGTCGTTCACACGGCCTATGGCGAGCCCGGCGCAATGGCGCGGCAATGCGCCGGCCTGCTCGCGGCGATGACGCAAGCGGGCGCCGACAGCCTCGTTTATTTCAGCTCGATCGCCGTCTACGGCGCGCGCGAGGGCGCCGTTTTCGAACACGACGCCGCCGTCGGCCCGCTCGACGCCTATGCATCGGGTAAAGTGGCCTGCGAAGGCCTCGTCCATGCATGGGCCGGCGATCCCGCCCACGCCGACCGGCGCGCAATCATCGTGCGGCCAGGCGTCGTCTACGGCGCCGGCAGCCGCTACTGGATCGACCGGCTCTCCCAGCGCATACGCGCGGGCATGTGGGGCGATCTCGGCGCTTCTGGCGAGGGAACGGCGCCGCTCATCCATATCGACGATCTCGCCGACCTCTCGATCCGCGCCGCGCAGCGCCTGACGGGGCCGGGCGGCGACACGCTCCCGCGCGTCGTCGCGCTCAACGCGGTCGGGCTCGAGACGCCAAGTTGGAACGTCTATTTTCGGGCTCTGGCTGCGGCTGTCGGCGCGCCGGCCCTGCGCCCGCTCGACCCGGCGATACTCGCGCGGCAGGCGCCGCTCGCGCTCGCCGCCAAGGCGTGGCGACGACTCGGACTGCCGGGGTTCGAAAGGCAGGCGCTAATCCCGACGGGCGGCGAACTCGCCGTGTATGCGCGCAAAGCGAATTACGACACCGGCGCCGCGCGCCAGCTACTCGACTTTTCCCCGCGCGTGACAATGGCCGAAGGTCTGCGCCGCTCGATACATCAAGCGCAAGGCTAACGGGACGGGCCGGCCGACAAGGCGGTTCCGACGGGCGAATGGCGAGACATTTTCCGGCGCGTCAGGCCCGGGCGTCGCAAGCATTCTCGCATGCGAGCCGGCCGCGGCGCGCATTTGCCGTCGCGCGTGGCGGCAGCTTACATTCGCCGCCCGGCGAAAGAGGCGAGGGACATGGCGGCGACGGTCGATATCGAGAAGCTTGCGGCCTGGAAGGGACGCTCGGAAACCGTCGAGGATCTGGCGACGGCCTACCCGATCGCCGCGCTTTCCGCGACGCTCGACCGCGACGATTCCAAGCCGAAGGCCGGCGACATCGTGCCCGATCTCTGGCACTGGCTGTATTTCTTGCCTGTGCATCGCCAATCGGAAATTGGTCCCGATGGCCATGCCAAACGCGGCGGCTTTCTTCCGCCCGTCGAACTGCCGCGCCGCATGTGGGCGGGCAGCCGCTTCGATTTTCGTGAACCTCTGCGTATCGGCGACACGATCCGGCGCACGTCGACCATCGTCGATGTCACGGCGAAAACCGGAGCGACGGGGCAACTCGTATTCGTGCTGGTGCGGCACGAAATTTCCGGCTCCTCCGGCGGTTCCTTCACTGAAGAGCACGATATCGTCTATCGCGACATGCCCTCGCCCGGCGAAAGGCCGCCGCCGCCGAAGCCCGCGCCGGACGGCGCCGCATGGTCGCGCGACATTCATCCCGACGAGGTGTTGCTGTTTCGCTATTCGGCGCTGACCTTCAACGGCCACCGCATTCACTACGACCGCCGCTATGTGACGGAGGTCGAGGGCTATCCGGGCCTGATCGTGCACGGGCCGCTGATCGCGACCCTGCTGGTCGATCTCGCGCGCCGCAACGATCCACGGAAGCTCGCGTCCTTCCGCTTCCGCGCGATGAGCCCGCTGTTCGACATCGCGCCTTTTTCCGTGCATGGCGCGCCTGCCGCCGACGGAAAATCGGCAAAGCTCTGGGCGCGCAATGCGCAGGGCGGCCTCGCGATGGAAGCCGACGTCGGCTTTGCCGGCTGATATCCGACACATGGATAACGACATGACCGACCTGCACCCGCTCGATCTCGCGACACGACTCGAGCGCGACGGAAATATCCTGCGCGGCGCGACGACGCCGGCCTATGCCAACATGGCCGGGCCGTTCGGCGGCGTGACGGCCGCCGCTCTGCTCAACGCCGTGATGATCGACGAGCGGCGCCTTGCCGCTCCGATCGCGCTCACGGTCAATTTCTGCGGCGCCATCGCCGATGGCGCGTTCGAGATTTCGACGCGGCTCATACGCGGCGGCAAGAACACGCAGCACTGGTCGGTCGAACTCACCCAGAACGGCGCGACCGCCGCGACGGCGAGCATCGTCTGCGGCGTGCGCCGCCCGACATGGACGCATCTGCCGACCGCCGCGCCCAGGGCGCCTGCCTTCGCCGATGTGAAACCGCCGGATATTCCGCGCCCCATTTCCTGGGTGCAACGCTACGACATGCGTTTCATCGACGGCGATCTCGGCAAATTCCCGCGCAGCGATGGATTGTTGCGCCCGGCGCGCTCCCTCGTCTGGCTGCAGGACGCGCCGGCGCGCCCGCTCGACTTTCTCTCTCTCGCCGCGCTCTCGGACACTTTTCTCGTGCGCATCATGGTGGTGCGCGGCACGTTCCAGCCGATGGCGACGGTGTCGATGACGACTTATTTCCACGTGGGCGGCGATGAATTGGCGCGTCTCGGCGCAGCGCCTGTACTGGGCGACGCCAATGCCGACGTGTTCCACGATTGCTTCGCCGACCAGACCTGCGCATTGTGGAGCGAAGACGGCAGGTTGCTGGCCAACGGCGTGCAGGTCACCTGGTACAAGGAATGACGCCATGACCACCGGCATGCGCAAGAGCCTCGCCAATTACGGCGACGCGGACTTTTCGCTCTTTCTGCGCAAGGCCTTCATCAAGGCGCTGGGCTATACGGACGAGGCGCTGTCGCGCCCCATCGTCGGCATCGTCGATACGCATTCCGGCTACAACGCCTGCCACGCCAATGCGCCCGATCTGATCGCGGCGACGAGCCGCGGCGTGATGCTGGCGGGCGGCATACCCGTACCCTTCCCGGTGATCTCGATCCAGGAGAGCTTTTCCAATCCGACCTCGATGTATCTGCGCAATCTCATGGCGATGGATACGGAAGAGATGATCCGCGCGCAGCCGATGGATTCCGTGATCCTGATCGGCGGCTGCGACAAGACCGTGCCCGCGCTGCTGATGGGCGCGGCGAGCGCCGACGTTCCCGCAATCATGCTCGTCACTGGCCCGATGCTGGCTGGTTCCTTTCGCGGCGAACGTATCGGCGCCTGCACGGACTGCCGGCGCTTCTGGGCGCGTTTTCGCGCGGGCGAAATCGACGCCGAGACGGTCGAAGCCGCCAACTCGGAACTCGCGCCCACCGTGGGCACATGTTCCGTCATGGGCACGGCGTCGACTATGGCGCTCGCTGTGGAAGCGCTCGGCATGATGCTGCCGGGCGCGGCGTCTGCGCCTGCCGTCTCCGCCGAGCGGCGCAGGCTTGCGGAACAGACCGGCGCGCGCGCTGTCGCGATCGCCGCCGAGAAGGTCAAGCCATCGCAGATCATGACGCCGGCCGCCTTCACGAATGCGCTACGGGTGGTGCTCGCGGCCGGCGGGTCGACCAACGCCATCATTCATCTGACAGCAATGGCGGGACGACTCGGCATCGGCGTCGATCTGGAGAAATTCGATGCGCTTGGCGGCCAGACGCCCGTGCTCGTCGACATGAAGCCGACCGGCGCGCATTACCTCGAAGACCTGCACAAGGCCGGCGGTTGCGCGACGGTGCTGCGCGAAATCCGCGACCAGCTGACGCTCGACTGCATGACCATTGCAGGCAGGACGCTCGGCGAGACGATCGACGCTGCGCCGTCATGGCCGCAGGATGTCGTTCGTCCGCGCTCCAATCCCATTCATTCGGGCGGCAGCATCGCGGTGCTGCGCGGCAATCTGGCGCCGGACGGCGCCATCATCAAACAATCGGCCGCGACCGCCGCGCTGCTGCAGCACGAAGGCCGCGCGTTGGTGTTCGACTCGCTCGCCGATCTAGCCGCACGGCTCGACGACCCCGCGCTCGACGTGCGCGCCGACGACGTGCTCGTGCTGCGCAACGCCGGACCCAAGGGCGCGCCGGGCATGCCGGAGGCCGGCTACATTCCGATCCCGAAAAAGCTCGCGAGCGCCGGCGTGAAGGACATGGTGCGCATTTCCGATGCGCGCATGAGCGGCACGGCCTTCGGCTCGATCGTTCTGCACATCGCGCCGGAATCCGCCGATGGCGGGCCGCTGGCGCTGGTGCAGAACGGCGACCGCATTCGGCTGGATACGGCGGGACGGCGGATCGACCTGCTCGTCGGCGACGAGGAACTCGCGACACGTCGCGCGGCGCTGCCGCCGCTGCCGGGCGGCGAGGGCAAGCGCGGCTACGAGAAGCTTTACTTCGAGACGGTGACGCAGGCGGGACAGGGCTGCGATTTCGATTTCTGCATTCCCGAGATCGTGCGGACGATTCCGTGATGCTTTCCTCTCCTGCAAGCAGGAGAAGGAGGGCGCGTCACACCGCCGCGCGCTCGTCCACGCGCGCCAAACGCTGCAGCAGGTAATCCACTTCCGCCTTCGCGGTCGCGGTCAGTCCTGCGCCGGGTTTGCGCTGCGCGTCGTGCGTGAGAATTCCGCGCTTCATCAGAGCATATTTGCGCACGGCCAGCCCTGCGCCCGGCTGCTGCTCGTAGCGCAGCAGCGGCAGATGCGCGTCGAATAGATCGTGCGCGCGGTCGCGCTCGCCGGCCTTCGAGAAGCGAACGACATCGATCAGCATTTCAGGAAAGGCGTAGCCGGTATTGGAGCCGTCAGCGCCGCGCTCCATCTCGAAATCGAGGAACAGGCCGCCGTTGGCGACGAGGATCGACAGCGGCTTCAGCGCGCCTTCCGCCTGCCATTTGCGCAGGGTGGAAATCTTCTCGAGCCCCGGCCAATCCTCCGCCTTGAGCATCACGCAATTGGCGTTGTCGGTCGCGATGCGGCGGATGACGCCGGGCGTCATGACGACGCTGGTGATGAGCGGATAGTCCTGCACGACGAAGGGCGCATCCGCTCCGATGGCGTCGGCGGCCTGCGCGTAATAGGTCACGATCTGGTCGTCGGTGCGCAGGGCGCTCGGCGGCGCAATCATGACGCCGGCCGCGCCCGCCTCCATCGCCTCGCGGGCGAGCGCGCGCATGGCGGCGAAGCCCGGCGCGGAGACGCCGACGACGATCGGCTTGCCGGCCATGATCGCGACCGCACGCTTGACGATGGCAAGCGATTCCTGCGGCTCGAGCTTCGGCGCCTCGCCCATGATGCCGAGCACGGTGACGCCATCGGAGCCGATGCGCGCATAGAAGTCGAAGAGGCGGTCGACGCTCGCCCAGTCGATCGCGCCGTCAGGCGAAAACGGAGTCGGGGCGATGGGGAAGACGCCTGATGCGGCGGGCGTAAGTCTCATTTCTTCTTCCACGCCTCGTAGCGCGCCTTGGTCGCTTCGTTCATCGGATAAAGACCCGGCAGTTTCTCGCCGCGGCCGACCTCCTCCATGATCCAGCCTTCCATCCGCTCCTGCTCCGGCGCGGTGGCCAGCACATGGTCGAGCACGGCTTGCGGGATCAACACGCAGCCGTCGTCGTCGGCGACGATCACGTCGTCGGGGAAGACCGCAACGCCGCCACAGCCGATCGGCTCCGCCCAGTTCACGAATGTCAGGCCCGTCACCGAGGACGGGGCGGCCACGCCCGCGCACCAGATCGGCAGGTTGGTGGACAGAACGCCGGCGAGATCGCGGACGACGCCGTCCGTCACCATGGCGGTCACGTTCCGCTTGGCCATACGGGCGCAGAGAATATCGCCGAAGACGCCGGCGTCCTGCACGCCCATGGCGTCGATGACCGTAATCACGCCCTCTGGCATCGCCTCGATGGCGGAGCGGGTCGAAATCGGATTGCCCCAGGATTCGGGCGTCGCCAGATCCTCGCGAGCCGGGACGAAGCGCAGGGTGAAGGCCGGCCCGACGAGGCGCGGCTGCCCCGTCCGGATCGGCTTTGCGCCGCGAATCCAGACGTTGCGCAGGCCCTTTTTCAGCAGGACCGTCGTGATCGTGGCAGTCGAAACGGTCTTCAACGTGGCGATTGCCTGGGCGTCGAGCGACATGGGGGCTCCTTGCGGTCTCGGTCAAAGCCGACGTAGCATGCCAGCGCGCAGGACAAAACAGCAGCGGACACATGCCGGAATTGCAAAGCATTTTTGCACCGCAAAGGGTTGCGGTGGGGCGAGCGCTCTGGCATTGAACGCGCGCGCCTTTCGCGCCCGCATCCCTCAGCCAAAACATTCAGCAAAGGCCCAATGCGCTCTTTCAACGGATCACGCTTTCAGGATCGCCAGACCGCCGCCGCAGACGCCCGTAAGGCTCTCATCGACAAGTTCCAGAACCGCCCCGGCGCAGACGACCCGGCGGTTCAGGCGCGCGCCGCCGAGCGGCAGGCCATTGTCGAGGCCCGCAAAATCCGCGAAGCCGAAAAGGCCGAACGCAGGGCCAAGGAAGAAGCCGAGCGCGCCGTCCAGCGCGCCCGCGAGGAGGCAGAGCGCCTGGCCCGCGAGGCCGAGGAGGCCCGCCTGCGCGAACAGGAGCGGGTGCGCCTCGAGGCCGAAGAAGCCAAGAAGCGCGAGGAAGACGCCCAGCTCAAGGCGATGATGGAGGCCGAGAAGAAGGCCGAGCGCGACGCCCGATACGCCGCCCGCAAGGCCCGCAAGGCCGAGCGCCGGACCATGCTCGAGCGCATGTGGTAAGCGGCTTTACGCCGCTTTTGCTTCTTGCCCGATTTTCTGCGGCTCGCGGTTCGTCTCCGCGAGCTTTTCGCGCAGGAGCGCGACGTTGCAGTCGGGCGCATGCGCCGCATTCCAGGCGACAGCGTCCAGACGCGGACGGGCCGGCGGGTGCGACAGGGCGTCTGGCGTACGGCGGTTCTGATGCAATTCGGGCCGGATCATCGCAAAGTCCTCCAACCGGCGCATGAAAGCGCGCCTGGACGGACCGCGAGGTTAAAATCGCAAGCTCGCGCCGGGCTTTGGCCATTCGCGATGAACGGCGCGCTGCGCAAATAGCTGCAATTCGATCGATCGGCTTGCCCGCGCGCGCGACGACGTTGATCCTGCGCAACGCGGGGGCGCTGCGACGCGCCTATGCAAAGGGCGGATTGACCGAGGAGAATTGCCGTGAAGGACATCATGGTCGTCATGGAGCGCGCGGCGGACGCCGAGGCGCTTGCGACATTCACACACAGCCTGACGGAAGCGATGGACTCCCATGCGACCGTCGTCGGCGTCATCCAGCAATTGCCGCCGGCGCCCGCCTTCATGGGCGAATTCCCGTATGAGCTGGTGCAAAGCGCGCTGGAAGCAGGCAACCGTGAAATCTCGGAGGGGTATGCACGCTTCGAGAAGGCGGCCACCCGGCCCGGCGCGTGCGAGCTCGCCAAGATCGAGCCCGCCCCCGGCAATGCGCCGAGCGCCGTCGCCCGCCTCGCCCGCAATTTCGATCTCACGATCGGCGTGCAGCCGTCCGGCGCCGACCAGAGCGCCAGCAGCGCGCTTCTCGAAGGCGTTCTCTTCCACTCGGGCCGTCCGCTGCTGATCCTGCCCTATATCCACCGCGGTCCGGCGAAACTCGGCCGCGTGATCGTCGCCTGGGACGGCGGCGCGACCGCCGCGCGCGCAGTGTCCTGCGCCATGCCGCTGCTCAAGCGCGCGGGACGGGTCGAGATCGTGACCATGGTCAACGGCAAACGCTCGACCAGCGACCTGCCGGGGTTCGACATCACCCGCAATCTCGCGCGCCACGGCATCAACGCCGAATTGAAGACCCTGCCGAAGGGCGACGACGTCGGTTCGCTGATTCTGTCCTACGCGGCGGACGAGAACGCCGACATGCTCGTCATGGGCGGCTACGGCCATTCGCGCCTGCGCGAATTCGTGCTGGGCGGCGCGACACGCACCATTCTCGGCTCGATGACGCTGCCGGTGTTCATGGCGCACTAAAGCATAGCGCTGTCATCCCGGACGGCCGCAGGCCAATACGGGATGACAGCGCGTGACATGCTGGTCTGTATCCCGGCTCTCCGTTTCGCTACGGTCGGGATGACAGTTCAGGCTACGACTCGAAAACATCCCCGCCGTAATCCGCCTCGAGCGGAATCTTCAGCTTCACGCCCTTGTCGTCGCGGCGAAGCACTTCCGGTTGCACAGTAACTATTTTCCGCGTGCGCGCCGCTTCGATGGCCGACGCTGCCTCGTTCTGGCGGCCGAGCATTTCGACGTTCAGCCGCGTGGCGAAGATGATCGTGTATTTGCCTGTCTTCGCGTCCGCCAGCGCGCGGGCGGGATTGATCCAGATGGAATCGACGGATTCCGATCCGTCATGCACGGCAAGCTGGTCTTCCGGCGCGGCCGCGATGAAGAAATGCGTGTCGAAGCGCTTGGGCAGCGGTGTCGGCGTAATCCAGTGCGCAAACGGCGTCAGCTGGTCGAGCGCCAGCTCCAGATTCTCGGCGGCGATCAGTTCGCCGAATGTCTTGCCCTTGGCGTTCTGCGTGATCTCCGCGACGCGCGCGCCGGAGACGAGCGCGCTCGAGCCGCGCGGGCGCGCGAGCAGGACGCCGCATTCCTCGAAGGTCTCGCGCACGGCGGCGACGCGAAAGGCGCGCGCCTTGTCGTCGAGCCCGTGGTCGCCGCCGCAGCAGGCGTGATCGGCGGCGATCGAAAAATCCTCCTTGTCGATGCTGCCGCCCGGAAAGACGAGCGCGCCGGAGGCGAAGTCGATCTGGTGGTGGCGTACGACCATGAACACTTCCATGCCATCTGCGCTGTCGCGCACCAGCAGCACGGTCGATGCGAGGCGCGGCGTCGCGACTTCCTTCGACGACGACGGTTCCATTGCAAGCATTGCCAAACTCCCTGACGCCTTCAGGCGACCTGCGTGATCGTATTGCGGATGATTCCGATGCCCTCGATCTCCGTCTCCATGACGTCGCCGGGCTTGAGATATTCCGGGGGCTTGCGCGCATTGCCGACGCCGGGCGGCGTGCCGGTCGCAATGACATCGCCGGGCTCGAGCGTGAGACCGAGCGACAGTTCGGCGATGATACGCGGGATCTTGAAATACATTTGCGTTGTCTTCGCGTCCTGCTTCACCACGCCGTTCACGCGCGTCTGCAGATGAAGCTTGTCGGGATCGAGCGCGTCTGCGGTGACGATCCACGGGCCCATCGGGCCGTGGCCATCAAGGCTCTTGCCCTTGAACCATTGGCCGCCGTGCTTCTTGGCCTGCACGTCGCGCGCGGTCGTGTCGTTCATGACCGAATAGCCGAACACGTGGTTCATCGCCTCGGCTTCCTTGATGTTGCGGCCGCCCTTGCCGATGACGACCGCCAGTTCGCCCTCCCAGTCGATCAGCGTCGACACCGCGGGATCGAAGGGAATGGGATCGAACGGCCCGTTCATCGAATGCGAGGCCTTGGAGAAGAAGACGGGATGTTCGGGATAGTTTTGCTGCGCGGTCTTCTGCGCCGTCTCGCTCTCGTTGAAGTGTTCGAGATAATTCCAGCCGACCGCGAAAATGTTGCGCGGCGGACGCGGGATGGGCGAATGCAGGCTGACATCGGCGAGCGCCAGCGTCGCGCCGGGCTTGGCGGCGACGGCGCGGACCTGGGCAAGCGCAGGAGCGCCGGCGGCGATCAGCGCGATCATGCTCGAGGGATCGAAGTCGAGCGCGACGCCCGCCTTCTTCGCATCGACGAGATCGACGACCTTTTCGCCAGCGATGACGACGCCCGCGCGCATGCCCGGCTGCCCCTTGCGCTCGAAACTGACGAGCCGCAAACCGCCCTCGCCCGCCGCTTGCGCGGATTTGACCCCGGCGGCCACAGCCGCGCCGGCGGTCGCGAGCATGAACGCCCGCCGCGATGTCTCAACCATGTTTCCTCCGAAGCTTTTATTACTTGGAATCGCTGCAGGCGCTCAGGCCCGGCAGGTTGAATTTCACCGGATCGCCGCAGCGGTCGCAGCCGCCCGTCGTCAGGGCCAAAGCCAGCGCCGCGGCAATGAACAGAAACGCACGCAACCCCTGCTCCCCAACTCCAGCGGGCCGTTCCGCCGGCCCGTCGCGCCATTTTCGGACGCGCCCGGCGTCGGCGCAACCCCGGCTCACGCGCAGCTGGCGCCGCCGAAAACGCAGAATGTCGCGCAATGGGCGTGGCTCAAAGCGACGGGGCGGCGCGCGGCGGCCAGGGTCGCGCCCATCTCGAAGGCCCGGTCATAGGGCACAAGCGTGCAGGCGACGACGGCGGGCGCCTCCGCGCCCTTGCGCCTGATCGCCATACGCGCGCCCGCGCACATCAGGTCGCGCCGGGGTTTTCCCGCCTCCCGCAGCGCTTTCTCCGTCACGCGCACGGGCGCGGCCGCGGCGTCCATTTCCGGAAACAGCACGAGCGCCGCCGGATCGCGCGCGTCGAGCGGCAATCCGCGGTCCGCGAAGAGGCGCGCGTAGCCGGCCCGCACGATCGCCTCGGGCTCGCCGGAATAGAGACGACCGGCGACCGTGACTGCAAATTTTTCGCGCGCGAGCCATGCAAGGCCGTCAAGCGTTGGCGCAAAGCTGTTCGAGCCGCGCTCGAGCTCGTGCAGTTCGCGGCTGTAGTGATCGAGCGAGACGCGGAGCGCCAGTCGCGCGCCATGCTTCTCACGCAGCGCGAGCAGCGCCGCCGCGCTTCGTCGCATGGGCTTCATGGCGTTGGTGAGCACGAGCGCGTCGTGGCCGCGCGCGAGAACATCTTCCAGCATCTGCGGAAGATCGCGATTGAGAAACGGCTCGCCGCCCGTAAATCCTACGGTCCGCGTCCCGAGTTTATCGCGCGCGATCTCGTCGAGAAATGTCGAGACGTCGTGCGCAGACATATAGGCGAGTTCGTCGTTGCGCGGCGTCGATTCCATGAAACAGGCGGCGCAGGCGAGATTGCAGATCGAGCCGGTGTTGATCCACAAGGTCTCGAGCGCGGAAAGCTCCACATGCGCCAGCGCGCCGCGGCTCACGTCGGCGTGCGGGATTTCGCCGGCGGCAGACGGCCAGTTGACCGCGCTCCCCGCAAAGACGAGCCGCGCCGGTTCGAGTCTGCGGCCTTGCGCGGCGGCTTCGGCCGGCGCGAGCGCATCGCAATTCGGCCAGAGCCCGTCGACCAGCGTGCGCGCATATTCGGCGGCCAGACCCGCGCGGGTCATGGCGGCGGCTGCCGCGGCATGATCGTAGGCCAGCGCGCGATGTTCGATGACGAGCGTTCCGGGCGTGTCGCCGGCCGAAACCAGACTGAACCAGACGCGCGGATCGCCTTCGTTGGCGGGCATGCCGAGCGCACCCGCATTGTGCCAGAGCCGGCTGCCGATGGACTGGGTGAACGGCAGCCCGCTATGGCCGGCGAAAATGGCGTCGACGCCCAGCAGATCGAGGTCGTGCGCCTTCACGCGTTCTGGAGTGGAGGCGTAGACGAAACGGTTCTGCTGCGTCGCCGCGCCATGTACGACTGCGATACGCAGACCGTTGAGCACGATGTCGAGCCGCTCGGGCGCTGCGCCCAGAAACGCGCGGCGCGGCCCGTCGAGTTCGCGCATCGCATGGGCGAACCAGTCCATCGACAACCTGTCGCATTCGCCGCCGGGCGCAAAACCGCAGCCGCAATCGGCCGCATCGGCCGCGATCTGGTCTTCGCAATTGCCGCGAATGAATCGCATGCCTGTCTCGCGGAAGCGGTCGACCACGCGGCGGGCATCGGCGCAATAGGCGACGAGATCGCCGGTCGAGATCATGTTTTCTGGCGGAACGCCCAACTTTCCAGCCTCGGCCAGCAGGGCGTCCAACGCGTGCAGATTCGAGTAA
This sequence comes from Rhodoblastus sp., assembly GCA_047605445.1. GTDB lineage: Bacteria > Pseudomonadota > Alphaproteobacteria > Rhizobiales > Beijerinckiaceae > JAJXWB01. Next base: position 58,409 of record JASGFP010000002.1, read on the forward strand.
GGGCCGCCGAAGACGATGACGGGACCGGCGAGAGCGAGCGGGCTTTGCGGGCGGACATTCATCCCGCATTTTTCCGCGATACAGCGTCGCGCGCCAAGACCGGCGCGCGCCGATTCACGGCCATTTGATCGCCGTACCGCAACCCGATTCCGCGCCGTTGCGAAACGTGGCGAAAATGCGAAGATCGGTTCAGTTGCGTTCGTTGCGGCGATTCGACCTTCCGCCCGGGGACAGACATGCGTCTGGACGATACGAACGATGTGCGACAGGACGTGCTCGACTGGAGCGAGCCTGTCGTCGGCGATTGCCTGTTTGAGGCCTACGACGCCTGCTTCGGCGGCAAGGACGACTGGAGCCGGCCGATGTCGCGCCAGCATGCCCGCGTCTGGCGGCTCATCATCAGCGGCGAGAAGCGCAAGGCCGCGGAAGCGCGCCGCGATCTGCTGCGGCTTGCGCGCACCTGCAGGATGGGCGGCGAGGCGATCGACGCCATCGACCGGCTGGTGCTCGACGAATTGCTGGACGTGATGGCCGCGCGGTTCCGCGGCTCCTCGTGCGACACGCGAAGCTACGGGCGCCTGCTGATAGAAGCCTCGGCCACTCTGGTCGAGACGCGTATCGCCTCTGCCGCCTGAGCAGGCGGCGATTGCTCTTGCCGGCCCAGTCTATAGTTTAGCTCCAAACCCTGGAGCGATTTGCAGGTCGGGCATGCGGTTTCGGATTTGGCGGGCATGACGGCGCCGGTCGACGTTTTCGTCATCGGCGGCGGGATCAACGGTTGCGGGATCGCGCGCGACGCCGTGGGACGCGGCTACAGCGTCATGCTCGCGGAAATGAACGACCTCGCTTCCGGCACGTCGTCCAAGGCGACCAAGCTGATCCACGGCGGGCTGCGCTATCTCGAGTATTACGAGTTCCGGCTGGTGCGCGAGGCGCTGAGCGAGCGCGAAATCGTCTGGCGCAACGCCCCGCATATCGTCCATCCGCTGCGGTTCGTGCTGCCCTATGCCAAGGGGCTGCGGCCGGCATGGATGCTGCGCACCGGCCTGTTCATCTACGATCATCTGGGCGGCCGGGAGGCCCTGCCCGCGACCGCAACCGTCGATCTCGCCGCCGGCGCGGCAGGGCAGCCGCTCAAGCCGCTTTTTTCCAAAGGATTCGAGTATTCGGACTGCTGGGTGGACGACGCCCGGCTCGTGGTTCTTAACGCGCGCGACGCCGCCGATCGCGGCGCGATCGTCCGCACACGTTGTGACGTCGTCAGCGCGACCGCTGAAAACGGGCTTTGGCGCGTGCGGATGCGCGATGCGCGCAGCGACGAAGAAAGCGAAGCGACCGCGCGGCTCGTCGTTAACGCCGCAGGCCCCTGGGTCGACCGCGTGCTGCAGGGTCCGCTGGCGCACAGGGCGCCGCACAATGTGCGGCTCGTGCAAGGCAGCCACATCGTCGTGCCGCGCCTCTACGAGCACGACCGCTGCTACATTTTCCAGAACGCGGATGGGCGCATCGTCTTCGCCATTCCCTACGAGGACGATTTCACGCTGATCGGCACGACGGACCGCGACTACGCGGGCGATCCCGCGGAGGTCGCGATCACGAACGAGGAGATCGTCTATCTCTGCGCCGCGGCCAACGAATATTTCCGGCACGAGATCACGCCGGCCGATGTCGTATGGGCCTATTCGGGCGTGCGTCCGCTCTACGACGATCACGCCAGCGCCGCCCAGGAAGCGACGCGCGACTATGTGCTGCAAGACGAAACGATCGACGGCGCGCCGCTCATAAGCATATTCGGCGGCAAGATCACGACCTACCGGCGGCTGGCGGAAGCCGTGCTCGACAAGATCGGCGCCCGGATCGGCGCGCGCGGCGCGCCCTGGACCGTAAACGCCCCCCTGCCCGGCGGCGAATTCGAAGGCGGCGATCTCGTCGCCTTCACGCGCGATCTCATGCAGCGCAAGCCGTTCCTGCCCGCGCCGCTCGCGCAGCGGCTCGCACGCTCCTATGGCACCCGCGCGCTCGATCTGCTGGGCGAAGCGCGCGCGCTCGACGATCTTGGCCGCGATTTCGGCGCGGGGCTGACGGCGGCCGAAATCGACTATCTCGCCGCGCGCGAATGGGCCGAGACCGCAGACGACATCTTGTGGCGGCGCACGAAGCTCGGCCTGCACGGCGCTGCCGACGGTGCGCAGCAGATCGAGGCCTATCTCGCCACACGAAGCGAACACGCCGCGAGGAACGCATGACCGGATATGTCGGCGCCATCGACCAGGGCACGACGAGCTCGCGTTTCATCGTGTTCGACCGCGCCGGCGACATTGTCGCGCTGGACCAGAAGGAACATACGCAAATCTATCCCCGGCCCGGCTGGGTGGAGCACGACGCCGCCGAAATATGGCGCAACACGCAGGACGTAATCGCCGGCGCGCTGGCGAAAGCAGGCCTCACGCCGCGCGACCTCGTTTCCGTCGGCATTACCAACCAGCGCGAGACAAGCGTGTTGTGGGACCGCGCGACAGGCGCGCCGGTTCACAACGCGCTGGTGTGGATGGATACGCGCACCGATGCGCTCGTGACCGCCTTCGAGCGCGACGGCGGGAAAGATCGCCTGCGCGAAAAAACCGGACTGCCGCTCACCACCTATTTCTCGGGTCTCAAGCTGCGCTGGCTGCTCGACCACGTCGAAGGCGCGCGCGAGAAAGCCGCGCGCGGCGAATGGCTGTTCGGCAATGTCGACACGTGGCTGGCGTGGAACCTGAGCGGCGGCTTGCACGTCACCGACGTCACCAACGCCTCGCGCACGCAATTGATGAATCTCGCGACGCTGGACTGGGACGACGAGATTCTGGCGCTGTTCGACATTCCGCGCGCATGTCTGCCCGCGATCCATTCGTCGAGCGAAGTCTACGGCGCCTGCAAGGGCGCTCTCGCGGACGTTCGGCTCGCCGGCATTCTCGGGGACCAGCAGGCGGCGCTGTTCGGACAGGCGTGCCTTGCGCCGGGACAGGCGAAGAACACCTACGGCACCGGCTGTTTCATGCTGATGAACACCGGGGAGAAGCCGTTTCCCTCGACCTGCGGATTGCTGACGACGCTTGGCTACAAGCTCGGCGACAAGCCCGCCGTCTACGCGCTGGAGGGCTCCATCGCCATCGCCGGCGCGCTGGTGCAATGGCTGCGCGACAATCTCGGCATCGTGCGGAGCGCGCCGGAAATCGAAGCGCTGGCGAAGAGCGTCGACGACAATGGCGATGTCTATTTCGTCCCTGCTTTCTCGGGGCTCTACGCGCCGCACTGGAAAGAATCCGCACGCGGGATCATCGCCGGCCTGACGCGCTACGCCAACAAGGGGCATATCGCGCGCGCCGCGCTGGAGGCGACCGCCTATCAGACGCGCGAGGTGCTGGACGCGATGGTGGCCGATTCCGGCGTGGCCATTTCCGAACTGCGCGTCGACGGCGGCATGGTCGTCAACGAATTGCTGATGCAGTTTCAGGCCGACATGCTCGGCGCGCCGGTCGTGCGTCCCAAGGTGATCGAAACGACCGCGCTGGGCGCGGCTTATGCAGCGGGACTTGCGACCGGTTACTGGGCCTCGACCGACGACATCGCCGCCAACTGGCGCGCGGACAAGACCTGGCGGCCGGCGATGGAGCCGCGTCGCCGGGATGCGCTCTATTCCAAATGGAGCAAGGCCGTCGCGCGGTCGATGGATTGGGTCGGCTAACATGCGCATCGACCTGCTGCTCACGGCCTTGCTTTTCGCGGTGCTGCTGTTTGCGGCGGCAATAGGTTTTGCGGCGCAGCGGCGCGTGCATCCGCGCCACATATCGCGCGAGACATTCGACAGCATCCGGCTGCAGATGGGCATGCTCATCACGTTTACGGCGCTGGTGCTCGGCCTGCTGACCTCTTCGGCGAAGGAACGCTACGACGGCTTCAGCAAGCTGCTCAGCGACTATTCGGCCGATCTGATCGAACTCGATCATCGCCTGCGCGTCTACGGCCCGGACGCCGATGCGATCCGCTCGAAACTGCGGGCCTATACTGCAGCCGCCATCGCCGACACCTGGCCCGGCGAACCGCGTCCCTCCGGGACCTATCCTGCGGTGACACATGCGCCAGGGGCGCAGGGGGTGGAATCTCCGACGCTCGGCGCGCTTCTCGCCGAAGTGGATCTCGGCGTGCAGCGTCTCGCGCCGCAGGACGAATTTCATCGCAGGATTGCCGACCGCCTGAGCAATCGCGCCGCCGACACGATCCAGACCCGGTGGCGGCTGGTGCTGTCGGCGCCCTCGACCCTGCCTTGGCCCTTCCTGCTCATCCTGACGGCGTGGCTCGCTACGATCTTCGGAATTTTCGCGCTGACCTCGCCGCGCGACGAATTGGTCTATGTCGTCATTGTCCTCTCGGCGCTGGCGATCGCCTCGCCGCTCTATCTCATCCTCGACTACAGCGGCGCGCTGACGGGCGCGCTCGACCTGCCGAGCGCCTCCATGCGCGCGGCTCTGGAACACATGGACCGCGCGCAATAACGCGCCCACCGCAGTTAACCACGCCAACTTTCCGGATCGATCCTTGCGGGAACGCGGCAACGGCGCTCCGCGTCGTTGCATTATGCGCCGTTTCGGTTCGTGACCGGCGCGAAACGAGACAGGAGTTGTGTATGCGTTCCATTTCGATGCTGAGTCTCGCGGCGGCTGCCGCTTGCGCCGCGCTCGTCGCGTCGTCGGCGGCCGAAGCGGGCCATCGCGGCGGCTTCCGCGGCCCGGCCATGCATGGCGGCCCGGCCTTCCATCACCCGGGCATGGCCCATCGCGGGTTCGCTCGCCCGGCGTTCGCGCATCGCGGCTGGGGCGGCGGCTATCGCCACGCCCACTACGGCTGGCGCGGCCGTGGCGTCGGCTACGCCGCCGGCGCGGCGATTGCGGCGACCGCCGGCTATGCCGCGGCCAGCAGCTACGGCGGCGGCTACGCCTATGGCGGCGACGTCGGCTATGCGGCGCCCGCTCCGGCCTATGGCTATGCCCAGCCGGGCTACGGCTACGCCCAGCCGGCCGGCTCCTGGTCGAAGACCTACCTCGTTCCGCGCACCGTGATGCAGCCGGTCGTGCGCACGCATGTCGTGCCGGTCACGACCTACCGCACGGTGCAGAGCACGGCCTATGTGCCGACCACGGTCTACAACCGCGTGACCAAGACCTGCTCCTGCACGATCAACGGCGTGACGCAGGAAGTGCCGTGCGAAGGCGGCTATGCCGGCGGCGGCTACGGCCACGGCGTCAGCTACAACCGCCCGGGCCTGTTCACCTCCGGCTGGTGATGACGCCGCCGGGAATGCCGGCCGGAGGCCGGCGGTCCCGGCGCGCCCTTGCGACCGGATGTGTCACCGACGAAACTACCGGGCGAAATCTCTCGCCCGGCGGTTCTGTTTCATGATCGACCTGCATTATTGGCCGACGCCCAACGGCCACAAGATCACGATGTTTCTGGAAGAAGCCGGCCTCGCCTATACGATACGGCCGGTCAACATCGTCGCGGGCGACCAGTTCAAGCCGGACTTTCTGAAGATCGCGCCCAACAACCGGATGCCGGCGATCGTCGACCACATGCCCGCCGACGGCGGCGCGCCCTTGTCGGTGTTCGAATCCGGCGCGATCCTCGTCTATCTCGCGGAGAAGACCGGGCGATTCCTGTCGAGCGATCTGCGCAAGCGCAACGCGACGCTGGAGTGGCTGTTCTGGCAGGTCGGCGGGCTAGGGCCGATGGCCGGGCAGAACCACCATTTCGCGCTCTACGCGCCCGAGAAGATTCCCTACGCCGTCAACCGCTACGTCAAGGAGACAAACCGGCTCTACGGCGTGCTCGACAAGCGGCTTGCCGATCACGAGTTCCTGGCCGGCGATTATTCCATCGCCGACATGGCTTCGTATCCGTGGATCGCGCCGCACAAGCGGCAGAGCCAGAGCCTCGACGATTTCCCGAATCTCAAGCGCTGGTTCGAGGCGATCACGGCGCGGCCGGGCACACAGCGCGCTTACGAGGCGGGCAAGGCGCTGCAGATGCGCAGGCCCGAGGAACTGACGGCCGAAGAGAAAAGCATGTTGTTCACGCAGGATTCCTCGGTCGTCAGACGGTGACGCTGATCAGCCCTGCGCGCCCGCCGGACGCCGGCGGCGCCAGCGGTTCTTCGCGCCCTCGGGCTTTGCGCCCTGCGGCTTCTGCCCCTGCGGTTTGGCGCCGTGCGGCCTCGCAGCCGCCGGTCCGTCGCTGCGGGCGGAAGCGGGGCGATGGGCGGCGCGCTGCTCGGCGTGCGGACGCTGGGCTTGCGCCTGCGGCTTGCCCTGAGCGCGACGCGGAGGCGGACCCCGGCGCTTGGCGGGGGCAGCTTCCTCCGCCGGATCGGGGCGCGCATTCGGGTCGCGCTTGTCTTCGGTCGGTATCTGCTGGCGCGTCGTCTTCTCAATTGCGCGCAGCAGCGGACGCTCGGCATTGTCGCAGAGCGAGATCGCCACCCCCTCCGCCCCGGCGCGCGCCGTGCGGCCGATACGATGGACGTAGGTCTCCGGCACTTCCGGCAGTTCGAAATTGACGACATGCGTCACGCCGTCGACGTCGATGCCGCGCGCGGCGATGTCGGTGGCGACCAGAACGCGCGTCTTGCCCGCCTTGAAATCGCCGAGCGTGCGCTGGCGATGGCCCTGGCTCTTGTTGCCATGGATGGCGCCCGAGGCGATCCCGGTTTCATCCAGAATTTTCGCCACGCGGTCGGCCCCGCGCTTGGTGCGCGTGAAGACCAGCGCCCGCTTGACGTCGGCACCCTTCAGGATGCTCACCAGCAGATCGCGCTTGCTCTTGGCGTCGACCAGATAGGCGCGCTGCGCGATGCGCTCGGCGGTGGTCGCCACCGGCGTCACTTCCACGCGAGTCGGATTATGCAGCATTTCCGCCGCGAGTTTCGCGATCTCGTTCGGCATGGTCGCCGAGAACAGAAGCGTCTGGCGCGCCTTCGGCAGTTTGGCGACGATGCGGCGGATCGGGATGATGAAACCGAGATCGAGCATGTGGTCGGCTTCGTCGAGCACGAAGACCTCGACGCCGTCGAGGCGCAGGCGGCGGCTCTCCATATGGTCGATGAGACGGCCGGGCGTCGCGACCAGCACGTCCAGACCGCGCGAGATCGCCTGGATCTGCGGGCCCATCGACACGCCGCCGACGACGACGGCGACGTTCAACCGCGCATGGCGGCCATAGGCCCGGAACGAATCGCCGATCTGCACAGCGAGTTCGCGTGTCGGGGCGAGAATCAGCGCGCGGACCCCGCCCGGCGCCGGGCGGCGCGGGTTGGCGATAAGGCGCTGGATGATCGGCACGGCGAAGGCGCAGGTCTTGCCGGTGCCGGTCTGGGCGATGCCGAGAAGGTCGCGGCCCTCGAGCAGCGGCGGAATGGCGCGGGCCTGGATGGGGGTGGGGGTGGAATAGCCCTCGTCGCGAAGTGCGCGAAGGATGGTCTCGGCGACGCCGAGGCCTGCAAAGTCGGTCATATTGGCTTTCATATCGCGGACGACGCTTCAGCGCGGATGATCGCAGCGAAGTCCGATTGTGGCGCGCCCCCGCGTAAATGGGCCGCGAAAAGTCATCCGATGCGCTCGACGGTGCGCCGCCTCTCGAGGCGGCCTACGCGACCGGAGCGCTGTTGCTGCGATGCAGCGCAGGTGACATAGGCTATGCGCTGCTCCGCGTCAATGGATGCGCGGCCGCATCGCCCACGGACTGCAGCGGACACAAAACGGGCGCCGCGCAGGATTGCATACAAAGTGTGCAAAAAGCCGCCATCTGAGGCGAAAGTACCTTGTTTTTGCCTTGCCAGACACGCTGACCAGCGCGATCATACCGCAATGCAACATTGCAAAAGCGACTGCGAATACAGGGGATTGCTATGAAAGCAGGCCAACGCGTTCGTGTCAGATCCGCCTCTCCGATCGCCAAGCGCGACGACCTGCCGCCGAACGCGGTCGGAACCGTGCTCTGCTGCTACCAGGTTCGCGCCCGCAGCGGGTCGCCCGACCGGGTCGACGTCAAATTCTCCGAGACATCCGTGATGTGGGGAGTTGCGGCGAACGAATTCGAGGAAGTCGAGGACGGTCGCCATTTCGCATGAGCGATCCGTCCACAGGCCCGCAAATTCCGGTTTCGTCCTCACCGGGCATGTTCTAGACAAGCGGCGACCGAAACGAGCCGGACGCCGCCAATGACCCAGCCGCTCTCCCCCGCCGCCTTCGAAAAGAAACTTTTCGCGCAGGAAACCGCGAAAATGCTGCTGGAAGTGAAGGCGGTTCTGTTCAATCCGGACCAGCCCTTCATCTTCACGTCCGGATGGGCCAGTCCGGTCTACACCGACATGCGCAAGATCATCTCCTACCCGCGGCTGCGCAACCGCATCCTCGACTTCGCGGTGACGACGATCGAGCGCGACATCGGCTACGAAGCGCTGGACGTGATCGCCGGCGGCGAGACGGCCGGCATTCCCTATGCCGCCTGGATGGCCGACCGGCTGGCGCTGCCGATGCAGTATATTCGCAAGAAGCCGAAGGGGTTCGGCCGCAACGCGCAGATCGAGGGCGACCTGCATGACAACGGCCGCGCGCTGCTGGTGGAGGATCTGGCCACCGACGGCCGGTCCAAGGTGAATTTCTGCAATGCGCTGCGCGAGGCCGGCCAGCGCTGCGACCACGCCTTCGTCTTCTTCTTCTACGACATTTTCCCCAGCGCCCGCGAAGATCTCGCCAAGCTCGGCATCAAGCTGCACGCGCTGTGCACCTGGTGGGACGTGCTGGAAGCTGCGCGCGCGGGCAATTACCTCGAACCCGCAAAACTCGCGGAAGTCGAGAAGTTCCTGCACAAGCCCGCCGAATGGTCGGCGGCCCACGGCGGGATTTCGGAATTCAAGGCTGCGGGCTGAGCAGTCTCACGGCGCGTTCCAGCATGCTGTGTCCATGACCAACGTCTGTGGCGGCCGGGGGCCGCCGACGGGCGTCTTCCATGACCTGTCCACCAATTGCGGGCCTGCCGCGCCAAACAGGCGCCGGAGCGTCGCGTCCAGAGGCGCGATATAATTGGTCTGCAGCGTCGCGCGACGCGACGCGTCGCCGACGTCCATGACGGTGCAGGCGTTGATCGGATAGGTTTTGGAACTCAGCGATCGCCAGATCTCGTAGGCGCCGGACGAGGCCGCGACGACGACGAGCGCAGTTCCCGCCAGTTGCGCGCCGCGCATCGGCGCGCCCCAGCCGCAAAGCGTATAGCCGAAGACGAAGGCGAGGATCGTCAGCGATGCGATCGAACCGCGCATCACGCTGTCGTTGTACTCGCCGAAACTGACAAATGGCAGAAAGACCAGCAGCGCGACATTGAGCCAGTAGAGGCCGCGCCATTCGGCGGGAATGCGCTCACGAAGATAATAGACCACGCCGACAGAGCCGAGTTGTACGGGCAGGAAGGCAAAATAGGTCGGCCAGAAATCGGGATCGCCGACGATCGTCGGGCGCGGGATTGTGTCGGATGCCGCCGTCATGTAGGCCGCCACCGGCAGGCAAGCGAGCGCGGCGGGAATTGCGATCCAGGTTCGACGGCTCGCGAAAGTCCCGCGCGGATCGACCGCGGCGAAGTAGAGAAGGCCCGGAACCGCCGGCATGATCGCCAGCGGCGACCAGAACATCATGAGGGCCACGCCCGCGCCGACGGTCGCCGTATCGACTTCGCGCCGCGCGCGCAGCAGCAGCAGGATCGCGGTCAGCCAACCGGCCAGCGCGTGGTTCGGCACCCAGAAAAACTGTGTGATCGACCCCGTATATTGCAGCAGAGGCGTCCAGGAATCGATCGTGTCGCTGCCGGGAAACAGCTTTTCGAGATCGCCGCTCGACAGCCAGGCGACAAGCCGGACGAGGCCCGCCACGCCGGCGAAACCGATGACGACGGCAAGGTTCTTCCAGCCGCGCCCGAGAGCAAGCAACAGGTAGAAGACAACCGCCAGGATTGATGCATTCTGCGCGAGCATCCCGGCGTGGGCGGCGTGAAGTCCCGCGATGCGACCGATGAGCGCGGGGACGACGTACATGCCGAGCGGCGCGCGCAGCATCATGTCCGTTTCGTTGATCCGGTAGCCGGCGGTCAGGCCGCCGCGCACGAGGTCCGAGAGTACGGCGTCACGGAGATACCAGTCGGTCGAGGGACGGAATATGTGCGTCTCACCCCCGAGAATCAGCAGGACCGCAGCGAGCGCGGCGCAAGCTGCGAACCGACGGACGTCAATTCTCGCCCGGAGAAATGCGCCGCCCCCGAAGAGAACGCCGCGAGCGACAACGAACACGCAGCCGATCACGCCTGCCGCGAGCAGCAGGGAATATGGCGCGCGCATCGACGTGGCGAAAAGCGCGGATGGCGCGGCCATTGCGACGAAGGCGACCGCGAGCGCCGCGCCCGCCGTCGGCGCGGCGCGCATCCCGACGATCGCGCCTGGCCGAGCTTCAGGCGCCGACGGCGCGGCGATAGTCGGCGCCATTGTCACCTGACGATTTCACGAACGGCGACGTCAGCCGAACGCGCCGGCCGAGATAGGCGTCGACGCAATCGAGCGCGACCGCGCGCATGTCGCGGCGGGCTTCAAAGGCTTCGCGCCAATCGGTCATCCAATGAGTGGCCTCGCGCGCATCCAGCAGCGGCGAGAATCCGATCGCTTCGGGCCGCGCTGCGTGCGTATCGGACGAAAAAGACCACGCGCGCGCCAGGCCCTCGCCTTCGCAGGCCGCGCGTTCGGCAAGCAGCAGCACGCCGTAGAGCGCATCGAGCACATGCATGGGCGAAGCTTCGCCGAAGCGCGTCAGCGGCGCGCCGCGCTCGGCCGCGAAATCGCCGCCGCCGATCGGGTCGGGGCAATGCAGCGAGACGATGTGGACGTCGGATTTCGCCGTCAGGTCGAGCCAGTCGAGCGAGACATAGGCGGCTTCGGGAGAAACGAAGACAGCCGCCTGCACGGAAGGCGCGTTCAGCACGGCTTCGAGAACTTCCGGTCCACCGGTCTTCTTCAGGCGCTCGACCGCGCGCGCCGATATGGGCGCGCCATCGCGCGGCGGCCGGCTCGCCAGATGGATGACGATATCGGGATCGGCGGCGCGCAAGGCGCCGTCCAGCATCGCTGCATCGCAGATGTCGCCGCGCACATCGCAGAGATTGTCGCCGGCGCGGGCGAGTTCGTAGAGCGAGGGGTCGGTGGCGGGCGCGAGGCCATAGCCTGTCACGCGGGCGCATAGGCGCTCCAGCATCAACGAGAGCCACGCGCCCTTGAAGCCCGTGTGGCCGGTGAGGAAAACGCGGCGGTCGCGCCAGAACGAGGAATCGATCACTTCAATCTCCAGAGGCCGCACAGAGAGCGCTGCGACATGCGCCCGTCTTGCGTCAGAATTTCTTCACCGGAATGACAGCGGAAATGGGACGGCGCATATTGCGCCGATGCAATGCGAACATTCATCGCTTCACCCTTGTCCGCAGCTTGCGGAATCCATGAAGCCCTCGGCGCCGGTTTTTCAGCCGGCCGATCTGCAATCCTAGCAACGCGCCCGTTAGGAAATCGTTAAGATGCGTTTAAATCTTTAGAGAAACGGATTGGTCTGCCGTTCCTGGCCGATCACGCCCATCGGCCCGTGGCCCGGCAGGAAGGCCGTGTCGTCGCCGAGCGGATAGAGCTTTTCCTCGATCGAGCGGATCAGCGTCGCATGATCGCCGCCGGGCAAGTCGGTGCGGCCGACCGAGCCGCGGAACAGCACGTCGCCGACGATAGCGAAGCCCTGAACATCCTTGTGGGCCTCGTCGCGCTTCCAGGCGAAGACCACGCTGCCCGGCGAATGGCCGGGGCAATGGAACACATCGAAATTCAAGTCGCCGATCGTGACGCTATCGCCCTCCGCCAGCCAGCGCTCGGGATGGACGGCTTCCGCCGGCGGGAACCCGTAGCCCTTGGCGATCTGCGGCAATTGCTCGAGCAATTGACGATCCGCCGTATGCGGCCCCTCGATCTTCACGCCGGTCTTGCGGGCGAGTTCGGTCGCCGCCCCGATATGGTCGATATGGCCGTGCGTGAGCAGGATTTTTTCGAGCGTCGCGCCGGTCTGGGCGAGCGCGGCCTCGATGCGCGGCAGATCGCCGCCGGGGTCGATTACGGCGGCCTTGTTGGTCTTCGAGCAGACGACGATCGAGCAATTCTGCTCGAAGGGAGTCACGGGCACGATGGCGAGCTTGAAGGGGTGCATGACACGGTTCCGATTTGCCCCGCGCCATAGCATCCGGAGGCCGCCGCGTCACGCTCACTCTGCGCTGGCGCGGGCGGCCGCGATGTAGAGTTCGCGCAGGCGCTTCGTCGCATCGCCCGGCCTGCCCTGCCCGATTGCGCGGCCGTCGAGCTTCACCACCGGCATGACGAACGCGGTCGCGCTGGTGAAGAAGCATTCCGCCGCCCCATAGGCTTCCTCGATGGCGAAGGGGCGCTCGACAAGTTTCATGCTGCGTTCGCCGGCAAGCGCGAGCACGGCTTTTCGCGTGCAGCCAGGCAGCACCGCGTTCGACAGCGGCCGCGTGACGATTTCGCCCGCCGCCGTGACGATGAAAGCCGAGGACGAGGCGCCCTCCGTCACGAAACCGCTCTCGACCATGAAGGCTTCGGCTGCGCCCGCCTTGCGCGCGGCCTGCTTGGCCAGAACCTGCGCGAGCAGCGCAATCGACTTGATGTCGCGCCGCGCCCAGCGCAGGTCCGGAACGGAAATCGCCGCGACGCCGGTTTCCGCGGCCGGCGCGCCGACTATGCGCTTTTCCTGCGTGAAAGCGACGAAGGTGGGCGCAGCCTTCTCGGGAAAGGCGAAATCGCGGTCGGCCGCGCCGCGCGTCACCTGCATGTAGATCAGCCCCTCGCCCAGATCGTTGCGCGCGACCAGTTCGCGCTGCACGGCGACAATCTCGTCGCGCGACAACGGGCAGCATAGTTCGATTTCGCCGAGCGAGCGGTCGAGGCGCGCCAGATGCGCCGAATTGTCGACGAGCCTGCCGTCGAGAACGGCGCAGACCTCGTAGATGCCGTCGGCGAGCAGAAAGCCGCGATCGAAGACGGAGACACGCGCCTGCTCGCTTGTGACATAAGAGCCGTCGACAAAAACGATCCTGTTCAAATTCCGTCCTCGCCCATGCGTGTTCCGCGCCTCGACATGCCCGCCGCCTTCGCGCACCATCGGCGCAAAACGGAGGACGCCTTGATCGAATTCTTCTTCGACTGTTCGAGCCCGTGGACCTATCTCGCCTTCCATAACATCCCGTCGCTCGCGGCGGAATTCGGCGAGGAGATCGTCTGGAAGCCCATTCTGGTCGGCGGCGTCTTCAACGCCGTCAATCCCAGCGTCTATGCGTCGCGCGAGACCCCGGTTCCGGCCAAGGCGCGCTACATGCTGAAGGATCTGGGCGACTGGGCGCGGCTTTCCGGCCTTTCGGTCAAGATGCCGCCGAGCGTGTTTCCCGTGAACAGCGTAAAGGCGATGCGCGGCTGTATCTGGCTGATGCCGCAAGGCAAGATGGTGGAGTTCGCGACCCGGACCTTCGAGGCCTATTGGGGTCGCGACGAGGACATTTCCAAGGACGATGTGCTGGCCCGCATCTGCGCGAGTGCGGGCGTCGACCCCGAGGCGTTCTCCGAGGGCATAGCGCAAGCGGCCGTCAAGGACGCCTTGCGCGCCAATACCGACGAGTTGATCGCGCGCGGCGGCTTCGGCTCGCCGACGATGTTCCTCGACAAGAGCGACATGTATTTCGGCAACGACCGCGGCCCGCTCATCCGTGCGGCGCTGGAGCGCAAGCGGGCGTGAACCCCGCCGGCCGCCGATTTGACCGGGCGCCGCAAACTTGTATCAAGGCGCCATGCGCTTCTTCGTGACGGGTTCGGCCGGATTCATCGGCTTTCATCTGTGCCGGCGGCTCCTCGCCGACGGGCATTTCGTCGACGGTTTCGACGCGATGACGCCCTATTACGATCCGGCGCTGAAGGCGCGCCGGCTCGCGCTGCTGGCCAACACCAACGGCTTCCGCAATACGATCGGCGCTCTCGAGGACATGGGGGCGCTGCAAGCCGCCTACGAAGCCGCAAAGCCCGATGTCGTCGTGCATCTCGCCGCGCAGGCGGGGGTGCGCTATAGCCTCGAAAATCCGCGCGCCTATGTCGATTCCAATCTGGTCGGCACGTTCAACCTCATGGAATGCGCCCGCGTTGCAGCGCCCGGCCATCTGCTGATGGCCTCGACCAGTTCGGTCTATGGCGAGAGCTTCGACGTTCCGTTTTTCGAGACGAACCAGACGGATCGGCCGATCACGCTCTATGCCGCGACCAAGAAGTCGACGGAGCTGATGGCGCATTCCTACGCCCATCTGTGGAATTTGCCGACGACCATGTTCCGCTTCTTCACGGTCTACGGACCGTGGGGGCGCCCCGACATGGCGCCGCAGAAATTTCTCGAAGCGATCGACGCGGGGCGGCCGATCGACGTCTACAACCACGGCGAGATGCAGCGCGACTTCACCTATATCGACGATCTCGTCGAGGCGATCGTGCGGCTCGTCTCGCGCGCGCCGGTCGCCGGCGAGACGATTGGCGACACGGACACGATCTCGCCCGTCGCGCCGTTTCGCGTGGTCAATATCGGGCGTGGCGCGCCCGTGCAGCTGATGGATTTCATCGCCGCGCTGGAGCAGGCGGCCGGCAGGAAGGCCGAGCGCCATTTCATGCCGATGCAGAAGGGCGACGTGCCGATCACCTTCGCCAATTGCGACCTGCTGGAGGCGCTCACGGGCTATCGGCCCTCGACGGGCATCGACGTCGGCGTTCCGGCGCTGGTCGACTGGTTCCGCGCCTATAATGCGGGCCAGGCGTAGCCGCCGCCTTGTGCCGAAAGGCCGTCTCTTGTAGGCAAACGGCAGGTTCGCAAGGGGTTTTCGGCTGATGCGCGTATTGATGACCGGCGGCGCCGGCTTCATCGGCTCCGCAGTCGCCCGCAGGTTCATGGCTGCGGAAGGCGGCGATCTGCTCGTATTCGACAAGCTGACCTATGCCGGCCATCTCGCCTCGCTCGCGCCGGTTTCCGGACATCCACGCTTTTCCTTCGTGCGTGGCGACATTTGCGACCGCGCGGCGGTGCGCGCGACGTTCGAGGATTTTTCTCCCGACGTCGTCCTGCATCTGGCGGCCGAGAGCCATGTCGACCGCTCCATCGACGGCCCGGCCGCGTTCATCCAAACGAATATCGTGGGAACCTTCACGATGCTGGAGGAAGCAACGCGGCACTGGCGCGCTTTGCCGCCGGCGCGGCGCGAGGCTTTCCGCTTCGTGCACGTCTCGACAGACGAAGTGTTCGGGTCGCTCCGCGAAGAAGGCCTGTTTCGCGAAGACACGGCCTATGCGCCGAACTCGCCCTACGCGGCCTCGAAGGCCGGCGCCGACCATCTCGCGCGAGCCTGGGGCAAGACCTACGGCCTGCCCGCCATCGTCACAAACTGCTCGAACAATTACGGGCCCTGCCAGCACCCGGAAAAACTCATTCCACTCGCCATTCTCAACGCGCTGGACGGCGCCGCCCTGCCCGTCTACGGCGCGGGCGAGAACCGACGCGACTGGCTGTTCGTGGACGACCACGCCGCCGCGCTCTTGCGCGTCGCCGAGGCCGGCGTTCCCGGCGAGACCTACAATGTCGGCGGGCGCAGCGAGATGCGCAACATCGATGTCGTCGGCATGATCTGCGACATTCTGCAGGACATCCGTCCGCACGAGCGCGGGCACTACCGCGATCTCATCGCCTTCGTGAAGGACCGCCCGGGCCACGACATGCGCTATGCGATCGACTGCGGCAAGATCGAACGCGAGCTTGGCTGGCGGCCCGCCGAATCCTTCGCCACCGGCCTGCGCAAGACGGTCGCGTGGTACATCGAAAATCCCGAATGGCGGCAGGCGATCCGCGACAGCGGATACCGTGGCGAACGCCTCGGCCTGATCGCCTGAGGCGAACCATGCGCGTGGACGATTCCGCAATCCCTGATGTGAAGATCGTGACGCCGAAGAAGCACGGCGATGCGCGCGGATTTTTCTCGGAAGTCTACAAGGACGAGGACTGGCGCGCGGCCGGCCTCGATTTCCGCTTCGTGCAGGACAACCATTCGTTTTCCGCGCAGGCCGGCGTGCTGCGCGGCCTCCATTTCCAGATCGAACCGGCTGCGCAGGCCAAGCTCGTGCGCGTCGCGCGGGGCCGCATTCTCGACGTCGCGGTCGACATCCGCCGATCTTCGCCGACCTTCGGCCGTCATGTCGCGGTCGAACTGTCGCGCGAGAACTGGCTGCAATTGCTCGTGCCGCCAGGCTTCGCGCATGGCTTCCTGACGCTCGAGCCAGACACGGACGTTCTCTACAAGACGACCGCGCCCTATTCCGCGGCCCATGATTTCGGGCTCGCGTGGGACGATCCGGACCTCGCCATCGACTGGCCGACGCCGCCAGACGGCCCGATCCTGTCGGAACGCGACGGCAAATGGCCGCGCCTGCGCGACCTGACACAGGGTTTTGCATGACCCTCAAGCTCGCCGTCACGGGATTGACCGGTCAGGTAGTGAGCGCGCTGATCGAGCGCGCGCCGCGCGACATCGAGATCATCGCGCTCGGTCGGCCGCAGCTCGACCTGTCGATGCGCAGCGCCGTTCTCGGCACGCTGCGTTCTGCGCGCTGCGACGCCATCGTCAATGCTGCCGCCTATACGGCGGTCGACCGCGCCGAGAGCGAACCGGACGTTGCGATGCGCGTCAACGGCGAGGGCGCCGGTTTCGTTGCGGAGATCGCCGCCGAACTCGGCGCGCCGCTGGTGCATCTGTCGACCGATTGCGTTTTCGACGGCGCACTGGGCAGGCCCTACCGCGAAACCGACGCGCCCGGTCCGATCAGCGCCTATGGCCGCTCGAAGCTCGCCGGAGAGGCCCGGATCGCGGCCATCCATCCCGACCACGCGATCTTGCGGACATCGTGGGTCTACAGCCCGTTTGGCGAAAATTTCGTCAAGACGATGCTGCGGCTCGCGGCGACGCAGGACAAGGTTCGCGTCGTGGCCGATCGTATCGGCTCTCCGACGAGCGCGCTCGATCTCGCGGACGCCATCGTGGCGGTCGCCCGGCGCCTGCGCGTCGATCGGGCGCTGGAACTGCGCGGCGTGTTCCACATGACAGGCTCCGGCGAAGCGAGCTGGGCCGATTTCGCCTGCGCCATCTTTGCCGAGGCTCAGGCGCTTGGCCACGCGCCCGTTTCAGTCGAGCGCATCGCGGGCGTGGATTATCCGACCGCCGCGCGCCGTCCGGCGAATTCGCGGCTCGACAACGCCAAGCTGGCGGCGGTCTACGGCCTGGCCTTGCCCGACTGGCGCAAATCGACCAAGGAATGCGTGGTGCGCCTGCTCATGCCGGGCGCTGCCTGAGGACGGGACATGCGGGGCATCATTCTGGCAGGCGGACAGGGCACGCGGCTGCACCCGATGACGCTCGCCATGTCGAAGCAGCTTCTGCCCGTCTACGACAAGCCGATGATCTATTATCCGCTCAGCGTCGCCATGCTCGCGGGCATTCGCGAAATCCTCATCATCACGACGCCGGACGATGCGCCGGCGTTCAAGCGTCTGCTCGGGACTGGCGCGCAATGGGGCCTGTCGCTGAGCTACGCTTCGCAGCCGACGCCCGGAGGGCTGGCGCAATCCTACGTCATTGGCGCGGAATTCGTGGAGGGACACGCCTCGGCGCTGGTGCTCGGCGACAATATTTTTCACGGCCACGGCCTGACGGAACTGCTCGCAGCGGCGCGCGGCCGCACGCACGGCGCGACCGTTTTCGCGTATCACGTCAGCGATCCCGAGAGATACGGCGTCGTCTCGTTCGACGCGGATGGCCGCGCGCGAACCATCGAGGAGAAGCCCGCCAAACCGAAGTCCAGTTACGCCGTGACCGGGCTCTATTTCTACGACCGACGCGCCCCCGAATTCGCTGCAGCGCTCGCGCCGTCGGCGCGTGGCGAACTCGAGATCACCGATCTCAACCGGATGTATCTCGAACGCGGCGAGCTCACGGTCGAACGTCTGGGCCGCGGATTCACATGGCTCGACACAGGCACCCCCACCTCGCTGGTGGAGGCCTCCGAATATGTCCGCGCCATCGAGCAGCGGCAGGGACAGCGCATCGCGTGCCTCGAAGAAATCGCCTTCGACGCCGGCTGGATCGACGCGGCGGAGCTTGCCGCAGCCGCTCGGCGCTTCGAGAAGAGCGATTACGGGCGCTACTTGCTGCAGCTTCTCGGCGAGGCCTGAACCCCGCGCCGTCACATCAGGTCATGCCGCCAGGAGACGCCTGAGCGGATCACACGCGCGGGAACCCCGGCCGCAAGGCTTTGCGCAGGAATGTCGCCCGTCACCACCGCCCGCGCGCCGACGATGCTGTCGGCGCCGATGCTGACGCCCTTCAGGATCAGCGCGCCTTCGCCCACCCAGACGTGCTCGGCCAGCCTGATGTCGCCAGCCGGATTGATGCGGCGGCCCGTGGCGGCGTCCACGATCGAATGCATGTCGCTGATCGTGAAGTCCGATTGGCCGATCAGGCAATCCCGGCCGAACGAAATGGCGCCCGCCTCATGCATCAGCAGGCGCACCCGGCCGTTGAAGCCCGATCTGGCGCCGATCGTCACGAGATTGCCGCCGGCCGCGAAAATTTCGA
Source organism: Rhodoblastus sp. (assembly GCA_047605445.1). Lineage (GTDB taxonomy): Bacteria > Pseudomonadota > Alphaproteobacteria > Rhizobiales > Beijerinckiaceae > JAJXWB01. The sequence continues at coordinate 77,225 of JASGFP010000002.1, forward strand.
GATGGCCGAGAATGCAATTGTCGCCGATCTCGACGTGAACATTGGGCCCGATGCGCAGGCGAAGCGTCGCCGAAACGCAGCGGCGTCCGAAGGTCACGGAGCTGTTGGCGCCCTCGAAGCGGATTTCGCCGGCGAGACCGGCCGTATCGCCGCGCACTTTGCTGCTGCCGGACTGGCCGACGACCGAGAGGACCATGTGATGCGCTACCCCGTGCCGGTCCGCTTTTTCACCTGAGGCCGGATTGGTCAAGCAAAAGACGGCCGCCCGGCAGGCGGGAAATTGTGCGTTGCGGCCATTGCATGTTATCTGCCGCCACGCCCGGGCGGGCTCCCCGGAGCCCGCAGCCGAAACGCCGAACCGACAGGAGCGCCCCGATGCAGATCATGATTACCGGAGGTTGCGGCTTCGTCGGGGTGAACCTCGCCCGCAAGCTCGTCGGCCGCCCGGGCGTGCGCGTGCGCGTGTTCGACAACGAATCGCTCGGCAAGCGCGAACATCTCGAAGGCGTCGAATGCGAGTTCATTCACGGCGATATCCGCGATCGCGCCGCGCTCGACGCGGCGTTGAAGGGCGTGGATACGGTGGTGCATCTGGCCGCCGACACGCGGGTGATGGATTCGATCGCCGACCCCGTGTTCAACTTCAAGGCGAATGTCGAAGGCTCGCTCAACCTGCTGGAGGCGATGCGCGCCGCCAAGGTCGGGCGGCTCGTCAACGCCTCGACCGGCGGCGCAATCATCGGCGCGGCTATCGGCGCGGTGAACGAGAAAATGGTCGCCGCGCCCATGTCGCCCTATGGCGCCTCGAAACTGGCGGTCGAGGGCTATTGCTCGGCCTATAGCGAAAGCTATGGCGTCCGCTCTGTTTCCCTGCGCTTCTCGAACGTGTTCGGCCCGCAATCCTACCACAAGGGCAGCGTCGTCGCCGCTTTCCTGAAGCAGATCCTGCAGGGCAAGCCGCTGATCGTCTACGGCGACGGCAGCCAGGTGCGCGATTATGTATTCGTCGGCGATCTCTGCGAGGGCATTCTGCGCGGCATCGAGTCGGACGTGACGGGCCCGGTGCAGCTCGGCTCCGGCATCGGCCTGACACTGAACGATCTCATCGCCGAAATGCGCGAGGTCGTCGCGCCGCGCACGTTCGAGGTCGACTACCGCCCATTCCGCGCCGGGGAAGTGCACACGACCTTCTGCGACATAACGAAAGCGCGCGAGGTGCTGGGCTTCGATCCGCGCACCAGCCTGCGCGACGGGTTGCGCCAGACCTGGGAGTGGTTCAACCGCCGCGGATAGGAGCCCCATGCCGCTCGCCAAGCTCGGGGCGACATTATCCCGCGTCCCCGGCCTGTTTCTTACCTTCGTGCTGGAGCGCACCCTGTTCCTGCGCGCTGAGGTTCTCCAGCGCGCGGCCGACGCGCTGCTCGCCCGACGGCGCGCCGAGGTCGCGCCCGTATTCGAGCCGGCCTTCTATCTCGGCCAGATCGGCCATCCGGTCCGCCGCTTGCGCGCCGCTCGGGCGCCCCTGCTCCATTATCTGCTGATCGGCTGGCGTGAGCAGCGTTCGCCGACGCCCGATTTCGACGCCGTCCATGCGCGCAGAAGGCTGGCGACGCCGTTCTGGCGCGACGCCTATTCGGACTGGCTCAGGCTCCCTCCCCCGCGTCCGCCGCGAAGCGAGTTCGAGGAAGCGCATCCCGACGTCGCGGCGCCCGGCGCCGACGCTCCGATCGCGCTTGTATTCAACCATGCGCGCGGCGGCGGTTCGACCCGCTTTCTCGGCATCTACGAAAACGGGATAATCGCGCGTGGCGTGTGGCCCGTCCGATTGCGTCGACTCACCGGGCGCAGGGCCATTCTGGTCAGCCCGCTGCCGGGCGGGCGCAGCGTCGTCGCGGATGCTTCCGAGAGTCTCGACACTGTCGCGCACCAGATGCGCGGGCGCGAGATCGACCACATTCTCGTCAACCACACAGTCGACCACCCGGACGGACTGATCGAATGGATTCCCGCGCTCGCCCGCGATTTCGGCGCGCCCTACGACGTCTTTCTCCATGATTATTTCACCGTCTGCCCGCGGATCAATCTGATCGACGACGAGAACAGGTTCTGCGACGTCGCGCCCGTCGAGCGCTGCATGACCTGCGTCGCCAGCGCCGGCAGCGACGCCGAGGGGGCCGATGTCGGCGGCTGGCGCGAACGGCACATACGATTTCTGGCAGGCGCGCGGCGCGTCATGGCGCCCTCGCAGGATGCGCGGCGCCGGCTCGAACCGCTGGTCGGCCGCGCGCTGGATGTGATGGAGCCGGAAGACGAGGCGCGTCCGCCTCCGCCGCCCGCGCGGCCACGTTCCGGCCCACCACGAATTGTTTCGATCGGCGCGTTGTCGCAGGCCAAGGGGGCCTCGGTCCTCGAAGCGCTGGCGCAGTCGAACGCCGCCCTGCAATCGCCGCTCTCCCTCGCGCTTATAGGGCCCGCCATCAATGCCGCGCGTCTGCGTCGCGCAGGCGTCGATGTGACGGGCGTCTATCTCGAAGACGATCTCGACGCGCTGATCCGCGCGCAGGCGCCCGACGCCTTCTTCTTTCCTGCAATCTGGCCCGAGACGTGGTCCTTCACACTCACGCGCGCGCTAGAAACCGGCTTGCCGGCGATCGTCTTCGACATAGGCGCGCCGGCGGAGCGGTTGCGGCGGCTCGGCCGGGAAGACTGGATTCTGCCGCTCGACATGGTCGGGCGCCCACAGGCGACGATCGAGGCCCTCGCGCAAATCGCGCGCGGCTGACAGGTTTTCAGAATTCGAGCATCGCGGCTTGCGCGAGCCGCGCCAGGATCGCGCCATCGTAAGCCTCGCCGAAATGATCGAAAACGAGTCGCCGCGGGCTGCGCCTGTCGAACTTCTGCCAGACCGGCGCGGCGTCGACGGGGCGGCGGCGATAGCGGTAGGCGGGCTTTTGCAGCACGCCGATCCGCAGGCCCGCCGCCTGCGCGCGCGCCAGCAGCAGCCAGTCGGGCGAGGGATAGGGCGCGCCGAGTTCGAGATAGCCGCCGAGCGCCTGCAAGGTTTCGCGGCGGAAGGCCATGCAGGTGTCGCCGAAAGCGTTGAAGAACAGGCCTGCGCTGCGGGCGTGGCCGATGAACGAGAGATGCGGGCCGTCCGCTCCGTCATCGTCGAACATGGCGAGATTGCTGACGACGACGTCGAATGCGCCGGACGCGCAGGCGCGCCGCATGCGCGCGAGGCCGTGCGGCGTGAACATGTTGTCATCATCGAGAAAGACGACGAAGTCGTTACGCGCCGCTCGGATGGCGTGGTTGTAGGCCTCGGGCAAGGGTTGGCCGACGTCCGTGCGAACGATCCTCGCGACGCCCTCGTTCTCGAGGCGCGCGATCAACGCATGCGATTGCGGCAGGCGGCTCGCATTGTCGACGATGATCGTCTCGACATCGCTCGCCGCGGCTTCGTCCCGAAAACTGGCCAGAGCCGTTTCGAGCAGGTCAGGCCGGTCGAAATGAAGCATGCAGAGGCTGATCGACGGCAAGGCCGGCGTTGTGGCGACAGGCGTCGGCGCGCCGATCGCCGCGAGCGCTTCGCTCCAGCCGTCCTTTGCGGGATCGGAACTGCCGCCAGTATCTCGGTCGCCGAGCGCTTTCTCGATAGACGCGCTCCAGCCCTGCGAACCGCCGCGCAGCGGCGCGACGACGACGTTCGGCGCCGCCACGAGCCAGTCGGGCAGTTCGAGTTCGTCCCGCCCCCCGACGACAAAGATCCTGTTCCGCTGCGCAACGAGTTGCGCGGCCTGCGCGTCGGAACGAACCTCGATCACGCGGTGCGGGAAAGTCCAGCGCCGCGTGCGCAGATCGAGCCAGCGCGCGCCCTCGACCGAAGCAGGATCGCCCGCGCACGTGACGAAAGCGACTTCGCCGATCGTCGACGAATCGCGCTTCCACAGCCGCTCCACCGTCTCGACGAAGGCGAAGAGGCCGAAGCGCTGGGCGAGCGGACCGACGAAGGCCACACGCGCGGCCTCTGGCGGGAGCGATTGCCGTTCGGGCGTCGACTGCGGCGACGCGACAAGCGAGGCTGGCGGCGTCCGCGCGCCGGGCAATTCCGCGAGCGCAAGCAATTGGCGGGAGGAAGCGATCAGATGGTCGGCATGGTCGAGGCAGACGCGCTCCATGGCGTCGGCCACGAGATGTCGGAGGGATTCGTCTGCGGAGAAGTCGCAATCGAGGATGAAGTCGCGCGCGGCGCCATCGCACCAGAGTGCGACCTTGAGCGCAAACGGCAATTCCCCGCAGGCGCGCGCCATGAGAATTCCATGCGCTATTCCGCCACGCAACGGACAGACGACCAGATCGGCAGGCGCAGACAAGGCCGCAAGCGCGCGCGCCGACGCGATCAGCGGCGCGACATCGCCCTCCCGCTCAGCGCCGGCGACAATCGTCGGCCCCGGCGCGCGGACCGACACGGTCAGCAGCCGCGTCTCGTGACCGAGGGACGCGAGGCGTTCGGCGACCGGCGCGAACCGGTTCGCCACGCGCGGCCAGGACTCATCGCCATCCCGGTCGATGAAGGCGATCCGCATCAGTTTCGCTCCGCGCCCATTGCGGCGGCAGGGCCAGCGCCTCGCGCCGACGACCGCGACAGGTCGATATCTGCGCCGGAAATCTCGATGGCGAAATCGGCGGCTTCAAGCCGCACCAGCCCTTGCGGCAGACGGGCGACGGACAATGAGAAGCCGCAATAGCCGTCGGATTGTTGGTAGGCGCGATCGACATCGACGCGATAGAGGTCGGCCAATGTGCTCGCGACCGGAGCGCCGTCAACCCTGGCTACGATCGACAGTCGGCGTCGCGGCGACAGTGTCGAGAAAGCCCAGCCCGAAATGCGGCCGTCCGACACGGCGTCGACCCAGCCGATCACATGCGAATCCGGATAGCGCGGCGGCGGTTGTTCGTCTCCGCGCGACCCGATGAGTCCGATGCGGCGAAGAAGGCCGACGAAACGCGTCCGAACGATCAAACCAGAACGCCTCTCCGTTTGCGCATGCGGCGCGGCCGGAAACTTGCCACCGCCCCTCCTGCATGCTGTATGCGCCCTATCCGGATGATCGGCGGCCACGAGCGCAACTCATATCATCGGCCCGGCCGGCGCAAGCCTGGAAACAGCGTGTCGACAAACGTCCTCATCGAAATTTCCGGACATGGCTTCGGCCACCTCATGCAGATCATGCCGGTGGCTGCGGCGCTGCAGAAGCGCCTCCCGGACTTCGAGATTTCGGTTCGCTCCAGCCTTGCGCCCGAACGCCTCCGGCACGAGGTCGCGAAGTTCGGACGCTTTCAAGTCCATTGCGACGCGGCGCCGGATTTTCATCCGCGCATGAGGAATTCCTATTCGGTCGATACCGGCGCGACGATCGAGGCCTGCCGAGGCGCCTTCGACGCGTTCGAAACCCTGGTCGCCGCCGAGCAGCATTTTCTGGACCGCGGCGGGTTCGATCTCGTCGTGTCCGACATTTCCCCTCTTCCGCTTGCCGCGGCGCAACGGTCGGGCGTTCCCAACGTCGCGCTGTGCTCGCTGGACTGGGCGGCGACGCTGGCCTTCATTCCCGATCTCGCGGCTCCGCTTCAGGACGTGATCGAGCGGCTGCGGGGCATTTACAACGAGTGCGACCTGTTCCTTCGGCCGGCGCCGCATATCGGATGCGCGGGCGCGTCGAATTGCCGGCCCCTCGGCCATATCGCGCGCATCGGAGCCAACCGGCGCGGAGAGATCGGCGCGGCGTTCGGCATAGATCCGGACGCACGCCTCGTGATGGTTTCGAGCGGCGGCATGGACGGATTTCCATTCGCCATCGACATTCCGAAACGCGCCGGCCTGTTCTGGGTTCTGCCGGACGGCCTCGGCGCGCCGGCTGCGGATCGCCAGCCGGTCTCAGCCCTCGCGCGATGGGCCTATATCGACATCCTCGCCTCGCTGGACGTTCTAGTCGCCAAACCCGGCTACGGGTTGATCGTCGAGGCGGTCGCCAACGGCGTTCCGGTCGCCTCGCTCGAACGCAACGGCTGGGTCGATGTCGCCTCTCTGGAAGCGTGGGGCGGCGAACACGGCGCGCTGTGTCGCATCGGCATGGCCGATATCCGAACGGGCGCATGGGCCGCGGACGTCGAGCGGCTTGCGTGGGGAGTGCGCCCGAAGCCTTATCCACCGACCGGCGCCGAAGAGGCGGTCGAGCGTATCGCTTCCCTGCTCCAGCCGGCCTGATCTCACGCCGTCTCGATCGGCAGGCCAAGCGATGCCGCCACATCGCGAAGCGCGTGCGGCGCTGCGGCGTCCCGCGCGAAGCGCAGGCGCGAAACGCCGAGGCGGACCAGTTGCTGGCGAATGCTCGCCGGCGGCTCGTCCGCCACGAATGGCCGCAGATTCGGCAAGGGCGCGCCGGAGGCGAAGGCAAGCCGCCACCGCTTGCGTCCGTCGCGCCGAAGATGAAGCGCCGCCGTCTCGTCGGCGCCGGCGGCATCGCCCACGATCAGGAGACCGCCCCCTGAACCGCGCGCGCGCCGCGCGTCGATCTCGGCGCGGAGCGGCGCGAGCGGACTGCGGCGCAGGAAGTCGCCGACCATGCCCGGATAGTGCGGGTGAAGTTCGCGCAACAGGTCCTGCGCCCGCGCCGCGAGGCTTTCGCGCTCGCCCTTGAACGAGGAGGCGCCGCGATGCCAGGAAAAGACATTGCAGGCGGCGACATTCTTCCAGCCGCGCGCGAGCGCCCGCATGCAGAAGTCGTTTTCCTCGCCGTAGCCCCGGCCGAAGCGCGCGGCGTCGAAAGGCCCGACCTGCGCGAGGCAGGCGCGCCTGATCGTCATGCAGAAGCCGACCGCCGTAGGTATCTCTACGGGGTCGGCGTCGATACGCGCACAGATTTCGTCGATCTCGCGCCAGTCCGTTTCGAGCGCGTCGGCATTGTCGACGCAATCGAGAGGGTAGCTCAGGATGGTCGCCGCATTCGACATGGGCGTGATCGTGCCGACGGCGGGGTCCTCACGCAGGATTCGCGACAGCCGGTCCAGCCAGTCGCCGAAGACGATCGCGTCGGAATTGAGCAGGACCACGTCGCGGTCGGGATGCATCGCCATGCCGCGATTGACCGTGCCGGAGAAGCCGAGATTTCCGGAATTGCGGACGATTTCGACCTTGGGGTGGGTCGCCAGATCGCCGGCGAACGCCGTGAAATTTTCCGGAGAGGCGTCGTCGATGACGATCAGGCGGAAGTCCGCAAGATTTTGCGCGGCGAGCACGCTTTCCATCGCAGCGCGTGCATCGTGAAAGGCGCCATAGACCGGTACAATGATGTCGAACGGTTTCACGACAACAACATTCTCAAAAAAAACGCCGGCGCCAAAGCGCCGGCGTCCTGTTCAGCGGACGTCGGGCCAATCTGTCAGCTTGGCTGGACATTCCAGTAGGAGACGCACGGAATTTTCGTCTTGTCCGCGCGATGCGCGAAGCGGCGCGCAATCTCCTGAACTTCGGTCATGAGGCCGTCGGCCAGCGTCGTCGGGTTGAGACCCAGCGCCAGGAACTGGCCGTTCTCGACCCGAAGCTCGTTTTCAGCGGCTTCGTTGCGGGGATTGTCGACCAGCTTGAACTGCGCGCCGGTCATCGCCGAGATGCGCTCGGCCAGATCGATCAGACGATGCGTTTCCGTCATCTGGTTGAGGATGCGCACGCGCTCATGGTTGGCCGGCGGGCTCTCGAGCGCGATCTGGATGCAGCGCACCGTGTCGCTGATATGGATGAACGCGCGGGTCTGGCCGCCGGTGCCGTGCACCGTCATCGGATATTCGAGCGCGGCCTGCATGAGGAAGCGGTTTAGAACGGTGCCGTAGTCGCCATCGTAGTCGAAGCGATTGATGAGCCGCTCGTCGAGGCGGGTTTCCGCCGTCTGCGTCCCCCACACGATGCCCTGATGCAGGTCGGTGACGCGCGTGCCGTGGTTCTTCGCGTAGAACTGGAAGAACAACTGATCCTGCGACTTGGTCATGTGGTAGATGCTGCCCGGATTGGTCGGGTACAGGATCTCGAGCGGCCTGCGCTCGCCTTCCACCGTCACCTCGATCGGCAGATAGCCCTCGGGAATCTTCAGGCCGGCCGTGCCGTAGCCGTAGACGCCCATCGTTCCCAGGTGGATGAGATGGCAGTCGGGAACCACTTCCGTGATGGCGCAGAGCACGTCATGGGTCGCAGTGAGGTTATTGCGGACCGTGTAGCGCTTTTCGGTGTGCGACTTCATCGAATAGGGCGCGGCGCGCTGTTCGGCGAAGTGAACGATTGCCTTGGGGCGCTTGGCGGCCAGAAGCGCCTTGAGCTCCTCGTAATCCTCGCCGAGCGTAAGATTGACGAAGCCGATCGTCTTGCCGGTGGCTTCCTTCCAGGCGTCCAGCCGATGCTGGATCGTTGCGATCGGGGTCAGGGAATCGACGCCAAGATCAATGTCGATCTTGCGGCGCGAAAGGTTGTCGACGATCGTAACGTCGTAGCCGAGTTTCGAAAGGCGGAGGGCGGTCGGCCATCCGCAGAACCCGTCGCCACCGAGAACCAGCACGTTCTCCGATTTCGAATCTGATCCGTTCTTCACTGAGCTTCCTATCGCCGATTGATTAGGGGCGCCATTGCTGACGGGACGCGCCACTCCATACTGACGTAGCGTGCGCGCTGCAAGACTTACCTAAGTCAGCTTTAGCATAGACTGCGTTTCGGCGGGCGCTTGGCGGATCCGGCAGCCCGAGGGTCTCGTCCGGCGCGACTCGCCTCGGCTCGCGCTTCCGCGTTCAACAGAACCCCAACGCCACCACGACGCAAGCTCATGAAATGGCTGCATAATATTGGGATCGGTAAACGAAAGCGCCCGCGGGCGCGCCGGAGGCCCGGATTGGGCCTCCTTCCTTCGCCGCGGTCTCGTCAGTGCCGGCGTCGCGGCGGATTTCTTTGCAGCGAAAGAATGGCTCAACTTGAGCAATATTGGTCAGGCGGCGCCCAAGTTCTGAAAAACCCGCTGAAATATATGGGTTTTCGTCACCTGGATTTGGCAAAACGCATGACTGACATTGCGAAACCAGCAAGCCGTGGAGGCCGCCGCTCGATCTCATTTCCGTTCGCCGTGCGGCAGGGTAAGTAGGGTGCTTCCAGAGAGGGGAAGGATTTGGAAGTTCGCGCCGCGCTCTACGACGTGACCCGGCTTTCGGGCCGCCTTTTTAGCCCGACGCCCGGCGGAATCGACAGGATGGACTTCGCGTATGCGAAACATTTTCTCTCGAAACCCGGCGCGGCGGCTGTCGGCATCTCCCTGCGCGGCCCGGCTCTGTTCGATTCACGGGTATCGGACGCCATCCTCGCCAAGATGCGTTCGCAATGGGCGCCGCCGGAAGGTCCGAACGCCGCTGGCGCGGGACGGTTCGAGACGCTCCGCAAGATCGAGACCTGGCTGATGGAGGGGGCCCCCCGGAACCGCCAATCGAAGATTCAGCGCATTTCGGCCCACCGGCCGAAGGGAAACCTGCAGGGGGCGCTGTCGGCCTACGCCGGCCTTGCGTTGCAGGGGCGGTCGTTGATCCGGAGGGCGCCCGAAAATTCGGTCTATCTCAATGTGAGCCAGTTCCCGCTCTGGAGCGGCGCCTACACCGGCTGGCTCGACGCGCGCCCGGATGTCCGGTGCGTCACGATGATTCACGACGTCCTGCCTTTGCAATATCCCGAGTTCTTTCCCGAGCACGAGAAGGAGCGGCATGAGAAGCGCCTTTCCCTCCTCGCGCGCCGGGGCAGCGGCGTGATCGTCTCGACTGCGGCTGTCCGGGAGGAACTCGCGGCCCGGCTCGCCGCGCTCGGGCGGCGCGACATGCCGATACAGGTCGCTCATTTGCCGATCGACGAGGCTTTTGCGGCGGCGATCGAGCCCGGGGGCGCCATTGCCGGCAACATTCCTTATTTCGTGGCGTGCGGGACGATAGAGCCGCGCAAGAACCACCTTATGCTGCTGCAATTGTGGCGGGAAATGATCGCCGATGACGCTGACGCCGCGCCCCGGCTGATCATCGTCGGCAAGCGCGGCTGGGACAACGAAACCGTCTTTCGCATCCTCGATCGGTCGGTCGCGCTGTCGGGCCACGTGCTCGAGGTCAACGGCCTGTCGACTCTGGAGTTGCGCTGCCTTCTCGCCGGGGCGCGCGCGCTGCTGGCGCCTTCGCTGGCGGAGGGCTTCGGGCTGCCGATTTCTGAGGCGCGCGCCGCCGGCGCGCCGGTGATCGCCTCCGACATCCCCGTCTTCCGAGAGATAGGGGGAACGGACACCATCTACCGGCATCCGCTCGACCTGCCGGACTGGAGGCAGGCGGTTGAACAGGCCACGCGCACGCGCGCCCCGATGCCCGTCTCCAGCGGAATCGACCAAGCGGCCTATTTCAAAACCGTTGAAGCGTTCGTCATGTCGCTCTAGCTGAGAGCAAAGCGTTGTAATGGCAAAGATCAAGTAACCATTTTGCAACATCACCCGGCGAAGTGAGCCTTCCAGGGGGGCAATCCATTTTTTTGGCGCTTTTCTGCCGCAAATCAGGAACTAGTTTACTCGTCTGGAATTAGGCACAACGCAGTTCCCCCATGAGCGAAAAGGTTCCCGGTATGAAAAAGCTTCTTCTGGCCGCAACTTGCTTCAGCACCGTCCTTTCGGGCGCTGCTCTGGCGGCCGATCTTCCGTCGCGCAAGGCGCCTCCGGCCGTTTACGCGCCCGTTCCGGTGTTCAGCTGGACCGGCTTCTATGTCGGCGCGAACGTCGGCTACGGCTGGATGGACGCGTTCAACAAGGGCGTCGTCTTCGCGCCGTTCGGCCTCGCGGATCCGCATGGCGGCATCGTCGGCGGCGCCCAGATCGGCTACAACTGGCAGGTTTCGCCGATGTTCGTGGTCGGCGTCGAGACCGACTTCCAGGGCTCGAGCGTCGGCGGCGGCATCACCGCCCGCAAGACCCCCTGGTTCGGCACCGTGCGCGGTCGCCTCGGCGTGACGCCGTTCGGCGCGCCCGTCATGCTGTATGCCACGGGCGGCTTCGCCTATGGCCGCCTCAACATCGGCCCGAACTTCCCCACGGGCGTGAGCGTCGGCAAGGTCGCGACGGGCTGGACGGCCGGCGCGGGCGTGGAATACGCCTTCACCCCGAACTGGTCGGTCAAGGGCGAGTACCTGTTCACCAACATCGGCGCGAACTATCCGCTCGGCGTGTTCGGTTCGGACATCACGCAGCGCGTGCACGACCACACCGTGCGCGTCGGCCTGAACTATCGCTTCGGTTGGGGCGGTGGCCCGGTCGTCGCCAAGTACTGAGCTGTCTCAGCACAGCAATGGAAAGGGCCCGCTTGTCGGGCCCTTTTTCTTTGTGGCTACAGCCAACCCTTGATCGCGCCGGCCATGCAAGCCGACGAAAGCCCGTAGCGGTCGTGCAGGGTCGGCAAGGCGCCGGCGTCGAGGAAGGCGTCGGGCAGCGCGATCTGCCTGAAGGCGGCGGGATGAACGCCGCCCCGCAGCAACGCGCCCGCCACGGCCTCGCCGAGGCCGCCGATGAGCGTGTGGTTCTCGGCGACGATGACCGGGCGCCCGGTCCTTGCCGCCGCCTTCAGGATCGTCGCCTCGTCCAGCGGCTTGATCGTGGGAACATGCAGCACGGCGACGGACAGCTTGTCTTTTTCCAGAAGCGCCGCCGCCTCCAGCGCGCGCATGGTCATCAGGCCAGTCGAAACGACCAGCGCATCTGCGCCCTCGCGAATCGTCTTGGCTTTGCCGAGTTCGAACGTGTAGCCATATTCGTTCAGCACGAGCGGTACGTTCCCGCGCAGCAACCGCATGTAAACCGGCCCCTTGTGAGCCGCGATGGCCGGCACGGCCTGTTCGATCTCATGCGCATCGCAAGGGTCGATCACGGTGAGGTTCGGCATCCCGCGGAAAATCGCGAGATCTTCCGTCGCCTGATGGCTGGGCCCATAACCGGTGGTCAGACCGGGCAGCGCGCAGCAGATTTTCACGTCGAGATTTTCTTCCGCGATCGCCAGGCAGATGAAATCGTAGGCGCGGCGCGAGGCGAAGACGGCGTAGGTCGTCGCCCAGGCCTGGAACCCTTCGCGCGCAAACCCGGCCGAAGCCATCATCAGCAACTGCTCGGCCATGCCCATCTGGTAGAAGCGGTCGGGATGCTTCTGCGCGAATATGTGCAGGTCGGTGTATTTGGCTAGGTCGGCGGAGAGGCCGACGATCTCGGGCCGTGCATCCGCCAGTTTCGCCAGCGCATTGCCGAAGGGGGCCGCCGCGGTGCGCTGATCCGGCCCCGCTATGGAAGCGATCATGGCCGAGGTCTTGGCGTTCGGCCGATCGAGGCTCGCATCGTCGAGCCATGCAGGCCGGATGTATTTCGAGCGTCTCATTGGCGCGGCTCCGCGTCGATGATGTCGAGGGCCTTCCGCCATTCATCGGCTTCGACACGCAGGAAGTGATTGCGTTCGCGCGCCTCGAGGAACGGCACGCCGCGTCCCATCCGCGTATCGCAGATGATGATGCGTGGCTGCTTGCCTGAATGGTTTCGCGCGTTATCGAACGCCTCGACAAGCGCGTCGATGTCGTTGCCATCGACGCGTTGCGCATACCAGTTGAACGCCTCGAACTTCGGCTTCAGCGGCTCGAAGTTGAGCTGCTGCGTCGAAGGGCCGTCGGCCTGCATGTTGTTGACGTCGACAATGCCGATCAGATTGTCGAGCCCGAACGATCCTGCGGACATGGCGGCCTCCCACGTCGAACCCTCGTCGAGTTCGCCATCGGAAAAAAGATTGTAGACGAAGCTCGCCGATTTCTTGCGCTTGAGCGCGAGCGCCATGCCCACCGCAATGCCGAGACCATGGCCTAGAGATCCTCCCGTGATCTCCATGCCCGGCGTGTACGCCGCCATGCCGGACATGGGCAAGCGCGAATCGTCGCCGCCGTAGCTCTCGATTTCATCCTCGGGAATCACGCCGGCTTCGATCAGCGCCGCATAAAGCGCGATGGCGTAGTGGCCGATCGACAGGCAAAAGCGGTCGCGGGCCTCCCATTCGGGCTCGGCCGGCCGATAGTTCAGCGCGTGAAAATAGGAGACGGCGAGAAAGTCCGCGGCGCCGAGCGCCTGTGCAATATAGCCTTGGCCTTGCACCTCGCCCATGCGCAAGGCATGGCGGCGTATGCGTCGCGCACGTTCGCGGAGACTGACGTTGTGACCGGGTTCCGACATGGCTGCGCCGTCTTTCAGGTATCAGTGAATCAGCATGCCGCCGTTGACGTCGAGCGTCGCGCCGGTGACGTAGGATGACAGGTCGGAGGCGAGAAACAGACATGCCTTCGCGACGTCCTCGGCCTCGCCGAGCCGGTTGAGCGGAATGCCCTTGAGAATGTCGGCCTTCATCGCGTCGGTGATCTTGCCGGCGGTGATGTCGGTCTCGATCAGGCCGGGCGTCACGCTGTTGACGCGCACGCCCGCGGGACCGAATTCACGCGCCATCGCGCGCGCGAGGCTCAGCACGCCGCCCTTGGCCGCGCTGTAATGCGGGCCTCCGAATATGCCGCCGCCGCGCTGCGCCGACACCGAGGAGATGCAGACGATCGAGCCCGTGCGCCGCTCCACCATCGCTGGCAGTACGGCCTGGCTCATGTAGAGCGTCCCACGCAGGCTCACGTCCGTCACGGCCTCGTAGTTCGCCGGCGTTATCTCCAGCGTCCTGAGCGGCTGGGTGATGCCGGCGTTATTCACCAGCACGTCGATCCGGCCATATTTGGCGATCACGGCGGCGGCGGCTGCTTCGCAGGCGGCCTTGTCGGCGACATCGCAGGCGAGACCGATATGGTTTTCGCCGATCGCAGCGGCCGCACGCTTCGATGCCGCGAGATCGAGATCGAGGATGGCGACCAAGCCTCCGTGGGCGGCGCAGAGTTTCGCCGTCGCCATGCCGAGCCCGCGCACGGACGCGGCGCCGGTGACGATGCAGATCTTGCCCGCAAGCAGCATGAACGCTTTCCTTCCCGGCGCGATGTCGTCTTGCCGCGACATGCGTTCGCCATTATGGGGAAGATGATCCGGCCCGGCCTGCGTGACAATCGAATAATTCACGCGGCGCGCCTGCGATCGGAGCAGACTTTTCCGCCCGCTACAGTCGCGCCGCGAATGCCTCGCTGAAAGCCGGATCGGCCAGCAGGTCCATCGTCTTGCGCAATTCCGCCGCACGCCGCTTGCCATAGGCGCCCTCGAACGCCGCCTGCGCTCTCCGCCACAGCCGCGCGCCTTCGGCCAGTCTGGCCGCGCCGGAGCTTGTTATCGTCACGATGCGCGAGCGCCTGTCGTCGGGATCGACGACCACTTTCACCAATCCGTCGCGCTCGAGCGGCTTGAGATTGTGCGCCAGCGCGGATCGGTCGAGAACGAGAGCGGCGGCAAGCTCGCTCATCGTCGGAGAGTCCGATCCGGCGATGCGCGCGAGCATGGCGAATTGCGTCGATCTCAGCCCGCTCGGCGCGAGCGCGCTGTCATAGAGCTGCGAGACGCGCCGTGAAGCTCTCCGCAAGGCGGTTCCGTTGCAGACCAGGCCTGCCTGCGCCGCGCTCGACGCCCTTCCCCGTCCGGACACGTACTCCCACCCCCGCGCGCATCGACCTTGACAGAGATAATAGCATATGCCCCTAATTCACAATAGGTGTATATGCAACTATATGGAGGCGGGCATGCGGCTTCTTGTCGTCGGCGCGGGGTCGACCGGCGCGTATTTCGGGGGCCGACTGGCTGCTGCCGGTCGCGATGTCGCCTTCCTCGTGCGCGAGAAGCGCGCCGCGCAGATTCGGGCGAACGGGCTTTCCATCAAGAGCCCGCATGGCGATTTCTCATTTGCACCGCGCGTATTGACGGCATCCGGTCTCAACGCCCCCTTCGATGCGGTTCTTCTGACGGTCAAGGCGTTTTCCATCGAAGCGGCGCTGCGCGACGTCGCGCCCGCCATCGGCCCGAAGACGATGATCCTGTCCGTGCTCAACGGTATGCGGCATCTCGACGTCATCGGCGAACGGTTTGGCGCGGAGGCGATCGTCGGCTGTGTCTGCAAGGTTGCTACGACGCTCGACGCCAACGGTCACGTCATCCACCTCATGCCGCTGCACGAACTCGCGTATGGCGAGCGGAGCGGAGCGCCATCCACGCGAACTGCGGACCTGAATGCGTTCATGAGCAACGCCGGCTTCGACGCGCGTCTCACGGCGACGATCGAGCGCGAGATGTGGGAAAAATGGACGATGCTGTCGGCTCTCGGCGCCACGACGTGCCTGATGCGGGGGACCATCGGCGATATCGTGGCGGCGTCCGGCGGCCTGGACTTTCTCAACGCGATGATCGACGAGATCGTGAGCGTCGTGCGAGCGGTCGGCGAAGCGCCGAGCGCGCCATTCCTGGAGGCGACGCGCCGGCAATTGACCGCTGCCGGCTCCCCTTTCGCGTCATCGATGTATCGCGATCTGCAACAGGGCGCCCCGATCGAGGCCGACCAGATTGTCGGCGATCTCCTGCTGCGGGCGAAAGGCTTGGGCCTCGCCACGCCGCTGCTGGCGACGGCCTATGCGCATCTGCGCGTCTATCAGAACCACGTCGACGCCAAGGCGGGCGCCGCCAATGGCTGACGCCGCAACCGAAGCGCCTGGCCGGCGCCGGTCTCCGATCTGTCCTGGGTGCTGAACGGCTATGCGTTCGTCGATGCAGCGCTTCTCATCTTCTTCGGCCGCCTCGCCGAACGCCATCGGCGCGACCTCAGCTTTCTCCGGGGCATAGGCCTGCTCACCGTCGCCTCCGCCGCGCTTCGCCATTTTCATTGTGCGATTTCGCACAACTCGCAGGATGCGCGATCTGTCGTTCAGCCCTAGCATCCGGACGCGGTATCCTGGCTGAGGGCTGTCCTGATGAAATTCGCGACTGTCGCAGTATGTCTCGTCTCCATCGCGCTCGCGGCGCCCGCGCGCGCGGCCTCCACCGCTTTCCTCTCAAGCGCGGGAAGCGGATCCAGTTGCACGCCGGCCGCGCCTTGCGTCAACATGGACACGGCGATCTCCGCCGCCGGCGCCGGAGGCGAGGTGGTCTGCCTCGACAAGTTCAAATACGGAAGCGCCAGCGCCATCACCGCGTCGGTGACCATATCGTGTGGCGACGGCCTGTGGGACACGTCGCTTCCCCTGGTCAACGTCAATACGCCAGCGGGCAGCAGGGTCGTCATCGAGGGCCTCGTCGGGGACTGCCTCGGCCTTAACTGCGGCACGATCCTCAATTTCAACGGCCAAGGCGCGCTGGAATTGCGCCGCGTCAGCATCGGCAACTCGGGCGGGACGATCGCTCATGCCCTGCTGTTCGCGCCGAACGGATCCGCCTCCCTGACGGTGAGCGATTCTCATTTCTACGACATGCCGTTGTCGGGCATTCAGATCCAGCCCGTGTCCGGCGGTTCCGCCAACGTCTATATCCGCAACACCAGGTTCAGCCGCAACCAGAATGGGATAAACGCCAACGGCAGCGGCAGCACGGGCGGCATCACCGTCAATATCGTCGACAGCGCGGTTTCAGGCAGTTCAGGCAACGGCATCACGGCGTCGACGCCGGGCAGCGGCGCGCCGGTGACCATATCGGTCATGAATTCGCAGGTCTCCGGCAATCACAACGGTCTGCGCGTGTCGGGCCCCAGCGCATCCGGCCGGGGAAGCGCGGCGATCGCCGTTTTCGGTTCGCAGATCACAGCCAACGCCAACGGCCTTTCAGCGAGCGCCCTGGGCCAGATCCTCACGCACGGCAACAATCAACTACGGTTCAACACTAACGATGGAGCGTTCACCGGCAACATCGGATTGCAGTGACGCGCGAGGCGCCGTCGCTGCGGCCCGCACAGACAGCGCAGAAGCGGAAGCCCTTGACCCGAGAGTGCCGAGATCGCCTGTTCTTCAGCAAGCCCGGCGCTTTTTTGGACCGCCTTGGATGGGGAAGTGGTGCCAGGGGCGGAATCGAACCACCGACACTGCGATTTTCAGGAAGCTACGTGGCGAAATCAAACGGTGCCAAACCCATTCGAAACAACCTACAAATTCTTGACTTTACTGCTTTAACCGCCACGGCTCATACGTCTACCGTTCAACCATTTTTATCGCAGCTCACCTCAAACGTAGCCCAAGCGAAACCCCGGCATGAGCTCAAGCCTTGCCGGTCAACTGCCGCTTTGCCATCTCACAACAGGCGGCATTGATTGCCGAGAGCAACTGGTCGACGAAGCATTCTACAAACATTAAGTGCCTAAGCTCTACGTTCAGCGCATCCCCCTCCGTAAAGCGGAAGACGTCCGTCGGTAGTGTCGCAGTCAAGTCGGCCAATTTTTGAGAGACTGTACCCATGCCGTGAGTTACGCAATTGCGCAACTCACCGATAGCCTCGATCGCACGGCACCAATCATCGACGTCGGTATGTTTAAAAGATGAGGGGCGTTGCAAGCCCGTTAGGTGGAAAAACGATTTGAGGACACTGTGTAACCCGTCGTAGAGCCTTTTACGACGCCATTTATCTAATCGATCGATCCAAACCGACTCCCAGGCTCGTTGCGCTTCCTCCCCGTCATCACGGCCCTTGTACAGACGACGCAGCTCTCGGAACTCCTCTCCCTTCATCAAGTGCTCAGGCTGGTCGTTCAAAAACGTCTCATACATTTCGAAAATAATTTCTTCGAGCGCTCCAAAAAGATCTGTAACGCCGTAGGCAGCGAGCAATGGCGTGGCCTTCTGGTAGTTCTCGACTGCGTTTGGCGCGGGCCATTCGGCAACAGGGACGAAGGCGGCATTTCCATCCTTTCCAGCCCGAAGCGACACAGTTTGCAGTGCCGTTTCTTTCGGACGAGTCTTCCAATGATCTACGGCAAGATGCATCGCATTTATTGTGATTGCCCAACGTAGATACACGTCACGGATGTATCCCCGCCAGTCGCCAATCTGACCGGTCACGTCCGCCACCCAAAACGGATACTTTTCAGACCGCGGTATTATAACGTTATTTGCAGCTGCGGGATTTATCTCGCGAAACGACGCTTTCACGTGCTTCGTAAAGCCCGCACGCCGACGGATACTTGCGGACATTTTCATTCCCACCGACAATGGCTCAAAATGAACCTGACAGACTTGTGCCTAGAATGACATGGTGCGCACCATGCGCAAGAAACTTACACCCAAGCTCATCGACTACCTGCCTGCCGCCACGAGCAAACGATATGAGGTCCGAGACGAACTAGTTGCAGGTCTCATAGTTCGCGTGTCGCCCACCGGTGCTAAGGTCTGGTACCTTTCAACGCGGGTGCATAAACGTCCGCGCCGGATGAAACTTGGCAGCTATCCTATTCTCAGCGTCGCAGACGCTCGAGATAAAGCACAGGCCGTATTGCGGCAAATTCAGCTTGGACAGTTCGGTGTCGAGCGAGAAGTTAAGCTATCCCTTGGCACTATCGCCGCGCAATTCGTCGAACTCTACGCCAAGCCGCGCAACCGCAGCTGGAAATCAACCGAAAGAGTCCTGACAAAATTCTCCTCGCTTCACGAGCGGCCGATAAACGAAATCAAGCGCGCCGATGTGGTCAAGGTGCTCGACGAGCTAGTCGCTTCAGGAATGGGCACCGGAGCGAACCGGGCGCTCGCCGCGATCAAGAAGCTCTTTTCCTGGTGCGTTGACCGCGGCACGATCGAGACCAATCCAGTTACGGCCTTGAGAGCTCCGGCGAAGGAAATTTCTCGGGACCGAGTATTGACCGACTCGGAGTTGGCTGCCTGCTGGCATGCGGCTGAGATCGACGGCTTTCCTTTCGAGCAGTTTGTGAAACTTGTCATTCTAACCGGCCAGCGCAGAGGCGAAGTCGCAGGAATGCAATGGTCCGAGGTTGATATCGCCAACGCAACTTGGACCATTCCAGCCAAGCGCGCCAAGAACGCCACGCAGCACGTCGTCCCCTTGGCGCCCTTGGCAGTTTCAATAATCGAGAGTTTGCCCCGTTTCGCCGGCTCGGAATTCCTTTTCACGACGACAGGAGAGACCTCGATTTCGGGCTTTGGTAGGTTCAAAGCCCGCCTAGAGAAGGCGTCTGGCGCCGACGACTGGCGCATGCACGACATTCGCCGAACGGTCGCGACCAATATCGCGATGATGGGGGTCCAACCGCACGTCATTGAAGCCGTGCTCAACCACAAAAGCGGTATCGTGTCTGGCGTTGCCGCTGTCTATAATCGACATGCCTACGCACAAGAAAAGCGCGAAGCTCTGACAAAATGGGCCGACAAACTTGGGACAATGGTCGATGGCCATCGGAAAGATCGACGAGAAGTACTTCCTGTCGCCGCTTGAGGCGATCGAACTCGTCGGTCCAGAAACCTACGGTGACGAATGGCGACAAGGTTTGCCTGTCAACGACCTGATGATGAAGGGCGCACTGCACAATCTTTACACAGCCCTACAGAGCGGTAGCGTGCTCGCGGTCCATCATTGTGGGGATGGCAACGAAACACCACTGCCGCCGATTGAAGCAGCGCATGAGTTCTTCAAGATCGACCTCGCCAGCAATGCCTGCTTCCCCAGAGGATATAGCACCCCATTCGCTCTAAAGATCGATCGCGCGGGACTGCTGGCCTACCTGAAACGACATAGGCCGGTCATGGGGAGAGCCACCCTTGCTGACAACTCGCGATGCAGGCAGTGGCTTGTCGACCTGATCGAGGCAGGAACTGAACTGAAGCCAAACAAGCGGCTATTTGAAGATGCAAGCGCTAGATTTCCTGGCCTGAGCTACAGGGCCTTCTTGAAAGCCCGCGCTCGCGCGATCGAGCATACTCGCCGCGAGGACCTTGCGAAAGGCGGCCGCCCGCGCGGCACCACGAAAACCAAAGCACCGCATTAAAATAATCGCGTCGTCTGTTTTTCAAATTCGAAGTCAGCTCACTTCTTGAGTGCCCGATGGCATGCCGCCGCCGGGCCCAACCAAAGAGAAGTCTGATGACCGAGCAACCGATATCGTCGAAAATTTTTCTCAGCCGCGCCGACATTTTGGCGCTTGGAATTACCGGTAGCAACGTGACGTGGCTGCGACGCGAGAAGCGGGGTTTGATGCCGCGGCGTATTCGCATTGCTGGCACGCGCGTTTGCTGGGACAGCGCGGAAATCTTGAAATGGATTGAGGATTGTCGCGCACAACGCGTTCACCACCACTACGCGGATTACTGAGGGGCGCTAGGCCCCTTCCCCACCCCTTCCACAATTCGAGACAATGACATGCCAAAACGCATGAACGGAATAGTGCACTCTGACCTTGCAAAATTAGCCGCAACTTTGGACGAACCGCGTCAGCTAAAATTCCTTGCCAACATCTGGACCAGACACACAGCCGGCTTCGTCTTCCTCGCCGCTCGGACAGGGCGTCAACAATGGATAGAGCGTGCCTTTGCGCACGATGCCTTCGATGAGATCGCGCGCTTCCTTCTCGCCCACCCTGCCGATAGCCACGACTTATATTTCTGCCCGAACGCCTTTTGCGACGTCGCAAGGATCGGGGCAAACGCGTTGCGAACGCCGTTCGCGTGGTGCGACATTGACGACGCGCGCCCGAAATCTTTCGAGCCGCAACCGACGATCCTGATCCAAACATCGCCAGGCCGATTTCAAGGCATTTGGGAGTTCTTTCAGCACGCCGATCGAGGCGTTGCTGAGGGGATGTCACGCTATCTGGCGTATCGATTTGGCGGCGATAGGAACGGCTGGTCCGTCACAAAATTCCTGCGGTTGCCGTTTTCGTACAACCACAAGCCCGGCTACGATAAGCCTCGCGTCAATCTCTTACATCGGCGCACCGTGGCAATCTCAGACTGGTCGGATGTGGACCCGTACCGTTCCCACTCCGAGGACCAGCGCACTCTAGTCGAATGCGACCCGAGCGCTCATGACGCCGACGCAGTGATCGCGAAATTCCGAAAATCGGTCCGACCGAGATACCACCGCCTGATGAAGGAGCGCGTCGTGAGAAGTCACGACCGATCAAGATGCGTCTTCATGATTGTCGCTTCGCTGCACAACGCCGGCGCTACGACCGAAGAAATCGCGGCTGTGGTTTGGGCTAGCCCCTACTTCATCGAAAAATTTGGTCCGAACCGCCGACGTTTGAACATCGAACTGGGCAGGATTCTCTCGAAATTGAGGAACAAGCCGTGAGCAAGAACAAGAAAGTATTTGGAACCCTCGGCGATGTCGCGGCGGCCAAGATTAGGTGGTTCTGGAAACCATTTATTCCGTACGGGATGATGACGATCCTCGAAGGCGATCCCGGCATCGGCAAGAGCTATTTGACCATGCACTTGGCGGCTTCGGTGACTGTCGGCGGCACGCTGGCAACGGGCGAAAAAATTCGAAAGGGCCGCGTGCTGTTGATGAGCGCCGAGGACGATCCTGCTTATACCATCCGACCTCGAATCGAGGCGATGGGTGGCGACCCCGAAAGGGTCCGCTACATGGCTGAATACTCGGCATTCGATGACGAAGGCCTAAAGACGCTTCGTTCCGAAGTGCTGGAATTTGGACCATCGTTGATCATCATTGACCCTCTATATGCCTTCGTTCCGAGCGCTAGTGACATGTACAAGCCGAACGAGATAAGAGCGCTGCTGGCGCAACTTTCTATGGTCGCGGCCGAGAACGACGCCGCAATGGTTGTCATTCGGCATCTGCGAAAATCAAAGAGCGACAAGGCCATATATCAAGGTGTGGGGTCGATCGACGTTATCGGAGCGGCGCGGTCGGCGGTGTTGGTCGCCTTGCACCCAGACGACCCGGACGTGAAAGTCATTGCCCACCTGAAACACAATCTCGCGCCACGGGGCGAGAGTTGGATGTATCAGCTTATCGCAAAATCTGAAGACGATGTCCCGCGTCTGGACTGGCTGGGTCGATGCGCTTTGACGGTAGACGACCTTGGTGGCGCGCCGATAGGCGTGTCTGCCATTGAAGAGGCCATGGCCTTTTTGCGTGACGAGTTGAAAGGCGGCCCGCGGCCCGCCGCAGAAATATCGACCGTCGCCGCATCGAAGGGCATTTCATCGCGCACGATCGACCGTGCAAAGCAGAAGATTGGGCGGAAAGCGAGAAAGCAGAAAGACCAGTGGTTGTGGTCACTTCCTGAATGATGGGGGCGTCGGGTTCAAATCCGAGGCCTTTTACGCGAGCAAGAGCGCCAACATCGCCAAAGATCGTCGGCGACCTTCAAGTACGCCGAGATATCTTGGCGCTCTTGGCGTCCTTGGCTGCGCCGGGATAAAGAGCAACTCGGGGGCATTCCGGCGTCGCGCAAATCGCTTCTAGCGCCCCTTACAGCGCCCGGACGACACTCTCGCCTACACCCATACCTAATTTGCTGCCCAGCGACTTCGGCGGGGGGCTGTGCGCTGTCGGCGGGAGCCCTTTTCATCGGCGCTGGTTTCCCTCTTCGAAAAACTACCTGCTTCGCGCGTGACGGGCGCGCGTCCCAAAAGGGGCGTGGAGAGCCGATTAGCCTGAGGCCCTCGTTGCCTCAAAGCTCCAGTTGATCATCAGCGCCGACCCATACCGTGGCTTCGTCACTACGAACTCCACTCTGCAGAGCCGTCCGCTTAGGGTCATGAGCAAGATGCGGTCAAACTGGCGAGGAGGCGCGTGCGCGACGAATTGCAGACTACCTCGCGAGCTGATGAGCGCGCCGGCATTGCGGTCTTCACTTTGAGGCTCATCCTCAGGGTACAGGTGGAATTCGGCTTCAAAGCGCTTCACGAGCGCCTCGGTCAGACGACCATGCAACTCTACTGAAGCTCGATATTCGAGGCCGCTTCGATATCCGGGCGAGACTCCGGCGCTCGCCAAACACTGTTCCACCACGAAGGTTCGCTGTAGTAGCTCGACCCGTGGACGTTGGCGGCCCCTGCTCGTCGAACCTTGCTATGCTCGCCTCCCCAACGGCTCGCTCCCCTATTCGGAGTTGCAGGCGGGCAAACATCCAAGCCGCTCTACGTGCTCCCAGATTAGGCGACGTTCCGCGTACTGGACGTAGGGGTTCAAGATCGCCGGATCACGGCGCACGATGATGGGGACATGCACCGCAACGGAAACTTCCGCTGGGTCTATTGCGCCGTACTTGCCGAAGAATGTAACGCCCCCAGCGTGTCCTTTTAGGCCTGTTGTAGCTGAGCGATGAAAGTCCCCTACGCGCCCGCGCAGGCCATACCCGCCCCATGTCTTGCCGATATAGATGAGAGCGCCTGCCTTCGCGATGAGGTATACGCCGGGCTCATTTGGCAGAGCGGCGCGTTCAACCCACGGCACTGACGGCTGGATGCGAATTTCCATCGGGTGAAAATCGCGTTGGTCCCGATTTATTACTTATAGTCTATGGTCCTAATGAAGTGCTAAAGGCGTGCTCGCTGCATGGATGTGCGGCGGCGAATTGGGGAAAATGTTCAGCGGCTCCGACGCGCAAAGGGCTTGGAAGAATTGTCGCATCGAGCTGAAATCCACCAGACCTACTTGAGCGGCGTCGAGGGCGGCAAACGCAATCCTTCAGCGCTCGTTCTGGCGAGGATCGCCGAAGGACTTGAGGTGGATGTGAGCGAATTTTTCGCCCCCATTTCACTGGGAGCAAAAAAGCCTACAGACCGCGCGCATTGACGCTTGTGATGGGATTGTCGCCAAACTCGCTACGATGCAGCAAAGAGGCGGCGATTGAACCTGACAGCCCGTCCGCTTGCGCAGACGGGCCCCCACCTCGGGCACCCCACAATATCCGTGGCGGGGCGGACAGGAGTTGCTCTTTGCAACCCGATCAATCTACTTAAGTGTAGCTTGAGCCATTTTGTGACGCAATGACATCTTTAGCAGCAGCCGTCGCCAGCGACTCTCGCGGTCCCACGTCGCTTTATCTAGTGACAGACAGCCGAATTACGTGGGTCACACCAACCGAACGATGGGATGCTGGTCGCAAAACGTTTTGTTCGCCGACTAGCCCCGACATATTTGGATATTGCGGCGACGCCTACTTCGTGCCGATCGCTCTTGGACAAGCACTCAATCTCGCATCCTTTGGCTCACTCAATTTACCGCTTATGCGCTCTGAGCAACGGCATGATTGGATTCTAAGCTTGCTGAAGAATGCGATTGCGAGTGTTGAAACAAAGTACATCGCTAGCTTGACGCTATTTCATGGGGCGCGCGATGCGGAATTCATGGATGCGCAATTTCGACTTTGGCGAAGTCACTATGACGCGAAAACAAAGGTTTGGCTCGACGAGGAGCTGTCCCTTGCCCATGGCGCTTCATATCTCGCGCATCTCGACGGCTCCGGCGCGAGCTACGTGAAACGATCCGAAGCTGCGTTGAGTAATACCGCCGCTGCCGGAACAAGCCGAGCGGCTATGCATGCCTTCTGCCAAGCCCTTCACTCTGGCGTAGATCCCTACAGTGGTGGGCCGCCGCAACTGGTTGGCCTCTGGCGCAAGGGCGGAGCGCGACAATTCGGATTTTGCTGGCACGGCAAGTCTTACGTTGGAGGAATGGAGTTGCCTCAAGCGGCGGATCACACAATAGTCGACTGGTTCAACCACCTATTTGAACGGTGTGATGGTCGAACCGGCCGCAAGCTAAAGACTGCCAAGAGCCATAGATCCTCTCTGAGGCCCCGTTTGCCATGAAGCCAATTCGCCAATCGACTTGCGCGTCGCCAGCGTTAGGTGCCCTGCGCCGAATGGGGTCGAAACCGGAAAGCCATTCATGACAATCGTTGCGCCGCTCACAATAAAGACACGCTTGAACGAGGCTTTCCTCGTTACCGTTGCTGAGATATCTGCGCTCGAGGAACACGAAGCACTCGGCACTCGCCACAAAGTCCGCAGCAAAATTTGGCTTCATCATCTGACCCACACGCTCGAAGGCCTTTGTAACTGCGAGGTCCATCTGGAATCGCTTTCGGTGTCAGGCCGCGAGTTCTTATTTGACATAGTCATCGCTGAGGGTGAGCGAGGATCTCCACCATTCTTGTCGAAGCGTTTGTGGGCTGTCGAATGCGAGTTCACACGCAGACTAAATGCCGTGGGCCGCGATCTGACTAAATTGACTTGGGCGTCTGCCGAGGCCCGGCTTCTAGTCGTGTCTTCAAGTCCTGAAATCCAATCATTTCTGCGATCGATTGCGTCAAGGCTGTCACTTGCTGACGGGCTTCTGTATGTCGCGCATCTGCCGCACCCAACATACTGGAAGTCCCAATCGCCTGCGTTGGCGCTATGGCAGCTGCGAGACGAACAGTGGCAGGTGATCTAAAGGGATTTCGAAAGTTTTTGGCGTGCTGCGCGAGTGTTTGCTGCTCGGACCACAATCGGACCGCCGCTTCAACGACACCGCGACATAACATCGGGCTGTCGGAAGCGGAAGCAGACCAAATCAGTGAACAAGATCAACGTGTCGCAGCGACGAAGAATACTACACTTACAAGATTGGGTTTTGAAAGGCCGAAATGTCGGGCTGTATGAATGTTTGATTGCAACGCCAAATGTGCGAGCCAGCCACTTATGACGATCGAATGTCTGTGTAGACGGTTGCCACATTGGCGAGCCGCTAAGAAGATGATGATATTACCACTCGATCTGATTGAACTCTGCCAACCGAGCATCGCCGTATGCAGGTTCAATCTGTCTAGCGTGCTGAATGAGCCCCAGGACATGCCTTCGCATGCCGTATACGGTCGTGCCGCCCTTACGGGGTGAATGCACCGTTGGGCCAAATCCGGTTTTTCGCAAGAAATGTAGATGTTGCCTTAGCGAGGATTTGAACTCTCGCGTGAGGTGAGGAACCTCAGTGTCGACCAACAAGCCTAATACCACTTTTCGGGCCCCCGGTGGCGCAACAACCGTCTTAGCCGTGTTCGGAGTGAAGCCATGCGCAGCTATTCTTGCATAAACGTCGCCGATGACCGTACGGATCTTGCTTCGGCTCAAATTCGGGTTCCGCGTTGAAAAAATGAGATCGTCCGCATAGCGAGTATAGGTCAAGCCATGCTCGTCGGCAGCTGACATCAATATGCGATCGAGATCTATAGCGACCAGATTTGCGATGCGCGGGCTGGTGGGAGCCCCTTGAGGCAGATGTCCCATAATGGTCGAATTGTACGCAGCGATCTCCGAGTCGCCTTCTGAGCGATATCGGACGTGAGTGCTTCGCGTCTTGCGATCACCAACACGGGTGCAAAGCCGCGCTAGCTCAAAGGACACGAGCGGCTGATAGCCAAGACTCTCAAACACACGATAGACTTGAGCCTCTGTAACGCTTTCGAAAAAATTTCTGATATCAATCTTGATAAGCCACTTGCATCCGCAGTGTCGATTTGCAGCCTCGCGGATCGTGTCCCCTGTCGAAAAGGCCACGCTTGCTTCATGTGGTCGAACGCTTTCAAGAACGCTCGCGTTTATCCACCGTTGCAGCGTCATCAACCATGGAGACGGTACAACGATCGTCCTAAAGCGCACTTCCTCGTCCGGCAGGGGGCGCTTTCGCAACTTGAATACTCGATAGGGCTCTACCCCACGCCGTGACACCACATCACGAAGTTTGACGTATGGTATGTTCGTCAGTTCGGACAAGTGCTTGAGCGAGAAAATTGGCTCAGCGCTCGGCGTTCGTCGCAGCAAGATTTCAGCTGTTTCGACCGCATTCGTTATGACCGACTGGGCGACACCGCTCGTGCGAGCAGCATTTCTAAAGGCCTGAGGACGCCACGGAGTCATTTACTTCGACTCCCGCGGGTGGGGATGATCGCGCCCCGCCGAAAGACACCGCATCGAGATGGGGCGCGATCAACGTCAGCGCTGTAAGGAAGCTTTTCCGTAGGCGCGCAGAATCTGCTGCCAGCGATGCTCTGCGTTTTCTTCAGAGCGTCGGTACCGGCCCTTACGACCGGCATCATCTAAACGAATCTCCTTGGCGCCCTCAGTGACTTCGGACAGTATAGCGATTGCTTTGCCGTGGGAAGGCGAGGCTTTGGCAGATCGCTTGTCCGGAGGTACTTTAGGGTCTCATATGCGTACTTGGTAAGGCGGAGGTGTCCGTCCAGATATCCCTCGGCCAACGCCTGCGATGTAAGAGCTTCTACCTCTGCTACGCTAAGTCCAGTGCGCGCAGACAGAGCGAGGGGGGACTTTGGGCGACGCTTTAGCGCGGTCAGGAGAAGAACGCGCTCTTGTTCAGCAGGTCCAATACCTCGAAAACGACTAGCGGACGACAATCGACGCTCTCGCATTAGGTCTAGCGAATGTCCGATCTCCTGCTTGCGCGCGGTCTCACGCCTCGCTTCGCCCAAGAGCGAAGCCGACCGCCTTGGAAAAAGCGGCGTCCATCGAGTGGTCTTCGTGTGAAGCAGCAGAGGTGCATTGTTTGGTATCCCGTGGTCAAAAACAATCAATGCACCACCATCGTCGTAGCCTAAGGCGGTCCGGTCGTCCGTTCTAATTCGCGGGCTGTACCTCTGGCAGAGGTCAAAGAGAGCCGCCCGAGTGGCTACATCCAATTCGTGGATAGTCTTGCATCCACGCCCAATACAGACAGCAGGATTGCTGCGATGAGATCGGACTAATCGATTGCCTTTTTCGGTCGCTGAGTATGCAGCTACGCCGAAGTTGATCTTGCCGGAGGAGTGCCAGCTTTTGAAAGAGTGAACCTTCCAAGCTGCTTCCAAATTAGACCATGCGCGGCTCCCTGATCCAATAAAGTCCGTTACAACGAGATAGGAACGCACGCGCGCGTCTCTGATTTGATCCGGGCCGGGGTGGTCTAAGAATTTTTCTGGCTGAGAGCGAACGAGCCCCGTAATCAAGGTCGCGATGATGCCTTCACTTCCGGTCTCACGGGCGTAAGGACGACCTGGGGGGATCGGCGGAGGGCCATTTCCAAAAGCTCGACGAGGTTTCTTTCTGCTTTCCTTAAACAGACGATTTGGTTTGGATCTCGAATGCCGAATGCTTCGCTCCGTATACATCGCGACGGGCCCCGGGTGCTTGTCTGCAAAACCGTGAATGACCGATCTGAGGCCTGCAACTAACGCATCTGCATCCACAGTATGGATTTCAGACAGGAGCCGCGCTGCTGCGGGCTGGTCTGCCAAATCAAATTGAGCAAGCCATTCGACAATGCGCGTATTTGTCAGGTCAATCGACATCGGTCAGCTCTGACGGTTAAGCCACTCGTAGGGAACGAGCGCCCGGTCACGCCATTGTTCTGCCAAAGCCACGCCTGAAAGATCGCCCCATACATCCTCGTCGGCATGATCAAGGACGATGATTTGCAGCCGACCTTTGGAAGCCGCGACTTGTTCGCCGAGCAACTTGAATACTTTTCTGACGGCTACAACGTCCTCATCTCGCCACGCGACGGGACCTTCACCTTCCTCGCCAGCGGCTCGCCTTGGGAAATAAACTTGACTTGGCTGGTCATAGATCAGCAGGCCGGGAACAGGATGATGAGGCAAAGTCAGAAAGAAACTCTGAAGCGCAAGCGTCAACGCAACATGATATGCTAGCCAGTTCGCACCACTGCCTATTTCCCACAGGTAGTCATCTCGCGTTCCTCTAATGACCTTGACCGTCAAGTCTGGGATTATCAAACGCACCGGCGCATTTGGCCACTCTGCATCAAGATGCGGAATAATTCGGCTCGTGATTGTCTCAATCGTGTCAACGGCGTTTCGCATCTTTCGAGCAATTTCGATCTCAGAAACGCGACGTTGAAGTTCCGTCATCCGCACCATGATCGCGTCGATCTCCTGACGAAGACCCGCGGATTCGTCAGTGCGGTCGTAGAGAACGAGCGCCTGTTCAAGTCGCCCTAGGAAGCGCTCAATTCGATCAAAGCGGTCAATGGTCTGCCTCGCCAATTCTGAGTTGCGCTCAAGCATGCCGATTTCTCGACGTATTTCGTTCAGCCTGCCAAGCAAGAGCTCAGCATCGCCTCGTAGGCGCAGCATCTCCTTATCAAGTGTATCTGATACGCTTGGATGCGTGCGAAGGCGAACTTCGATCGCAGCCAAGGCATCTGTCAGTTGCTCGACCTTCTCACGGCCGCCATCGCTCAAAATAGCGACGGGTTCTTCAGGCCGGTCCACAGATGCGAGTCCTTTTAGCCAGTCCGACAATGCGATACGGTCTCGTTGAGTGCGAAGGGCACTACCATATGCATCGCTGCTTTCAGCCAGCCGCCGTAATTCGCTCAGCCTTTGTCGATGCTGCGTCAGGTCATTTGCGATGACGCTCTCCTCTACCCGCAGAGCTTGAAGCCGGTCGAGAGCGACGTCGATCCCTGCAATATTAGGATGCGCTGTCCTTTCGTTAGCCTCAACGACTCCGCGCAGTAGATCGACTACATCAGGCCAACTGGTGGGAATTGTCTGATCGGACGGCAGCAAACCAAATTCGATTGCTTGCCTCAGCCAAGATTGTGTTTCCGACCTCCAGGCATTTCCCGCTGACACAAGAGCGCGAAGCTCACTCTCGCGTCTGCGCAAAAGCCGCCCCAAACGATCGAGCTCATAGCGCGCTTGCAGAACGTCGGCGGTGACCGCCTGTAGGATGTACGGAAAAATTGTTTTCAGCTTTTCGCGATGCTCGGTTGTGTCCGCTTTGAAGAACATGACGTCCGGATTTGCGACGATATTTTGAGGTTGGAAGGTGAACGCCATGAGGTCACGAAAACTTGGGCGCGATTTAAAGCCACCCTCAGATTCCGGTTCGAAATCCAGATTGGTGAGGGTCGCCAAACGGTTCAGCATCGCCTTCACATATGAAACGGAGGTCGTCTTACCTTCGATACGCGGCGGCACTTCAAGCGTGTCCCCTTCGAGCAGCAACATGTCGCTAGTGCTCTGCTGTTCTCCGGGCTCGCGTCTGGCAAGCAACTTTTGGCCTTCGACTGTGTCTATCACGACGCCGAACCAGCTACAGTTTTCTCGGATCACGCCCACTGGAATTGCGCATTTGTCCGCTGCAAGGCAGTAGTCAATGATCGGAATCACCGCGGATTTTCCAGTCTTGGACGCGCCGCTTATGACATTAACTACCCCCTGTTCAAATTCGACAACGCGTGGTGTGCCGTCGTGGCGAGGCCAGAGGATCAGTTTGCGCAGCTGAAAATACATCAGAAATCAACCCTGAGCGTTGCGGCGATTTGGGCAATACTAATTTTGGAAAACCAGTAGCCGATCTTTTCTGAAGCGCTTTCAAAGCCCTTCAAACGCTCTGGGAGTGAAGGTTTTCTGACTCCGATTAGGTCAAGCGGACAAGCGTGCACAGTCGCTATTTCATAATCGAGCCGAATGAGCCGCGAAGTCGCCGCGACACCTATTGATTGGAAGCTAAGCGGTCGCAATTGGAGTGCACGACCATGAAGCGCCATGAGTGCTTCACGTTGTTTGTCAAATTTGGCTGCAAATAATGCGAGCCCCGAGGCCTTGCGGGTCGAAACAACCGAATCGAGCGTTGGGCGATGTAGCAGGACTGGCAGGACAAGAAATGCTAGCGGTAATGGTACGGCTTCGGCTCCGTCTTCTTGATAACCGAGTGCAAAGTGCCAGATCAAGAATGCGCCAAGCGCAGGGTTTTGGACGATGTCCAGTTCACTCAAATTCAGAGCTGAGGTGATCGTCATCCTGCATCACCGTCGATAAGGAGCTTATAGTCCGAGTGCCATCCGATGCGCTTACGGTCGGAAAGGTCGTTAAAACTGCCGTGTACAAAATGGCCCGGCACAACTCGCCCTTCTAAGGGCGCCTGATGCTGCGCACATTGGCGATAAACAATTCGCCCTTGAACAGCTAAGGGCTTGTCGCCATGCAGATCAGCGACGTCACCCTTGACCATGCTGTGCCGACGGACAAGGTCTTCATTCCAGCCGTCAAGGCTTCCCGAAAAGATCAACCCACGTTCTGCCCAGTCGGCCTTGTCGGCTGATGTGCGCAGGAAGTCGCTGACTGCTCGCAACCGATCTTCATGGCTAACATCTACAAGTTCAAGCTGCCTTATGAACACAGGACGTGTTGCTGCGACGTGAGCGACCCAGTCGCTACTAGGAGCCTCGACCACCGAGGTTAACAACCCCGGCAGGTTGTTCCGCCGGATGAAAGCATGGAAGTCTTGTCGGAACGCGTCAGCATCGAGGATTGGCATCTTGCCGTACTGGATGAGCCGATCAAAGGCTTGCTTGGCTTGTCCGATCCCGGATTTCGCCAGAATGTCGATGTTATTCTCGTCGAGCGTCGGCGAGAGAACAGTTCGGATTGCATCAAGCGGATCCGATGACACGGTTTCCAGTTCGAAATTTGCGACGATCGCAATTTGTTGGTCTTTTGGCGCATCGAGAAACTTCTGGATATGCAGAGCGCAAGCCGGCGGGCTCTTCATTTTTCTTAGTTTTTGTTGAATCTCCGATACAACAGCTTCTACCTCCTGTGCGCTTGAAGCTCCCGCAAGCGCCTGCGCGAACTTCCCCTTCTTTGACGGGATGACGTAGAGACGAAATCGCGTCACGCCGACCTTGCATTCACCTGCTGAGATCATCGATTGCCAATTGTGGAAAGTCTTCCACAGATCGTCTGCCCAGTCTGAAATGGGATTTTGTTTCAAAGCGCTCTTGGTCTGCTCCAAGCACAGACTGCCGTCGGCGTAATGAACCGCGATATCGTCCTGCAATTCAAGAGATACTCTCGCGCCTTTTGGGCATGTTAGAAGGTGATAGAAGGCCCTGACTGGCTGCAAAGCGAAGCCGAGATACTGCCCCGGAGCGCTATGCTTTGATGGTTTGATCTGGACGTTCATGGATCAATTCACCCCGAATTAGGCTGAGCGATCAAGTTCCCTCGTTCAAACATAAAATTACTGCACATTGCGACTAATTTGGAATGTGAGCATTTCGAGCCGTTACCGCATCGCGACGATTCCGGAAATCCGTCCTGTCGATGAAAACTTGGGGTTTCCCCTGACACGCCCGCATCCAACATCTTATCGAATCAATCGTCCCTACAAGGAGAGACGATTATGAACGCGAAAAATGACTCGGCCAAAGCTCCCGCCGCAAGCTCTCACGCGCAGGCAAACAGCACAGCGAAGGATGCTGCGCTGGAAAAATCGCCGCTTATTTCCCTCAAAGCTATCTGTTCGGAGATTAAACTCGACCCTCGGCTTGCTCGCGAAAAGCTTCGTATCGCAGCGCGTGAGCCCAAGAAATTCCCCGAGCTTGCGAAAGCCCACAAACCGCGTTCCGCGTGGGAATGGGTGAAGGGGTCGCCGGCTGAGAAGGAAGCACGCGCGGCCCTCAGCGCGTGACTCATCGACGATCAGGGCGAGACACCGCTCTCGCCCTTTTGTGCGACCAAGTCACACTCGCCCCCTCAGCGGCAGGACATTTCAAACCGGATGAAACAAGCTCGCACCTTGCAACACCCCAGTCGCACCCGACGGGCTGCAGATGCATGACGCCAGTAGGCGCGAACGCCTCAACGATTTGATTTTACGAGATTTAATGGTGCCCAGGGGCGGAATCGAACCACCGACACTGCGATTTTCAGTCGCATG
>JASGFP010000003.1:0-81250 GCA_047605445.1 Rhodoblastus sp.
CGGGCCGGGCGCCGCCGGGCGCGGCGCCTCGCGCAGGCGCGGCGTCTTGAGCGAGGGCGTGGTCTCGAGTTCGCTGTCGGCGGCCGCGTCGGCTTTCGTCGCCTCCTCGGCCTTGTCGAGCGCCTCCTCCGCCTTGCGGGCGGCCTTCTCGCCCTCGACCGCTTCGGGCGGACGGAAGGAGAAGGGCTTGGGCGGTGCGGGCGGAACAGGCGCAGGCGGCGGCGCGGCGGGCGCTGCGGGCTTGGGCGGGGCCGCCGGCGTTTTGGGGGCGGCTGGTTTGGGCGCGTCGGGCTTAGGCGCGTCTGACTTGGGCGCGTCGGGCTTGGGCGCGCTGGGCGGCGGGACGGCTGGCTTCGTCGCCGGCGCTTTCTCCGCTTCCGGCGGCTTCGTCTCGGGGTTCTTCTTTTCGGGCGCCTTGGCGAGTTCGGCGGCGGCCTTGCCGGCTAGTTCCGCCTCGATCCGGGCGATCGCCTCATCGAGCGCGTCCGTCTCGCGAGCGATGTCGGCTTCCGCGATCGGCGGCTGGATCGCCTGCAACTGGCCGACCAGCGCCTTGCGGGCGCGCTCGTAGATCGAGCGGCGCGCGTCCGGACTGGAGTCGGAGAGGCCTCCGACGGCGCGCGACAGAAGTGGATAGTAATCGGCCATTCGAGCTTAAGACCATCCCCGCCGTATTGCGTCAATCCTGAAACGGATTGTGCACCAGTATCGTGTCGTCGCGCTCCGGGCTCGTCGAAAGCAGCGCGACGGGCGCCTCGATCAGTTCCTCGATACGCCGGACATATTTGATCGCCTGCGCCGGCAGGTCCGCCCAGGACCTCGCGCCGCCCGTCGCGCCTTCCCAGCCCTCGATCTCCTCGTAGACCGGCTGGATGCGGGCCTGCTGAGATTGCGAGGCGGGCAGACGGTCGATCGGCTTGCCGTCGAGCGTATAATGCGTGCAGACCTTGATCGTCTTGAAGCCATCGAGAATGTCGAGCTTGGTCAAGGCGATGCCGTCGATGCCGGACGTTTTCACGACCTGCCGGGTCAGCACGGCGTCGAACCAGCCGCAGCGGCGCGGGCGGCCGGTGTTGGTGCCGAATTCGCGGCCGCGCTCGCCGATCAGGCGGCCGGTTTCGTCGTGCAGCTCGGTCGGGAAGGGGCCGCCGCCGACGCGCGTTGTGTAGGCCTTGGCGATGCCCAGCACATAGCCGATGGCGCCCGGGCCCATGCCGGAACCCGAGGCGGCATTGGCCGCAACCGTGTTGGACGAGGTCACGAAGGGATAGGTGCCGTGATCGACATCGAGTAGGGCGCCCTGTGCGCCCTCGAACAGGATTCGCTTGCCCGCGCGGCGCGCGGTCGCCAGCGTCTCCCAGACGGGGTCCATATACGGAAGAATTTCGCCGGCGACGCTGAGCAGTTCCTCGCGCAGGGCGGCGCCCTGGATTTCCGGCAGACCGAGGCCGCGGCGCAGCGGATTGTGGTGGGCGAGGGTGCGCGCGATCTTGTCGTCGAGCGTATCGGGCTCGGCGAGATCGGTCAGGCGAATGGCGCGGCGGCCGACCTTGTCCTCGTAGGCCGGCCCGATGCCGCGCTTGGTCGTGCCGATCTTCACGCCGTCGCTGGAGGCTTCCTCGCGATGGCCGTCGAGCTCGCGGTGGATCGACAGGATGAGCGGGACATTGTCGGCGATCTTGAGATTGTCCGGGCCGACATGCACGCCCTGGTCCCGCAGCTTGCGGATTTCGCCGACGAGGTGGTGCGGATCGACCACGACGCCGTTTCCGATGATCGACAGCTTGCCAGGGCGAACGATGCCCGAGGGCAGCAGCGCCAGCTTGTAGACGACGCCGTCGATGACCAGCGTGTGGCCGGCATTGTGCCCGCCCTGGAAGCGAACCACGACGTCTGCCTCGACCGACAGCCAGTCGACGATCTTGCCCTTGCCCTCGTCGCCCCACTGGGCGCCGACCACCACAACATTCGCCATCGTTCCGCGCTTCCTCGCAAATCAAACAGGCGCGCAAAAGAAAACCCCGGCGCAAGGGCCGGGGTCCATTGCGGTTGTGCCATAGCGGAAAAACAGGCGACGGGGAAGGGGATTGCGCGATTCGCGGCGCCCGTGGTCCGATCCTGCCCGCGCCCGAGGCCGCCCAGCCCAGATTTTAGGCGACGGCGCCTGCGCATTGCGCGGCTCTTGTGGGGCCCGCGCTGGAACCCCATGGTATGGTCCTTGCGTTTAGATCGTCCGGGTCGGACGCATTTTCGGGCGCTGCAGGGCAGATGAGTTTGAGCGACAAGGGTTTCTTCGACGAGATGGGCGCGAACGAGGCGCCACGCGACGTCTATGCGCGGCTCGCGCGCTGGTTGCAAAACACTCCGCCCGAGATTCTGGCCTCGCGGCGCGCCCAGGCCGAGCTTCTGTTCCGGCGCATCGGCATCACCTTCGCCGTCTACGGCGACAAGGACGCGGCCGAGCGGCTCATTCCCTTCGACATCATTCCCCGCCTGTTCGCGCGCAGCGAATGGAGCCGGCTCGAGCAGGGCCTGTTCCAGCGCGTGAAGGCGCTGAACATGTTTCTGACCGACGTCTACGGCAAGCAGGAGATACTGGCCGCCGGAATCGTCCCGCGCGACCTCGTGCTGCGCAATCCCGGATACCGGCCGGAAATGGCCGGATGGCGCGCGCCGCACGATGTGTGGGTGCATATCGCCGGCATCGACGTGATCCGCGTCGACGACAACGATTTCTACGTTCTGGAGGACAATGCCCGCACGCCGTCCGGCGTCTCCTACATGCTGGAGAATCGCGAGGCGATGCTGCGGCTGTTCCCCGATCTGTTCATGGAGCACCGCGTCGCGCCGGTGGACGATTATCCCGACCGCCTGCTGACCTCGCTGCGTTCGGTCGCGCCGCTTTCGGCGCCTGCCGAGCCGACGGTCGCGGTGCTGACGCCCGGCCAATACAATTCGGCCTATTACGAGCACTCGTTCCTCGCCGACAAGCTCGGCGTCGAACTTGTCGAAGGCTCCGATCTCTTCGTGCACGACAATGTCGTGTTCATGCGCACGACGACGGGCCCGCAACGCGTGGACGTGATCTACCGGCGCATCGACGATGAGTTTCTCGACCCGCTCGCCTTCCGTCCGGACTCGGTGCTCGGCGTGCCTGGCCTCGTCTCGGCCTATCAGGCCGGCAATGTCACGCTCGCCAACGCGATCGGCACCGGGGTGTCGGACGACAAGGCGATCTACACCTACATGCCCGAGATCATCCGCTTCTACACGGGCGAGGAGCCGATCCTGAAGAATGTGCCGACCTGGCGCTGCCGCGAGGACGAGGCGCTGGCCTATGTGCTCGATCACCTGCCCGAGCTCGTGGTGAAGGAAGTGAACGGCTCGGGCGGCTACGGCATGCTGGTCGGCCCGCATGCGAGCAAGACTGCGATCGCGGAATTCCGCACGAAGCTGAAGCAGGATCCTTCCAATTTCATCGCGCAGCCGACGCTGTCGCTGTCGACCTGTCCGGTCGCGGTCGAATCCGGCGTCGCGCCGCGCCACGTCGATCTAAGGCCCTTCGTGCTCTCGGGCGCCAACGGCATGGTGAGCCTGACGCCGGGCGGGCTGACGCGCGTAGCGATGAAGGAAGGTTCGCTGGTGGTGAATTCCAGCCAGGGCGGCGGCACGAAAGACACATGGGTGATCGACGATGCGTGAGGCGATTGCTCGAAGCGTTTGCGACGTCGCTTCCCCTCCCCCTTGCGGGGAGAGGTCCGGGATGGGGGTTGGCCGGGCGAAATCTCGCGATATCCGTGGCGCAGCTACCCCCACGCGGCCTTCCCCGCAAGGGGGAGGGCAGCGGACCGGTCACCTATCCCTCGTGTCCTTTTCGAGACGTTCCTGATGCTCGCGCGCACCGCAGACAATCTCTACTGGTTCGCGCGCTACGTGGAGCGCGCCGATCATGTCGCGCGCATCATCGAGGCGACATCGCGGCTGGCCGCACTGCCGCGCGCCTATGGCGGCGCGACGTCGGAATGGGAGAGCGCTCTCATTTCATCCGGCGTCATCGAGCGGTTCAACGAGACTGGCCGCGAGATCAACGAGGCCAACGCCATCGCCTTTCTCGTGGTTGATCCGGAAAACCCTTCGTCGATCCATTGCTGCATGGAGGCCGCGCGCCGCAACGCGCGCGCCGTGCGCACGGCGCTCACGATCGAGACGTGGGAGGCGGTCAACGCCGCCTGGCTCGAACTGGTGCGCTACGAGCGCGAGCGCGCGAAAGGCAAGGGACTCGAACGCGACGATCTCGGCCGGTTTCTCGCGCTGGTGAAGAAAATGGCGCTCGACGTCGACGGCTCGGCCTATCGCATGATGCTGCGCAACGAGGGATTCTATTTCATGCGCCTCGGCCATTTCGTCGAACGCGCGGACAATACGGCGCGGTTGCTCGACGTGAAATATCATGTGCTGCTGCCCGACAGTGAAACGGTCGGCGGCTCGCTCGACTATTTCCAATGGTCGGCCATTCTGCGCGCCGTGTCGGCGAATACCGCGTATCATTGGGTCTACCGTCAGAGCGTGAAGCCGTGGCTCGTCGCCGACCTGCTCATCCTCAAGTCCGACATGCCGCGCTCGCTGACCGCGTGCTACGAGAACATCGTGCGCTGGCTCGATCTTCTCGCGCGCGACTACGGCCGGCAAGGCAAGGCGCAGCGCCACGCGCACGCGATTCTGACCAAGTTGCAGGCCTCCGATCTCAAGTCGATCTTCCAGAGCGGTCTGCACGAGTTCATCGAAGGCTTCATCGCCGACAACGACACGCTCGACATGGTCATGGCGGAGCAGTATCTGGTTCATTGAGTCATGAGAATTTCAGTTCGCCATACAATCGTGCAGGAATTCACGCCGCCCGCGCG
Source organism: Rhodoblastus sp. (assembly GCA_047605445.1). Taxonomy (GTDB): domain Bacteria; phylum Pseudomonadota; class Alphaproteobacteria; order Rhizobiales; family Beijerinckiaceae; genus JAJXWB01. The sequence goes on from JASGFP010000003.1 coordinate 4,905, forward strand.
CTCCGTGATCCAGCTTATGCGGCTCAGGCCCCGCGCCTGCGAGAGCCAGCAGATTTCCTTCTGGTCGATCGACAGCGACGTCGATTGTCAGGTGCGCGAGCAGCAGGACGCTTTCGGCAATTTGGTGCAGACGCTGGACGCTGGCGGGCCGATCGAAAAACTGACTGTGACCGCGCGCGGCGATGTCGATACGTTCGACACGGCGGGCGTCCTGCGCGGACAGCGGGAACGCTTTGCGCCCGACGTCTATCTGCGCGACACCGACCTGACGGAAGCTGATCCCGCCCTGCGCAAGTTTGCACGCGAGGCGGTGAAGGGCGCCAAGACCGCGCTCGACTGGCCACATTTCCTGATGCGCGCGGTTCACGAGACTATCGCTTTCGAAGCCCACGCACGCGATCCAGCCTCAGCCAAAGACGTGTTCAAGGCGAAGACAGGCGCGAGCTGCGAACTCGCGCATGTCTTCATCGCCGCCGCGCGTGCGGTCGGCGTGCCGGCGCGCTTCGTCAGCGGCTATCTCGCCAGCGAATCGGACGGAGCCGAGCGCGCTGACGCCAGCGACCTGCGCGGCTGGGCCGAGGCCTTCGTGGAAGGGCTCGGCTGGATCGGCTTCGATCCGTCCATCTGCCTGTGCATGCACGACGGCCACGTGCGCCTGGCGTGCGCGCTCGACTGGCTCGGCGCGGCGCCGTTGCGCGTCTCGCCGCTCCTGAGCGCGACGCGCAGCGTCGACGCCCGCGCCTCGATCGTGCAAGGACAGGCGCAGCGCCAGTCGTGACGCGCTTGTCCCGCGGCGATTGATTTTCGTTCGCACGCCTCCCATCGTGGCGCTATGGAAACGCCAACATTTTCCAAAGCCGCCGTAGCCGCGCCCCATATCGACGCCGCGCGCGCGGGCAAATCCATACTCGCCGAGGGCGGCAATGCGATCGAGGCCATGCTCGCCATGGCCGCAACCATCGCCGTCGTCTATCCGCATATGAACGGCATAGGCGGCGATGGGTTCTGGACGATCCGCGACGCGAAAGGCCGCGTCCGTGTGATCGAGGCCTGCGGCTTCGCCGGGGCGAAGGCGACGATCGCCTCCTACCGCCACGCCGGCCACGACATCATTCCGCGGCGCGGGCCGCTCGCCGCCTTGACATTGCCCGGCGCCGTCGGCGGCTGGCTACTCGCGCATGAACTCGCGAAATCTCTGGGCGGCAGACTGACGCCGCGCGCTCTGCTGCACGATGCGGTCGAGAAGGCGCGCGGCTATGCGCAATCGAAATCGGAGGCTCGCTACAAGCACCGCGAAGCCGAGCAACTCTATGCCGCGCCGGGCTTCGCGCAGACGTTCTTCGCCGACGACAAAATTCCCGCCGCCGGCGAAGCGCGGCGCAATGCGAAGCTCGGCGATACGCTGGCGCATCTTGCCGATGCAGGCTTCGCCGATTTCTATCGCGGCGACGTCGCGCGCGAGATCGCCGCGGATCTCGGGCGCATCGGCGCGCCGGTCGTGCGCGACGATCTTGCGCGCTACAACGCCGTGCTGCGCGATCCGTTGCGGCTCGACCTACCGGGGCGTGCGCTCGTCAACACGCCGCCGCCGACGGTCGGATTGATTTCGCTCGTCACGCTCGGCGTGTTCGAGCGCCTCGGCGTGAAGCGCGCGGAGACGTTCGAGCATATTCACGGCCTGGTGGAAGCATCCAAGCGTGCGCTGGCCTTGCGCGACGCAGCCTGCGTCGATTTCGATATGCGCAGGCCCGATCCCGCCTCCTTCCTGTCGTCAAAATTTATCGACCGCGAAGCGGCCAGAATAGATATGAACCGCGCAGCGCCCTGGCCGCTGCCGCCGGAAGAGGGCGACACGGTCTGGATGGGCGCGATCGACGCCGGCGGGCTCGCCGTCTCCTATATCCAGTCGCTGTTCTGGGAATATGGATCTGGCTGCGTGCTGCCGGAGACGGGCGTTCTTCTGCAGAACCGCGGCGTGTCCTTCTCGCTCGAGGCCGCCCATCCCAACGCGCTCGCGCCGGGCAAGCGGCCGATGCACACGCTCAACGCGCCGCTTGCCGCATTCGCAGACGGGCGCGTGATGAGCTACGGCTCGATGGGCGGCGACGGGCAGCCGCAATTCCAGGCGCAGATCTTCTCACGTTACATGTTCGGCGAAGGCGCAGCGGGCGCGATCGACGCGCCGCGATTCCGGTTCGACAAGCGCTGGGGCGCGCCGCGCGCGACGCTCAAACTCGAGACGCGTTTCGATCCGTCCGTCGTGGCGCGACTGGAACGCGCGGGGCACGAAATAGAGATGACCGCCGACAGCTACGGCGACCAGTTCGGCCATGCGGGGATGCTGGTGCGCCATCGCGACGGAAGGGTCGAGGCAGCGCACGATCCGCGTAGCGACGGCGGCGCGGAGGGGATTTGACCTGGCGATTTGACCTGGCGCGGATGGCCGGGGCGAGCCTGGCCAAGACGCGTGAATGCTATTCCGCCGCCACCGGCAGCGGGGTCTGCGGCGTGCGGAATTTGGCGAGCAGCTTCGCTTCTTCGGCCTTTGCTTTGGCGATGTGGCTGTCCTTCACGTGACCATAGCCGCGGATCTTTTCCGGGATGGAGGCGAGTTGCACGGCCAGCGGATGCGACGTCTCGCTCATGCCGGCTTCGAGTTCGTCGAGCAGCTTTTCGTAATCGGCGAGCAATTGGCGCTCCTGCCTGCGCTCGGCCGTCTTGCCGAAAATGTCGAAGGCGCCGCCGCGCAGGAATTTCAGTCCCGCCAGCACGCGATAGGCGCTCATCATCCACGGCCCGAAGGTCGTCTTGATCGCGACGCCGTTCGAATCCTTGCGGCCGAGGATCGGCGGCGCGAGATGAAATTCGAGCTTGCCGACATTCTCGAAAGCGGCGTCGAGCTGACGCCTGAACGAGCCATCGGTGTAGAGACGGGCGACCTCGTATTCGTCCTTGATCGCCATCAGCTTGAACAGATAGCGCGCGACGGCGGCCGCATAATCGGTCTTGCCGGGCGTCTTTGCATGTTCGGCGGCCATCGCGCGCTCGACGCGCATCTTGTAGCGCGCCGCATAATCGGCGTTCTGGTAGGCGGTGAGGAATTTCACGCGCCGTGCGATGGTTTCGTCGAGCGATTTCGACAATTCGCGGGATTCCGTCGGCTTCAGCAGCGGCGCCACGAAAGCCTCGAAACCCTTCGGATCGCTGGCGGCGCGGCGGCCCCAGTGAAAGGCTTCGGTGTTCATCGCGATCGCTTCGCCGTTGAGGCGAATGGCTTCGAGAATGGACGCCTCGCTCAGCGGCACGAAGCCGCGCTGCCAGGCGAAGCCCAGCATGAACATGTTGGCGCCGATTGAATTGCCGAGCAGCGCGGTCGCCGCCGCCGAGGCGTCGACGAAGCCGTAGTTTTCGCTGGCCGCATCGCGGATCGCCGCCTTCACGCGCTCGCCGGGCAGCGAGAAATCGGCGATGCGTGTGATTTCGCCGGGGTAGACTTCCGCCGAATTCACGAAGACGCCGGTCTGGCCCTTCTCGATCGCCGACAGAACCTTCTTGGTGCCGGCGACGACGAGATCGCACCCCAACGCAAGATCGGCCTCGCCCGCGGCCACGCGGATCGCGTGCACGTCCTCGGGCCGGTTGGCGATCTTGACGTGACAGTAGACGGCGCCGCCCTTCTGCGCGAGGCCGGCCATGTCGATGACGCCGACGCCCTTGCCTTCGAGATGCGCGGCCATGCCGAGGATGGCCGAGATCGTCACCACGCCGGTGCCGCCGACGCCGGAGATGAGGATCGAATAGGGCTGCGCGCCAATCGTCGGCAGCTTCGGCGCGGCGGGCGTCGAGAGCGCGGTCGAGGATTGCATGTCTCGCGCCTTCGCCTTGCGCGGCGTCGCGCCGTGCACGGTCACGAAGGACGGACAGAATCCGTTGACGCAGGAAAAGTCCTTGTTGCACGAGGACTGGTCGATTTTTCGCTTGCGGCCGAACTCCGTCTCCAAAGGCTGCACGGAAACGCAGTTCGATTTCACGCCGCAATCGCCGCAGCCCTCGCACACCAATTCGTTGATGATGACGCGCTTGTCGGGATCGGGGAACGTGCCGCGCTTGCGGCGGCGGCGCTTTTCGGCCGCGCAGGTCTGGTCGTAGAGCAGCACGGTCACGCCGTCGATGGCGGCAAGCTCGCGCTGCACGTCGTCGAGTTCCTCGCGCGGACGGATCGTCATGCTGGCCGGCCAGTGCATGCCGGCGGGATATTTGTAAGGCTCGTCGGTGACGAGGATGATCTTGCGCACGCCTTCGGCGGCGACCTGCCGCGCGATCATGTCGACGGTGAGGCCGCCCTCGTGGCGCTGGCCGCCGGTCATGGCGACGGCGTCGTTGAACAGAATTTTGTAAGTGATGTTGGTCTTGCTATCGACCGCCCAGCGCAGCGCCAGCACGCCGGAATGGTTGTAGGTGCCGTCGCCGAGATTCTGGAAGACGTGCTTGCGATTGGAGAAGGGGGCCTCGCCGATCCAGTTCGCGCCCTCGCCGCCCATATGGGTGAAACCCTCGGTCGAACGGTCCATCCATTGCGCCATGAAATGGCAGCCGATGCCGGCATAGGCGCGCATGCCTTCGGGCACCCGCGTCGAGGTGTTGTGCGGGCAGCCCGAGCAGAAATAGGGAATGCGGAAGGACGCGTCCTTCGTTTCCGCCAGCATGGCCTGCGCCTGCTGCAGCGAGCGCAGCTTCTGTTCGACCTTGGGGTCGGCCTTGAAGCGCAGGATGCGTTCGGCGATGGCGATGGCGATCTCGTTGGTGTCGAGCGCGCCCTTGACCGGAAACAGCCAGTTGTTGCGCTCGTCCTTCTTACCGACGACGATGGGCTGGTTCGGCGAGCCGAACAATTCCTCGCGCACCTGCACTTCGATCAGCGAACGCTTCTCCTCGACAACGATGATCATGTCGAGGCCTTCGGCGAAGTCCTTCAGGCCCTGCGGATCGATCGGCCAGACGCAGCCGAGCTTGTAGAGGCGCACGCCGAGATCGTTGGCCTTGACTTCGTCGATGCCGAGATCGTCGAAGGCCTGGCGCACGTCGAGATAGGATTTACCCGAGGTAATGATGCCGATCTTCGCGTCCGGCCCGCCCGAGGTTACGATGCGGTTGACCTTGTTGGCGCGCAGAAAGGCGAGAATAGCGTCGCGCTTGTATTCCTGCAGGCGCGCTTCCTGATCGAGAATGCCGTCGCGCGGACGGATCGACAGGCCGCCGAGCGGCATTTTGTAGTCGGTCGGCGTGACGATCTCGACGCGGTCGAGCGAACCGTCGACGGAGGAGGTCGATTCGATCGTGTCCTTGAGACACTTGATGCCCACCCACACGCTCGCATAGCGCGAGAGCGCGAAACCGTAGGTTCCGTAATCGAGAATTTCCTGCACGCCGGCCGGCGCCAGGATCGGCATCATCACGTCGACGAGATGGAAGTCGGACTGATGCGCTGTCGTGGAGGATTCGGCGGTGTGGTCGTCGCCCATCAGCACGAGCGCGCCGCCGTTCTTCGACGTGCCCGCGAGATTGGCGTGGCGGAAGACGTCGCCGGAGCGGTCGACGCCCGGTCCCTTGCCATACCAGATGCAGAAGACGCCGTCGTATTTGCCTTCGCCGCGCATCTCCGCCTGCTGCGCGCCCCAGACGGCGGTGGCGGCGAGGTCTTCGTTGAGGCCGGGCTGAAAGAGGATGTCGTTCTGGTCGAACAGTTTCTTGGCCGAATGCATCTGCATGTCGACCGAGCCGAGCGGCGAGCCGCGATAGCCGGTGATGAAACCCGCCGTATTGAGGCCTGCGCGGCGGTCGCGCTCCTTTTGCATCAGCAGCAGGCGCACGATCGCCTGCGTGCCGGTGGAGAACACGCGCTGTTTGGTCAGATCGAATTTGTCGTCGAGAGAGACGGCCGCAGCGGCGGTCTGGTCGGCGCGGCCTTCGAGGGGTTCGGCCATCGTGCTTCCTCCGGGCCGGCGGACCGGCCGATTGCTGTCAGGCATGTTAGCCTGTTTCCGACTTTAGAATATGGCAACAATACTGACCAATCAAGATGCCCGTTCCAAATTCCGCCGTCTTCGCAAGGCATCGGAATCAGCAAAGCGGGCCTACAATCGGCGCCGCCGATTCTGCGATCGAACGAGCGACATGCTGCTGCGCCAGTCCTTTTCCCGCCTCGCCGCCGCCGCGCTGCTCGCGCTCGCCGCGCAACCCGCGCTCGCCCATCCACATGTCTGGATAGCGGCGCGCGCGACCGTGCTGTTCGACAAGGAGGGGCGGATCGCGGGCATCCGCAACGACTGGACCTTCGATGAAATGTATTCGGCCTTCGCCACGCAGGGGCTGGGCAAGGATGGCAAGCCGCCGACGCGCGAGGAATTGCAGCCGCTGGCGAAAACCAACATCGAATCGCTCGCCGAGTTCGATAATTTCACCTTCGCGCGCGAGGCCGGCAAGAAGCTCGCCTTTCAGGAACCGACCGACTACTGGCTCGACGCCGACGACAAGAAAGTGGTCTCGCTGCATTTCACGTTGCGGCTCAAAGAGCCGATCGCGGCGAAGAAAGCCTTCTCGTTCCAGGTCTACGATCCCACCTATTTCGTCGCCTTCGGCTTCGAGAAAACGGACCCGGTCGCGCTGAGGGAGGCGCCTTCCGGGTGCTCGACGAGCGTGATGGACCCCGCGCCGCTGCTGGCGGCGGAATCGCAAAGGCTGAGCGCGGCGGCGAACGAGAATTTTTCGCCCGGCGCCGATCTGTCGTCGCGGCTCGCGCCGCGCGTCGTGGTGGCGTGTCCGTGAGGGGCGCGCGGCGCCCTCGTTCTTCCCGAGGAATGCAGGAAGTGGGCAAGGGGTCGACAATCGCGCGGAGGGCTCTTCCTCCCCCTAGCGGAGCGGGCGGGGCGGGGGTAGCCGCGCCGCAAGTCTCGCGAGATTCGAGGCAGCCGACCCGCACCTCCCCGCAAGGAGGAGGCGAGTGGCGCGTCGCGGTCTCGGGCGTCGCCCTCCTCGCCGCCTTTCTCCTCCTCGCCACGCCCGCGCTCGCGCAGCGCAATCCGTTCGCGGTCGGCGCAAACGAAGGAACCGTCGGCGCCGGAAATACCGTCGTCGCCTGGCTGCTCGCGCAGCAATCGCATTTCTATCGCGCGCTGACCGGCGCGGCGCGCGAGGCGAAGGAGAGCATGGCCGGCTTCTGGCTACTCGCCGGCCTGTCCTTCGCCTATGGCGTGTTCCATGCGGCGGGGCCGGGTCATGGCAAGGCCGTCATGGCCTCCTACATGATCGCCAACGAGCGCGCGCTGAAGCGCGGGCTGGCGCTAACCTTTCTCGCCGCCGTGCTGCAGGGCGCGGTCGCCGTCGCCATCGTCGGAATCGCCGCTCTGGTCTTCAACGCGACGGCGACGCGCATGACGCAGGCGGCCGAAGCGATCGAAATCGTCAGCTACGCGGCCGTCGCGGGACTCGGCCTCTATCTCGTGTGGAGCAAGGGCGGGGCGCTGGCGCGCGCGCTGCGGGCCCGCGCGCCCGAGCCTGCGTTCGCGACCGCCGGCGGCGCGCCGCCTCCCAGCCGGTTTTCCTGCGACGCGGTCGAGCCCGGCCATGTGCACGATGCGAGCTGCGGCCATTTCCATGCGCCCGATCCTTCGACGCTCGGCGACAGTTTCTCGTGGAGCTCCGCGCTCGCCACCATCGTCGCCGCTGGCGCGCGGCCGTGCTCGGGCGCGATCCTCGTTCTCGTCTTCACGCTGGCGCAGGGCGTGTTTCTGGCCGGCGTCGGCGCGGTCGTCGCCATGTCGCTCGGCACGGCGGTGACGACGGGCGCGCTCGCGGCCGTCGCCGTTCTCGCCAAGGGCATTGCCTTGAAACTCTCGGGCGGCGCGGATGGACGCGGCCTGCTCGTTGCGCGCGGCGCGGAATTTCTCGCCGCGCTCATCGTGCTCGCGGTCGGCCTCGCGCTGCTCGGCGGCGCCTGGGTCACGCGCGGGATGGCCTGATCAGGTTCCCGCGTAGCGGCGGTAGAGCGTTTCCATCATCGCATTGGTCGCGGCGTCCGCCTGCTTGCCGGGATAATTGGTCATGACGACGACGCCGATGTCGGCTGTCGTGTCGACAAGAACCTTCGCGAGATTCATGCTGTTCGAGCCGGAATGCTGCAACACCGGCTGCTTCGCCCAGCCGAATTTCAGCACGCCCCAGCACAGCGCGTATTGGCCCTCCTGCGGCGTGCCGGGCGCAGCGTTCGGCAACTTGCCGGTGGAGATGCGCGGGCGGTGAATGTCGGCGAGCGTCTGCGGCGTGACGAGCGCAGGGCCGCGTTTGCCCGCGCCGGCGTTCCAGCCGGCCCAGCGCGCGAAATCGAGCACCGACATATGCGCGACGCCAGCCGGCCCGATCACCGGCGGCACGTCGGCGGGCGGCCCCCAGGGCATGGGCGTCGGCGCGCCCTTGTCGTCCAGCATGTGCCCGACCGGCGCGTCCCATTTTCCGGTTGTCGCCTGCGGGCCGAGGCCCGCCGTCTTCAGGCCGAGCGGCGCGAAGATGCGCGCCATCATCAGCTCTTCCCACGAGGCGCCCGCGACCTTCTCGATCATCGCGCCGGCGAGCGACACGCCGAAATTGGAATAGTGAAATTCGCTGCCCGGCTTGGTCGCTGGCGGCTTCGCCTTCCATGCGTTCAGCAGGCGCAGCCGCTGCGCGGGCATGTTGAACTGGAAGCCGTCGCTGCTGAAATAGAGCGCGTAGATCTCGTCGTTGTCGGACGGGATGCCGCTCGTATGCGACAGCAATTGTTCGAGCGTGACGGCGGCGAATGCCGCATTGATCCCCGGCGCGTCGCCGCCGAGGATTTCGCCGAGCGTGCTGCTCCATTTCAGCTTGCCGGCCTCGACCATCATGCCCGCGAGCGTTGCGGTGAAGGCCTTGGTGTCGGAACCGATGTGGAAGCGGTCGTCGAGCGTGACACGCTCGCTGCGGCCGATCGCGCGCACGCCCGCGACGCCCGCGGCAGCGATCTCGCCCTTGACGATCGCCGCCGCCGCGAAAGCCGGCAGGCCGTGCGCGCTGCGGGCTGTTTCGAGTTCTTCGGAAATATTCGAAGGCGCCGTCGGCGAGGCGGCGAGCGTTGGTCCAGCCGCGCTCGCGAGCGCAGCGGCAAGCGTCGCCCGGCGTGTCAGCATCATCTCTCCGCCCCCAGCACGATCGGCTGGCCATGCGGCGTCGCGCGCGCGGCGCGGTCCCAGGCGTCCTTCGTGTCTTCCAGCGCATGGGCGCTTGCCGCGCCCTTGGCGATGACGAGCTTTTCCAGCGCCGCAAGCCAATGCAGGTAATAGGTGTCGCCGAGATCGGGATCGCCCTTGGCCTGCGCCGCCTTGATCTCTGCGCCGATGGCCTCGGCCCATTCGCGCCAGCTGAACAGGCCCTTGTCGCGTAGATGCACGGCCATGGCGAAAGCCTGCGCCTCCCACGGTTCACGGAACAGCGGGCCGGTGTCTTCGCGCGGAATGCCCGGCAGGATGGAGAGGTCAGGCGGGTTCAAGATAGGGCTCGAAGGCGTCGATGGTGACGGAATTGCGCGGGTCGGCGTCAGGCCCCCACAATTCCCGCGATGTGAAGCGCACGTTGTAGACCCATTGCGGATCGGGCCCGCGGCCATGCGCATTGGCGTCGGGATAGACGTGGAAGCCGCGGACAGCTTCCACCACGCCGACGCGCCCGCGCGCATAGCGCGGCAGGCGCGTGTGCGTCGCCGGATGCATGTTCTTGGCGCGCACCTTCTGGCCGACGGCGAACTGCGGTTGCGTGTTCGTCTCGCGCTCCGACGGCCAGCCGCGCCGCAGCGCCGCGTTCACATTGGCGGCCTCGAAGATGCGCTCGGGCTTCTTCGCTTCCCGCAACGCATGGCCGGCGGCGATCTCGTCGTCGGCGACGAGTTCGTGCTGCTTCAGGATCTTTTCGAGAGCGGCGAACCAGATCTCGTAATAGCTGCGCGTGAGATAGAAGCGCGGATCGAGGCTTTCGCGCGCGTAGCGGCTGGCGTCGCCGCTCCACCAGCCGATCGCCTGCGTGGCGATGACATTGGCGAGCACGCGGGATTCCCAGCGCCCGTGAAAGGGCGGCTCGTTCCTTTCCGCGACGACAGGACCGAAGCCCATCATGCCGCCGAGATCCTGCGCGCCGTTCATGCGCCTGCGCCCGGCTTCAACGGAAAGCCGACGCCGATCATGCTGTCGCGGGTGACGAGGTCGGCGAGTTGCTCCTCGCTCCAGCCTTCCGTGCCTTCCGGCCGCATCGGCAGGACGAGGTAGCGCATTTCGGAGGTGGAATCCCAGACCCGGATTTGCGTCTCTTCCGGCAGGCTCACGCCGAAATCGGCGAGCACGCCGCGCGGATCGATGACGGCGCGCGAGCGGTAGGGCGCGGACTTGTACCAGACCGGCGGCAGGCCCAGCACCGGCCACGGATAGCAGGAGCACAGCGTGCACACGACCATGTTGTGGGTGTCGGCCGTGTTCTCGACGACGGCGGTATGTTCGCCGCCGCGCCCGCCGTAGTCGAGTTCGGCGATCGCCTTCGCGCCGTCCTGCAGGAGCCGCGCCTTGAAGGCCGGATCGCTCCAGGCGCGGGCCACCACGCGCGCGCCGTTGCGCGGGCCGACGCGCGTTTCGTAAGTGTCGACGATGACGTCGAGGGCGGCGGGGTCGATCAGGCCCTTTTCGGCGAGAACCGTTTCCAGCGCGCGCATACGAAGGGCGACGTCGGAGAGTTTGGAGAATTCGTGATCGTGATCATGACCGTGATGATGATGGCCATGCTCGTGGTGGTCGTCGTCGCGATTGTGGTCGTGCGGCATGGCGTCACATTAGGGCTGGGCCGCGAGGGTGTCACGCGACCCCAGGACGCCGGCTTCCAGCCGGCCCGCATCGGGCGAGCGCTGGCCGCGCGGAGAAAAGCCTGCTGTGGCCCCGGCCTTCCGGAGAACCAATTTTTGACGAAGGCCATATATTCGGAAAATTGAATTATTGACCTTTCGCAGGTGCGAAAGGCATATGATTTCTCAGCATGTCGCCGTGGATCGCCGCGGCCACGGAAAGAAAGTCCGCCGCATGACCCGCTCCGCCGCCGAGAAGATTGAAACCGAAGTCGCCGCCGCGCCCGTCAAGAAGGCCGGCGCCTTCAATCGCGAGACCGTGACCTTCGTCCACCAGTTCACCGACCGGCTGTTCACATTCCGCACCACGCGCGATCCTTCGTTCCGCTTCGAGAACGGCCAGTTCGTGATGATCGGGCTCGAGGTCGACGGTCGCCCGCTGCTGCGCGCCTATTCGGTGGCGAGCGCCAATTACGAGGACGAACTCGAGTTCTATTCGATCAAGGTCGAGAACGGCCCGCTGACCTCGCGCCTCCAGCATGTCAAGGTCGGCGACAAGGTGCTCGTCGGCCGCAAGCCGACCGGCACACTGGTGCAGACGAGCCTGCTGCCGGGCAAGCGGCTCTACCTGCTGTCGACTGGCACCGGCGTCGCGCCCTTCGCCAGCGTCATCAAGGACCCCGACGTCTATGACCGCTACGAGAAGATCATTCTCGTTCACGGCTGCCGGCAGATCGAGGAGCTCGAATATGGCGCAGATATCGTGAAGGCGGCGCACGACCACGAATTTCTCGGCGAATACGCCCGCGAAAAACTCGTTCATTATCCGACCGTGACGCGCGAGCCCTACGCCAACACCGGGCGTATCACGAGCGCGATCGAGAGCGGGCAATTGTTCGAGAAGCTCGGCGTTCCCCCGCTCGACCCCGAACATGACCGCGTGATGATCTGCGGCGGCCCACAGGTGCTGATCGATCTGCAGAATCTGCTCGAGGCGCGCGGCTTCGAGGAAGGCTCCGGCGGCAAGCCGGCCTCTTATGTGATCGAGAAGGCGTTTGCGGAGCGCTAAGGGTTTCCGCCCACCCCGCTTGCGGGGAGGGTGGCGCGAAGCGCCGGGCCGGGACCGGCTCCGGCAAACACGCCTACCGCTCGCAGCAGGCCCCACCCGCATTGCTGCGCAATGCGACCTTCCCGGGCGCGGGGAGGCAGATCGCGCTTCAACCCGGCGGCAAATCGCGCCGCTGCGTGGCGGCGGCATTGGCTGAGCGCAGACCCGCGACCAGCGCCACCAAGCCGATGATCGCGTGCGGCAGGATCGCCACGTAGCGCGCGGGCTTGGCCAACGGTTCGACCGCGCCGCGCAGCGACGCGAACGACAGATAGAAAGTCCCACGCGTCGCGCCGGCGAAAGCGTCGGCGACGAGCAGCAGGCCGATCGCCACGAGAAACAGGTCCGACAAGCGGCGGCCCATGCGCACGGCGATGAATCCCGCGAGGGCGAAGGGAGCCTGCACGGCCGCGGTGTCGGTGTTGAGCCGAAGCGGGGCGGCGAACCCGTCGTGGCCGGAAGCAAAGCCGAGCGCCGCCAGAACCGCGAGCGCGGCGGCGATGATGAAGGCCAGTCTCTGCGATCCCGTCATGTCTGGTTCCGTGCCCTGAAAATGCGGCGCGCGGCGCTGCAAATTGCGCTCGAGGCGGCTACTGGATAGACAAGCGGTCACAAGAAAGCAAAGCGCGGGGCCGCGTCATTTTCGCGCGCATGGCGCGCGTGTTGGAGGAAAGCCATGACCGCAGCGCCGATGAAAGCCGCAGACCTGTTCGACCTCTCCGGCGAAGTCGCGATGGTGACCGGCGCATCGTCGGGCCTCGGCAAGCGCTTCGCGCGCGTGCTGGCGGCCAATGGCGCCGCCGTCGCGCTCGTCGCACGGCGCAAGGACCGGCTGGATGCGCTCGCGCAGGAGATCGCGGCCGGCGGCGGCAAGGCCATCGCCATCGGCGCCGATGTGGGCGACGAGACGCAGATGAAAGCCGCCTTCGACGCTGCGGAGGCCGCGCTCGGCACGGTCTCGATCCTCATCAACAACGCCGGCATCTCGCGCGCTTCCGCCTTGATCAAGGGCGACGTGCAGGGCTGGCGCGAGACGATGGAGATCAATGTCGAGGCGGTGCGCGCCAATGCGGTGGAAGCTGCGCAGCGCATGACCAAGGCGGGCAAGGCCGGAGCGATCGTGAATGTCGCTTCCATCCTGTCCTTCGGCGTAGGCCGGTGGAGCGGCGCCTACGCGGTGTCGAAGGCGGCGGTGATGCAGCTTACCAAGGTGCTGGGCTTCGAATTCGCGCGTCACGGCATTCGCGCCAATGCGCTTGCGCCCGGCTATTTCTCGACCGAACTCAATTCCGACTGGCTGGCCGGAGGCGGCGCAGAGATGATGAACCACATTCCGATGCGTCGCTTCGGCAATGAGGGCGAACTCGACGGCGCCCTGCTGCTGCTCGCAGCGCCCCGTGCGGGCGCCTACATCACAGGCGCCACGTATATCGTCGACGGCGGCCATACGCTGCAGATCGCGGGCGTCTGAATGCTGTTCATCCGCTCCATCGAGAATGCCCGGCTTGTCGCGGCGCGCGTCGAGGGCGCGCCCGATCCGGCGACGGCGCCGAAGGGCGACTGGTACGATCTCATCGACCCGACGCCGGAGGAGCGCGCGTTCGTCGACGCTGCGACGGGCGTCGAGACGCCGACGCGCGAGGAGATCGAGGAGATCGAGGTTTCCTCCCGCCTCTATAACGAGAACGGCGTCGAATACATGACCGTGACGGCGGCCGCCAAGCTCGACACGGAGGAGCCGGTCCGCTCGCCCGTCATGTTCATTCTCGGCGGCGGCGCGCTCGTGACCGTGCGATACGTCGAATTGCGGCCGTTCACCAATGTCATCGACCGCGGCGCGCGACCGGGCGGCTGCCAGTCCTCGGACGCCGAAAACCTGATGCTGACGCTGATCGAGGCCATGGTCGACCGGCTGGCCGATGCGCTCGAGAAAGTCAGCGACACTATCGACCAGATTTCCCGCAGCGTGTTCCGCGCACGCGCGGCCAAGGAGAACGTCGGCAAGCGCGATCATGATTTGCAGGCGACGATCGAGAATGTCGGTCAGGCCGGCGACGTGCTCGGCATCATCCGGGAGTCGCTCGTCGGCTTCAACCGCCTCGTCTCCTACCATCACGGCATGGGGCACATCGCCAAGGGCGCGGTCGAGACGGACGGGCGGATCCGCACGATCCAGCGCGACGTTTCCGCGCTCGCCGATCACGCGTCCTATCTCGGATCGAAGATCGCTTTCCTGCTCGACGCTACGCTCGGGCTGATCAATCTCGAGCAGAACCAGATCATCAAGATTTTCTCGATCGCGGCCGTCTGCCTGATGCCGCCGACGCTCGTCGCGAGCGTCTACGGCATGAACTTCAAGCATATTCCCGAACTCGATTTCGACCTCGGCTATCCGATGGCGCTGGCGATGATGCTGATCACCGCCGTGCTGCCGATCTGGTATTTCAAGCGCAAGGGCTGGTTCTGAACGCGCCGACGGCCCGGCGGCCAAGACCGGCGTCGGGCCTCGACGCCGGTTCTTGTCTAGGTCAATCCATGCCGCGAACGGTCTCGAACAGGAACCATTGACGGCGCTCCGCCTCGTCGAGCCAGACCTCGATCGCGCTCGTCGTGGCCGCATCGCTAGCGTCGTCGGCGACTTTGTGAGCCTTGCGCAACACCTCGATGAACGTGCCGTTGTCCGCACGCAACTCGTTCAGCATGTCGAGCGGGGGCACGTTGTCCTTGTCGTTGTCCTTGATTGTCTGCAGCTTCGCGATCTGGCCAATCGACTTCAGCGTCGTTCCGCCGACCTTGCGAACACGCTCCGCGACGTCGTCTGTGATGGCGTAGATCTGAGCGGCCTGCTCGTCCAGCAGCAGATGAAAGTCGCGGAAATTGCGGCCGGTCATATGCCAATGAAAATTCTTGGTCTTCAGGTACAGCGCGAACGCATCGGCCAGCACCTGGTTGAGCGCGGCCGAAATGGCCTTCACCTTGTCGGTGGACAGGCCAGCGGGCGAAGCCAGGGATTTTTCAACGATTGCCGGTTTGGTCGCCAATTTCGCCTCCATCAAAACCGCCGACTCGAACGCGGCTGTTGATAAGCGCGCACGAGCGGCATCGGTTCCCTTTGGAAGCGCTTTTTTCAGCGCACCAGTATGTTCCTGAATTGCCAGGGATCGCTTTCGTCAATGTCCTCGGGGAAGAATCCTGGGCGGTCGACGAGTGGCGTCCAGTCCGTGTAGCGGCCAACCAGCGGCCCGAGGTAGGGCGACTGGATTTCCAGGCAGCGGCGGAAATCCATTTCGTCAGCCTCGACAATGCCCAGCTCCGGATTTTCCAGCGCATAGACCATCGCGGCGAGGACGGCGGAGGTCACCTGGAGCGCCGTTGCGTTCTGGTAAGGCGCGATGCGGCGCGTCTCCTCGATCGAGAGCTGCGAGCCGTACCAGTAGGCGTTGTTGGCGTGGCCGTAGAGGAGAACGCCGAGTTCGTCGACGCCGTCCTCGATCTCGTGTTCGGCGAGAATGTGATGGGCGGGCTGAATGCGGCCGGCCCTGCCGAAGAGTTCGTGCAGCGACAGAACGGCGTCGTCGGCGGGATGGTAGGCGTAGTGGCAGGTCGGGCGGTAGAGCGCCTTGCCGCTCTCGTCGCGCACCGTCAGATAATCGGCAATCGAGATAGCTTCATTGTGGGTAACGAGAAAGCCGTATTGCGCGCCGGGCGTCGGGCACCACGAGCGCACGCGCGTGTTGGCGCCGGGCTGGTTGAGATAGATCGCCGCGCCGCAGCCTTGCGGGTGTGTTCCCGCATTGTCGGGCATCCATTTCTCGTGCGTGCCCCAGCCGAGTTCGGCGGGCTGCATGCCCTCCGACAGAAAGCCCTCGACCGACCAGGTGTTGACGAAGACGTCGCGGGGCTTGGGATGGATGGCGCGCTGCGTGTCGCGCTCGGCGATGTGAATGCCCTTGACGCCCAGGCGCATGGCGAGAGCAGCCCATTCCGCGCGGGTCTTCGGCTCGGGGTGGCGGTCGTTGAGATCGGCGGCGAGATTGACCAGCGCGCGCTTGACGAACCACGACACCATGCCGGGATTGGCGCCGCAACAGGAGACCGCCGTCGTTCCGCCGGGCGCCCTGCGGCGCTCGGCGAGCACGATTTCGCGCAGCGCGTAATTCGTGCGCTGCTCGTTGTCCATATTCTCGTCGAAATAGAATCCGGGCCAGGGTTCGGCGACCGTGTCGACATAGAGCGCGCCGATCTCGCGGCAGAAGCGCATGATATCGACCGAGGACGTGTCGACGGACACATTGACGCAGAAACCCTGGCCGCCGCCGGCGGTCAGCAGGGGGCCCAGAATCTCCTTGTAATTGTCGCGCGTCAGCGCCGCCTTCACGAAGCGCGCGCCGTGCTGCTCGGCGAGATCCTTGTCGATCTCGCTCGGGTCGATGATGACGAAGCGCGACTTGTCGAAATCGAAATGGCGTTCGAGCAGCGGCAGACAGCCCTTGCCGATCGAGCCGAAGCCGATCATGACAACGGGGCCCGTGATCCTGGCGTGAACCGGCCAATCCGACATGCTTTTCTCCTGACGGGACACAGACGCGCAGGTTGCGCGGAAAATGCGACGGCGGTTTGAAACAAGTCGGGCCGGGAAGGTCAAGACCGCGCAGGCTCGCGCAACCGATGGCTTTGCCCTAGAATACCGCCGAACAGGGCCATTCCGCGCGGTTGCGCAGGGAGAAACGCCATGAACGCACCCGTTCAGATGATCGGCGAACTTGCGATTCCCGAAGAATTCCAGAGCTGTTTCACGCGCCAGCGGGCCGCCTATCTCGCCGAACCCGCGCCGACGCATGCGCAGCGCGTGGCCGATCTCAAGGCGCTGGCGGCGCTGTTGCGCGAGAACCGTGAAGCGATCGTCGCCGCCATCAATGCCGATTACGGCAGCCGCAGTTCGTTCGAAACGCTGTTCGCGGAATATTTTGTCGGCCTCGAATCCGTCTCCGACGCGATCAAGCATCTGAAGAGCTGGATGAAACCGCAGCGCCGCAGCGTCGATTTCATGACCTATCCGCTGGCGAAGAACCGCGTCATCCCGCAGCCGCTCGGCGTCGTCGGCGTGATCGTGCCGTGGAACTTCCCGATCAATCTGAGCTTCGCGCCGCTCGCCGCCATCATCGCGGCAGGCAATCGCGCCATGGTGAAAATGTCGCAGAACTCGGAGGCGTTGGCCGAACTGCTCGTGCAGGTTTCGCCGAAATATCTGCAGACCGACAAGCTCGCCTTTTTCGAGGACGGCGGCGGACGCGGCCCGGCGTTTTCCGCGCTGCCGTTCGATCATCTGCTGTTCACGGGCTCGGGCGCGACGGGGCGCTCGGTCATGGCCAACGCCGCGCGCAACCTGACGCCGGTGACTCTCGAACTCGGCGGCAAGTCGCCCGCGATCGTTGCGCCGGACTTCCCGCTGGAGGCCGCCGCGCAGCGCATCTTCTGGGTGAAGATGTTCAACGCCGGCCAAATCTGCACCAATGTCGATTATGCCTTCGTGCCAAGGGGCTCGGAAGACGCCTTCGTCGCGCATTGCAAGCGGCTGTTGAAGGAACGCTATCCCGATCTCAACGGGCCGGATTACACCGCCATCATCGATCAGCGGTCGTACGACCGGCTCACCGCCACGCTCGAGGACGCGCGCGCGAAAGGCGCGCGGGTGATCAATCTCGCCGAAGGGCAGACGCCGGATGCCGCGCGCCGCAAGTTCGCGCCGCATGTCGTGCTCGATCCGACCGAAGACATGATCGTCATGCAGCGCGAAATCTTCGGGCCGATCCTGCCGATCAAGACCTACACGGACAAGAAGGAAGTGGCGGACTACGTCAACGCGCACGACCGGCCGCTCGCGATCTATCCCTTCACCAACGATTCCGATGTGCGCGATTTCTACATCTCGCATGTCATGTCCGGCGGCGTGACGGTCAACGACACGCTGCTGCATGTCGCCCAGCACGACCTGCCTTTCGGCGGCGTGGGCCCAAGCGGCATGGGCCATTATCACGGGCGCGACGGCTTCCAGACGTTTTCGAAGATGCGGCCCGTCTTCTATCAGGGGCCGTTCTCGCCGATCCAGAAGCTGCTGACGCCGCCCTATGCCGGACGGCCGATGAAGCTCCTGCAGATGATGATGAAAATGCGTGGCTGAGCGCGCCGGGGCGGCGAAGCTACGCCGCCCGTGCGAACTTGCGCTGCGCCTGCGTCTTCGCGCCCGCCGCGTGCAGACGGCCGCGGGCCTCGCCGAGCGCGCCTTCGCGCAGTTCCAGACCCAGAAAGCGGTCGAGTTCGACCGGGCCCGGCATCTGCAGCTTTTCGGCGTGACGGCGCTCGAAGCCGAAGCGCGCGTAATAAGGCGCATCGCCGACGAGCAGGATCGCGCCGTGACCGGCAGTCTTCGCGCGCGCGATGGCCTCGCGCATCAGGGCGCCGCCGATTCCGTCGCAGCGGCGGTCCTCGGCGACCGCGAGCGGGCCGAGCAGCAGGGCGGGAACGCCGCCGGCTTCCACATGCCACAGTCGCACCGTGCCGACGAGATGGTCCGTCTCGTCGCGCGCCGACAGAGCGAGCGCCGGCAGGCGGCCGTCGCGCAGGCGCTGCGAGGACTTGCGGAAACGGCCCGGACCCATCGCCGCGTCGAGCAGCTTTTCGCGCGCGAAAACGTCCGACGCGCGCTCGGCGTCGATCGTGAAAGAGCGGGGTGCGCGGTTGAGCGCGCGGGACAAGACAGCAGAGGTCATCGCTTCCTCCTTTCAGAGGCAGGGACAACCCTCGCACCTACGATGAGGCCGTTCGGGAAGTGGTTGGGGAGAGAACTTCCCTCCCCCCACAGGGGGGGAGGGAAACGGGCGCGTGGCGCCGTCAGATCACATGCGTCTCGAGCGGCGGGAAGCCGTTGAAGCCGACGGCCGAATAGGTCGTCGTATAGGCGCCCGTGCCCTCGATCAGCACTTTCGAGCCGATCTCCAGGCTGAACGGAAGGAAATAGGGATCCTTCTCGTAGAGCACGTCGACCGAATCGCAGGTCGGGCCCGCGAGCACGCAGGGACCCATGTCCTCGCCGTCCTTCTCGGTGCGGATCGGGTAGCGGATCATCTCGTCCATGGTCTCGGCCAGTCCGTTGAACTTGCCGATGTCGAGATAGACCCAGCGAACCTTGTCCGTGTCCGCCTTTTTGGAGACGAGCACGACTTCCGCCTCGATCATGCCGGCATTGCCGACCATGCCGCGGCCCGGCTCGATGATCGTCTCCGGGATGCGGTTGCCGAAATGCTTGCGCAGGGACCGGAAGATCGTCTGGCCGTAAGCCTTCACCGCCGGAATATCCTTGAGATATTTCGTCGGGAAGCCGCCGCCCAGATTGACCATCTGCAGGTGGATGCCGCGTTCCGCGAGATCGCGGAAGATCTGCGAGGCGTCCTTCAGCGCGCCGTCCCACATTTTCGGATTGCGCTGCTGCGATCCGACGTGGAAAGAAACGCCATAGGCCTGCAGGCCGAGCCGGTAGGCGTGCTCCAGCACCCGCGGCGCCATTTCTGGCGCACAGCCGAACTTGCGGGAGAGCGGCCATTCGGCGCCCGCGCCGTTCGACAGGATGCGGCAGAACACTTTCGAGCCGGGCGCGGCGCGCGCGATCTTCTCGACCTCGGCCTCGCAATCGACCGCGAAGAGCCGGATGCCGAGCGCATAGGCGCGCGCGATGTCCTTCTCCTTCTTGATCGTGTTGCCGAAGGAGATGCGGTCAGGGCTAGCGCCTGCGGCGAGCGACTGCTCGATCTCGACAACGGAAGCCGTGTCGAAGCACGAGCCGAGCTCGGCCAGCAGCTTCAGCACCTTGGGCTCGGGGTTCGCCTTCACGGCGTAGAACACGCGCGTGTCCGGCAGCGCCCGGGCGAAGGCGTTGTAATTGTCGCGCACGATGTCGAGATCGACGACAAGGCACGGGCCGTTGTCGCGGCCGGCTTCGCGTCGCGCGCGGAGGAATTCCAAGATACGGTCGGTCATCGCCGCCTCCCTACGAAGGGCGCGGTCTCCCGCGCCATACCAGTTGACTTCGTGGCTGCGACTCCGTCCGGCCCGCGCGATGGAAACGCGGACAGGCGGTCGACCCGCAGCCTGGACCGGCGTCGGCGGGGCAAGCCCCGGCTCGGCCGATCGGGTGGTGCGCCGTCATGGACACGTTTTCCCCGAAGCGCGCGAGGCGATTCGAGGTTCCTCGACGTCGCCCGAAAGCAAGCGTCGCGGTCAGCGTGGCCATCGTTTGGAAAGGGAGATCCCGATCCGCACGCCCGGCAAGAAAGACAAGCCTCTTCGGTTGTCGACCTTTGGAGGGGCCGACTGAGACCAAAAAAGCCCGGTCCGTCGTTGCTTTAAGTCGCGATCCCCCGTTCAGACGGGGTTCGCCGGTTCGCCTCCGGCTGCCGGTTTTACTCCGACGCTTCACCGGCCTCTTGTCCGGATCCCCGCCGACCGACACACGACCACAGGCACGTGCGATTTGGGCAGGGCGATACATAAGCCGAAAATTGCTGAACACAAGTAAAATCTGCGGCGTCGCCGGCCTGCAGGACTAAATTTTTTGTCATGTGGCGCGGCGGCCCCGTTCAGGCTCCATTCAGGCCGCTTGCCGCCATCCTCCCGACCCGTTACGAGCCTATCGGCGCAAGCCGCAAAGCCCGTCCCCGCAAGCCATTTCAGCCTTCGAAAAGATGACCGACACATCCCGACGCCACCTTCTCGGCGCCGCCGCCCTCGGCGCAGGCGCGCTCGCCACCGGCACGCTCGCCTGGTCCGGCGCGGTCGCGCAGCCCAATCCCGCGCAGCCCAAGCCCGCGCCGAAGCCTGGCGCGCCCGCGCCGAAATTCGCTTTCGAGGATGTCGTCAAGCGCGCGCGTGAACTGGCCGACGCGCCGTTCGACGCGACGATCGCCAAACTCCCCGACGGTCTCGAGACGCTGGACTTCGACGGCTGGCGCGACATCCGGTTTCGCCCGGACAAGGCCTTTTTCGCCAACAGCCCGTTCCGGCTGCATGTCTTCCATCTCGGCCATATCTTCCGTCGGCCGGTGACGATCAACCTGATTCGCGACGGCATCGCCACGCCGATTCCCTATTCGGCGGGGCTGTTCGACTACGGCCGGACGAAATTCGAGCGCCAATTGCCCGTCAACACGGGCTTCGCCGGCTTCCGCCTGCACTATCCGCTCAACAATCCGCGCGTCTACGACGAAGCCTGCTCCTTCATCGGCGCGAGCTATTTCCGCTTTCTCGGCCGCGGGCAGAGCTACGGCATTTCCGCGCGCGGGCTGGCCGTCGAGACCGGCGCCAACCAGGAAGAATTCCCCTTCTTCCGCGAGTTCTGGATCGAGACGCCCGGGCCGAAGGCCGAGAAAGCGACCTTCTATGCGCTGCTCGACGGCCAGTCGGTGACGGGCGCCTATCGCTTCGATCTCGATCCCGGCCAGGATTCGGCGATGGAGATCAACGCGACGCTGTTTGCGCGCCGGCCCGGCGTGAAGTTCGGCATCGCGCCGCTGACCTCGATGTATTTCCTCGGCGAGAACGACCGGCGGCCCAATCCCGACTTCCGGTTTGAACTGCACGATTCGGACGGGCTGCAGGTTCACAACGACAGCGGCGAGTGGCTGTGGCGACCGCTGCGCAACCCGACCTCGGTGTCGATCACGTCGTTCCTGGACAAGAGCCCGCGCGGCTTCGGCCTGATGCAGCGCGACCGCAATTTCGACCATTATCAGGATCTGGAACTCGCCTACCAGACGCGGCCGAGCTACTGGATCGAGCCCACAGATTCGTTCGGCGAGGGGCGGGTCGAACTCGTGGAATTGCCGACGACCGACGAGACGAACGACAATATCGTCGCCTCGTTCGTCGCCAACGAGGGGGCGGCGCCCGGAACGCCGTATTCGGTCGGCTACAAGATCATCTCCACGCTCGACATGCCGCGGCTTTCGCCGAACGGGCGCACGGTCAACACCTTCCAGACGACCGCGCGCGCGCTCGGTTCGCGCGAGACGCCGCCAGACGGCTCGCGACGCTTCATCATCGACTTTTCCGGCGGCGATCTCGAATATTACGCGCCCGACACCGGCTTGGTCGAAGTCGTCGCCTCGATCTCGCACGGGTCCGTGCTGCGCGCCTTCCCGATGGCCAATCCGCACGTCAAGGGCATCCGCGCCTTCGTCGACGTGCAGACGCCAAACGGTCATCCGGCCGATATAAGGGTGTTCCTGCGTGCGGGCGGCCGCACGCTGACGGAAACCTGGACCTTCCCCTGGTCGAACAAGCCCTAGTTTTTCGCCGCGCGCGCCTTTCGGATCTCGACCGGCTGGTCGAGATCGAGGATGCGGCTTTCGCGACCGACCGTCTGACGCGCCGCGCCTTTCGCGGGCGCATGGCGAGCGCATCCTGCACCCTGATCGTCGCCGCAAGCGGAGCGCGGATCGTCGGCTACGGGCTGGTCGAGTTCAGGCGCAACTCGCGGCTGGCGCGTCTCTTCTCGCTGGCGCGCGCGCCGAACGTCCAGCGCGGCGTCGGCAGAGCGCTGCTTACGGCCTGCGAGACGGAAGCGCTGCGTCGCGGCTGCCGGACGCTGCGGCTGGAATCGCGCGAAGACAATGTCCGGGCGCTACGGCTCTATCAAGGCGCCGACTATGCGATCTTCTCCCGCGTCGAGGATTATTACGAAGATGGCGCGCCGGCCTTGCGTCTGGAGAAGAATCTCATCCAGGATCGCTAGCTGGACCGCACGCTTTCAGGTTCGCTTCGACGGTCCAAAGCGAGCCTGAAGGCGCGCGGTCCAAGGCCCTTCTTGCGCTCGGCTCGCACAGCGGCCACAAATCTGCATAGCAAATCCGGGGGGCCCGCATCGGCCGAGGAGGTTCGGTGAAACTGAAATCGTTTCTGGCGGCGCTGGCCGTCCTCGGCGCACTTGTCGCGCCGCCCGCCCGCGCGCTCGACAAAGTGTCCTTCGCCACCAACTGGCTGGCCGAGGCCGAGCACGGCGGCTTCTACCAGGCGGTCGCCGACGGCACCTACGCGAAATATGGGCTCGAGGTGAAGATCGTTCCCGGCGGACCGCAGGCCAACAACCGGCTGTTGCTGGTTTCGGGCAAGGTCGACTTCTTCATGGGCGCCAACATGATCCAGGCGCTGGACGCAGTAAAGGAAGGCGTGCCGACGCTGGCTGTCGCCTCCATGTTCCAGAAGGATCCCATCGTCTACATGTCGCATCCCGGCGTCGGGCTCGACAGGATCGAGGATCTGAAAAACGCCAGCGCCTATTTCGTCGGCAAGGACAATCTCGTCACCGTCTTCCAGTGGGCGAAGCAGACTTACGGTTTTCGCGAGGAGAAGGTGAAGCCCTACAGCTTCAATCCCGCTCCCTTCATCGCCGACACGAAATCCGTGCAGCAGGGCTATCTGACGAGCGAGCCCTACGAGGTCGGGAAACAGGGCGGCTTCAAGCCGAACGTCTTCCTTGTCGCGGACCACGGCTACGATTCCTATTCGACGACGATCGAGACGCGCGCCGAACTTGTCGCAAAGCGGCCCGACATCGTGCAGCGCTTCGTCGATGCGTCCGCCATCGGCTGGTACAATTATCTCTACGGCGACAATGCAGCCGCGAATGCGCTCATCAGACAGGACAATCCCGAGATCACCGACGGGCAGATCGCGTTCTCGATTGCGGAAATGAAGAAACACGGCGTGGTCGATTCCGGCGACTCGCTGAAGGGCGGCATCGGCGCGATGACGGATGCGCGGATGAAGAGCTTCTTCGACAAGATGGTGAAAGCGGGCGTGGTCGACGCCGGGCTCGACTACACGAAGTCCTACACGCTGCAATTCGTGAACAAGGGCGTGGGCGTTGACCTGCGGCCGAAGCAATGAGCTGCGGCGCATCGCAAGCGCGCGCCTCCCTCCCCCTCGCGGGGAGGGTCAGGGCGGAGGTAGCCGGGTCGTCAATATCGCGAGACTGGACCCAGTCGACCGCCAACCCCTTCCCGCAAGGGGAAGGGGAAGCGCCGTGCATCCGTAAATTCGCATGACGGCGGGCGACGTTCCGCTCGTCCGCCTGAGCGCCGTCTCGAAATCCTTCGCGAGCGGCGTCGTCGCGCTCGAGGGTCTCGATCTCGACGTGCGCGACGGTGAATTCCTCTCGCTGCTGGGGCCGTCGGGCTGTGGCAAGTCGACGGCGCTGCGGATGATTGCGGGGCTCGCCCGCCAGACGTCGGGCGGCATCGCGTGGCGCGACGGCGTGCGACCGCAGGTCGGCTTCGTGTTCCAGGAGCCGACGCTGATGCCCTGGGCCGATGTCGCGCACAATGTCTACTTGCCGCTGCGGCTTTCCGGCGTGAGCGAACGCGATGCTCAGGCGCGCATCGATGCCGCGCTCGCGGGCGTGGGACTCTCCCGCTTCGCGAAAGCCTATCCGCGCGAACTTTCCGGCGGCATGCGCATGCGCGTGTCGGTCGCGCGCGCGCTCGTCACGCGACCGCCGCTTCTGCTGATGGACGAGCCTTTCGCCGCGCTGGACGAGATCACGCGCTTCAAATTGAACGACGACCTTCTGGCGCTGGCGCGCGATCTGAAGACGACCGTCGTTTTCGTCACGCATTCGGTGTTCGAAAGCGTCTATCTGTCGTCGCGGATCGCGGTCTTTTCCGGGCGTCCGGGACGCGTCGTGGAGACGATAGACGTCGATGGGCCGGACCTGCGCGATGCGGCGTTTCGCCTGTCGCCGCAATTCGCCGAAAGCTGCCGGCGCGCCTCGGCCGCACTCGACCGCGCGAGCGAGGTCGCCGCATGAGCGAAGACCGGACCGCGAGCCTTCAGGCTCGCAAAGACGACGCGAGGACGAGCGAGGCTGAAGGCTCGCGGTCCGGCCGCCTCCTCGACATCGGTCTGCCCGTCGGCGTCTTCGTCCTCTTCCTCCTCGCATGGGAAGCCGTCGTCGCGCTGGCGAAAATTCCGCCCTACATCCTGCCGGCGCCGAGCGTGATCCTCGCCACGCTCGTCAAGGACTGGCCGCTGCTTTCGGCCTCGCTGATGGTCACGCTCACCATCACCTTCGAGGCGCTCGCGCTCGCCATTGTCGGCGGCGTCGGGCTTGCCATCCTGCTCGCGCAATCGCGCTGGATCGAGCGCGCCTTCCTGCCGTTCGCGATCATCCTGCAGGTGACGCCGGTCATCGCCATCGCGCCGCTGCTGCTGGTGTGGCTGGAGCCGTCGACGGCGGTGCTGGTCTGCGCCTTCATCGTCGCCTTCTTTCCGATCCTGTCGAACACGGCGCTCGGCCTCGCCTCGACCGATCACAATCTGCTCGACCTGTTCGAGCTCTACCGCGCCTCGCGCTGGAAGCAACTGATCTGGCTGCGGCTGCCGGCGGCGCTGCCGTATTTCTTTTCCGGCCTGCGTATCGCCGGCGGGCTGGCGCTGATCGGCGCCATCGTCGCGGAACTCGCGGCGGGCGCGGCGGGGCAGGGCACGGGGCTCGCCTTCCGTATCACCGAGGCCGGCTTCCGCCTCAACATTCCGCGCATGTTCGCCGCGCTGGCGCTGATCTCGCTGACGGGCATAGCGATTTACGCGCTGTTCGCCCTGCTGGCGAAACTGGCGCTCGGGCGTTGGCACGACAGCGCGCGCGCGCGGGAGCGCTAACCCAAAGCCATGCGGGCCGGACATGGCGGACAGTCGCCGCTTCCGGGCGATCATGGGTCGCGCCCGCGCGCCGGCGCGTCTACAAGGCCGGCATGACCACCACGCCGGACAGCGCAAAAGCGGGCAAGGCGCCGCGCGCCTCGCTCGATGTGACCGACGCCGCCGAACTGAAGCTGCGGCAGCGCGGCATTCTGCTGATGTGCTGCGCGCTGATCTGCTTCGCCTGTCTGGACACGACGGGCAAATGGCTCGGGCGCCATGTGCCGGTTTGGGAGGTCGTGTGGTCGCGCTATGTCGGGGCCACCATTCTCGCGCTGGTCTTCACCAATCCGTGGCGGGCGACGGGCTCGCTGCGCACGCGGCGGCCGGTACTGCAATGCGTGCGCGCGCTGCTGCTGTTCTCGTCCACGCTGTTCAACTTTCTGGCGCTCAAACATCTGCAGCTCGCCGACACGATGGCAGTCGGCTTCGCGCTGCCGCTGGTGCTGTCGCTGCTGGCCGGTCCGATTCTCGGCGAATGGGTCGGACCGCGGCGCCTTGCGGCGATCTTCGTCGGCTTCATCGGCGTGCTGGTGGTGGTGCGGCCGGGCATCGGCGCCTTGCAGCCGGGCATGATCTACACGATCGGCAGCCTGTTCTGCTACGCCTTCTACAACATGTTCACGCGCATGCTGGCGGCGACCGATCCGCCGGCGACGACGAATTTCTTCGGCGCCGTCTCGGGCGTCGTCGTGCTGACGCCCTTCCTGCCGTATTTCTGGCAATGGCCGCAATCGTGGGGCGTGTGGCTCGGCCTCGCCGCGCTCGGCTGCTTCGGCGGCTTCGGCCATTTCCTGCTGATCCACGCCCACGGCCTCGCGCCGGCGGCCGTGCTCGCGCCCTACGTCTATACGCAGATCGTCTGGATGACCGCGCTTGGCTTCCTCGTCTTCCGCGACGTTCCGGGGTTCTACACGGCGCTCGGCGCGGGGATCGTGGTGACGTCCGGACTGTATCTCTTCTATCGCGAGCGCGTCGTCAAAGGCGCGTGAGGTTTACAGCGGCTGGCCCGCGAGCCAGCCCTTGCCGCGCGCATAGAGCGCCTCGACCTCCGGGCCCTTGAGGCCGGGCATGTCGCGCTTCACCTGATAGCCGATCTTCGTCTGGATATAGGCGAGGTGGCGGTAGCCGACCGGGAATGAGTCGAGCAGGCTCTTGTCCAGTTCGAGACGGGCGGCGGGATCGAGCGGATCGAGCCGGTCCTTCTCGTAGATCGGCTGGCGCAGGCGCACGCGCCACGCGCCATCCACCTTCAGCATAAAATCGTAGAAACGGCCGGTGCAGACGATGTCGCAGATCACGCCGTCGACCGGGCCGCGCTGCGAGATGGTCATCTTGGTCTGCGCGATGGCGCGGTCGCCCGCGACGTCGATCGAGGAGCCGCCGAGAAAATGCAGGATGCTGACGCCCTTGTTCCAGCCTTCGATGGAAGCGGCGATGAACTCGTCAGCAGAGCCCTGCTTCCAGGTCGCCATCATGTGGCCGTCGTCGGTCCAGACGGTGCGGAAACGCGCCCAGTCGCCGGCGTCGCGCCAGACCGCCCAGTTCTCGATGGTTTCGCGGATCAACAGTCGGTCGACGAGAGCCTGATTCATTATTCCTTCACCGCGCCGGTCATCGCCGAGACGTAATATTCCACGAAGAACGAATACAGGATCACCAGCGGCAGGGAGCCGACCAGCGCGCCGGCCATCAGCGAGCCCCAGCGATAGATGTCGCCGTCGACGAATTCGTTGACGATGGCGACGGGCACGGTCTTGTTCTGCACCGAGGTAATGAAGGTCAGCGCGTAGATGAACTCGTTCCAGCACAAGGTGAGCGAGAAGATGCCCGCGGAAATGAGGCCCGGCACCGCCAGCGGCAGGATGATGCGGGTGAGGATCTGCATACGCGAGGCGCCGTCGATCAGCGCGCATTCCTCGAGTTCGTAGGGGATGGTCTTGAAATAGCCCATCAGCAGCCATGTCGAGAAGGGAATGAGGATGGTGGGATAGACCAGCACCAGCGCCATCGGCGAATCGAACAGGCCGTATTTCTGCACGATCGTCGCAAGCGGAATGAACAGGATCGACGGCGGCACGAGATAAGCCAGGAAGATCAGCCCGCCGGTCAATTGCGCGCCGGTGAAGCGCAGACGCACGATGGCGTAGGCGGCCATGACGCTGGCGAAGAGCGACACGAAGGTGGCGAGCACCGAGACATACATGGTGTTCCACAGCCACAGCGGATAACGCGTCTCGAACAGCAGCTTGTAGATGTGCTTGAACGTCGGCCCCACGACCCAGAACGGGTTGTAGGTGTTCATGTCGATGAGCTGCTCGTCCGGTTTGATGGCGGTGAGAACCATCCAGTAGAATGGAAACAGCAGCACGATCAGGATGAGGGTCAGCGGAATCCAGGTCGTCACCACGCGCTGCGGCAGCGTCTCCAGATAGCTCATGCCCTCGGATGCGTCGGCCAGATTCGCCTTGGCCAGCGACTGGGACAGATTGCTGGGGTCAGTCATTGTCGCCGCCCTGTTGCCATTTGCGCTTCTGCAGGCCGAACCACGAGAACATGATCGCCGCCAGCAGGAAGGGGATCATGGCGGTTGCGATGGCTGCGCCCTCGCCGAGATTGCCGCCGAGAATGGCGCGCTGGTAGGAGAGCGTCGCCATCAGATGCGTCGCGTTGACAGGGCCGCCGCGCGTCATCGCCCAGATCAGCTGGAAGTCGGTGAAGGTGAACAGCACCGAGAAAGTCATTACGACGGCGATGATCGGCGTCAGCAAGGGATAGGTGACGAAGCGGAAATTCTGCCAGCGCGAGGCGCCGTCGATTGTGGCCGCCTCATAGAGCGAGGGCGAGACTGTCTGCAGGCCGGCGAGCAGGGTGATGGCGACGAAGGGGACGCCGCGCCAGATGTTGGCGACGATCAGACAGAAGCGGGCGTTCCAGGGGTCGCCCAGAAAGTTGATGTTGTAGTCGATCAGCCCAAGCTTGTTGAGCGACCATGAGATGATCGAGAATTGCGAATCGTAGATCCACCAGAAGGCGATGGCCGAAAGGACTGTCGGCACGATGTAGGGGATCAGGACTATCGAGCGCAGCAGCGCCTTGAACGGCAGGTTCTTGTTGAGCAGAAGCGCGAGATAGAGGCCGAGCGCGAATTTCACGATGGAGGCCAGCACGGTGTAGCCGACCGTAAAGGCGACCGCGCCCCAGAAGATCTTGTCGTCCGACAGCCAGTCGTAATTCTCGAGGCCGACAAAGGAGCCGGACTTGCCGATCTTGGCGTCGGTGAAGGAGAGCCATACGCCCAGGCACAGCGGATAGGCGAGGAAGAGCAGCAAAATGCCGGCGGCCGGCAGCATGAACCAGAAGCCGAGCCAGTCGCGATGCGAGCGCAGGCGCTCCCACGTCGAACGGCCGGTTGCGGTGTTGGCGATCGCCGCGTCGGTCATGAAGGTTTCCCGTTCAGCTTTGCGCCATCAATGCGCGCTCTCCCCTGCCCCTCGTGGGGCGGGGCGGGGGAGGAGGCCGCGAAATCCTGCGAGGCGAGCGCTGTGACATACGCGCGCTGTCGCAGGATTTCCCGACCCCCCACCCTAGCCCTCCCCCGCAAGGGGGGAGGGAGCGGGTTCGTGGACTACCTGAAGATGCGCTGCGCTGCGCGTTCGGCCGTTTTCATGGTGGTCTTCACGTCTTCCTGTCCGGTGCAGTAGCGCGCGAACATGTCGACGACGATGAATTCCGCCATGGCTGCGGCCACCTTCGGGCTCAGCGTGCCGAGGCCCGAGGCCGGCAGCGTGCGCTTGGCCGCGTCGCGGAACACGGTCGTCTTCGGGTCGGCCGTCCAGACCGGGTTGGCGTCATAGGCCGCCAGCGTGTGCGACAGATAGCCTTCCGCGCCGATCAGCCAGGGATTGTAGTTCTGCGCTTCCATCATGAAGGCCACGAACGCCTTCGTGGTGTTCGGAACCTTGGTGAAGTTGAAGCCGAAGATCGGGAAGGCGAGCTGGAGTTCGGCGGGCTTGCCCAGCGGGCCGATCGGGAAATAGGCGTGGTCGATGTCCTCGGCCAGTTCCTTCATCTTGGCGTCGCCGCCCTTGCCGGCCGTCTTGGCCGCCACATAGATCGAAATGCCGTTGGCCGTGAGGTGCAGGTCTCCGGCGAGGAACGCCTTGTTGTTGGACGAATCGTTCCAGGACGCGCAGCCCGGAATGAAAGTGTCCGACAACGCCTTGCAATATTCGAGCGCCTTGGCCGTCTCCGGCGAGTTGATGATGATCTTGTCGTCCTTGTCGACGAGCCAGGCGTTGTGGCTCCACAGGATCCAGTGGATCCAGGCGTTTGCGTCGCCGGTGGCGTGGCCGAGCGCGAAGCCCGAGGGCGTGTTGTTCTTCTTCAGCGCCTTGCACAGCTCGAGGAAGCCCGGCATGTCCTTGGGCATCTCCTTGAAGCCGGCCTTATTCATCGAGGAAATGCGGTAGTTGAGGTAGCCGCCGTTGACCGCCACGGGAATGGCGACCCACTTGCCGCCCGACTTGCCGTAGGCTTCGGCCGCGGGGAACCAGCCGCCGTATTTCTTGCCGAGATAATCGGCGACGTCCTGCATCGGCAGGCACTTTTCGGGAAAGAGCTGCGGCGTCGAGTGCAGCGACCAGATCAGATCCGGACCCGTGCCCGTGTTGGCGGCGACCGAGGCCTTGGGCTGGATGTCGTCGAAGCTCTCGTTGGAGATGTTGACCTTGACGTTCATCGCCTTGGAGAAGGCGTCGACCATCTTCATGAAAGCGTCGTCCTCGGCCTGAACGAAGCGCTTCCAGCGCAGCACGTTGAGGGTGGCGCCGGCTTCCGGCTTCCAGGGGCTTTCCTGCGCGAAGGCGCGGGCCATGTCGAGCAATGTGCCGCCGGCAAGGCCCGCCGCCGCTGCGCTCTGCAGCATCGAACGACGCGTAATCAGGGTCATGTTGTTCCCTCCGTTTTGATGTTTCGGCGCGCGCCCGGTCAGGTCGCGAGCGTCTCTTGTCTGCGGCTCACGCCGCCAGGGTCTTGCCGCTGTCCGGGTCGAACAGGTGGACGAGACCGGGATCGCAAGCGATCCGGATCGTGTCGCCGGGGCTCGGCATGATGCGGTCGCGGAACAGGCAGATCAGTTCCTGCTCGCCGCTCTTGGCGACGACCTGCGTTTCCGAACCCATGGGCTCGACCACGACGACGTTGACGGCTGCGCCGTCGCCGGCCGCCGACAGATGCTCAGGCCGCACGCCCAGCACCACAGGCTTGCCATCGCTGGCGGCCGGCGCCTTGGCGACCGGGAGCGAAAGCCCGGCATCGGATCTGAATACCGATCGGCCGCCCTCCGAGCCGAGCTTGCCCCGCACGAAATTCATCGAGGGCGAGCCGATGAAGCCGGCGACGAACATGTTGTCGGGCCGATCGTAGAGTTCGAGCGGCGCGCCGATCTGCTCGACGATGCCGTCGTGCATGACGACGATCTTGTCGGCCATGGTCATGGCCTCGATCTGGTCGTGCGTGACGTAGACCGTCGTGGTCTTCAGGCGCTGATGCAATTCCTTGATCTCGGTGCGCATGGCCACGCGCAGCTTGGCGTCGAGATTGGAAAGCGGCTCGTCGAACAGAAAGACCTGCGGATTGCGCACGATGGCGCGGCCCATCGCGACGCGCTGGCGCTGGCCGCCTGAAAGCTGGCGCGGATAGCGGTCGAGCAGCGGTTTGAGGCCGAGAATGTCGGCGGCTTTCGCCACGCGCGTTTCTATCTCGGCCTTGTCCGCCTTCCGCAACTTCAGCGAGAAGCCCATGTTGTCGTAGACGGTCATGTGCGGATAAAGCGCGTAATTCTGGAACACCATGGCGATGTCGCGCTCTTTCGGCGGAACGTCGTTGACGACGCGGCCACCGATCAGGATCTGCCCGCCGGTGATGTTCTCGAGGCCCGCGATCATGCGCAGCAGCGTGGACTTGCCGCAGCCCGAGGGGCCGACCAGCACCACGAATTCGCCGTCCTTGATATCGACATTGACGCCATGGATGACCGCCGTCGACCCATAGGCCTTGCGCACGTCGCGAATTTCGACAGACGCCATGCAGACTTCCTCCCCAGGGCGTCTTTGCGCGCCTCTTGCGATCATGGTTCAGTCGGCTGCTTGCCGCTGTCCGGTCGCTCGCGCATGATGCAGGCGACGCAGTAAAATGCAAGCATGCAAATGCGCGCGAGATGCATTGGGCGGCGCAAGGCATTGGGCGGCGCAATGCATTGGGCGGCGCAAGCAAGCCCGGGTGGAGGCGACGTGTCCGACTTTGAAACTCTGATGTTCAACCCGATGCCGCCGCTGGTGGTCGAGGGCGTCGCCGGCTGTTCGCGCCTGCACAAATTGTGGGAAGAGGGCGACCGCGAGAAGACGCTGACGGAAATTGCGCCGCGTATCCGGGGGATAGCGAGCGGCGGCGGCCACGCGAAGGTCGATGGCGCCGTCATGAGCCGCTTTCCGAATCTCGAAATCGTTTCGTCGTTCGGCGTCGGCTACGATCACATCGACGCCGAATGGGCCGGCAAGCACGGGATCGTCGTCACCAACACGCCCGACGTGCTCAACGAAGAGGTCGCCGACACGACTTTCGGCCTCATGCTCGCCGCCGTCAGGCAATTGCCGCAGGCGGACCGATATGTGCGCGAAGGGCGCTGGCCCAAGGCGCCGTTTCCGCTGACGGCGTCGCTGCGCGGCCGGACGGTCGGCATACTCGGCCTGGGGCGAATCGGGCGCACGATCGCGCGGCGCGCGGAAGCCTTCGGCATGAAGGTCGTCTATCACGGCAGGCGCGCGCAGGACGATGCGCCCTATCTCTATTTTCCGACGCTCGCCGGCATGGCGCGCGCCTGCGACATTCTCGTGGCGATCACGCCAGGCGGTCCGGAGACGAAGCATCTGGTCAACGCCGAAGTGCTGGAGGCGCTGGGGCCGAACGGCGTCTTCATCAATGTCGCGCGCGGTTCGGTCTGCGATCAGGACGCGCTGATTGCGGCGCTGCGCGACCGCAAGATACTGACTGCCGGCCTCGACGTTTACGAAGACGAGCCGAATGTGCCGAAAGAGCTGATCGAAATGGAGCACGTGGTCTTGCTCCCGCACGTGGGATCGGGCACGAAACACACGCGAGATGCGATGGGACAGCTCGTTGTCGACAATTTGAGATCATTCATTGGTGGCCGCGGGCCGTTGACGCCTGTCGCCGAGACGCCGTGGCCGGCCACGCGGCGTGCGCGCTGAGCGGGCGACGCAGGGAGAAATTTTGATGAAGCGGCTGAACCCCTATCTGGCTGGGCGATTTTCCCCCCGGGCCTGTCTGGCCCTCGCGATCGTGGCGGCGTCGCCCGCCTTCGCTCTCGACGCGAAGAGCGAGCAGGGCGCAACCGGCGTGTGGCGCCTGAGCCAGGGCGCCGGACGCGAATGCACTATCCAGTTGCGCAGCGAGGCGCACGCCGGCGGCCATGCGCTCGGCATGCCGCCGGGCTGCCGGCACGCCATGCCCGGCCTTGCGAAGGTCGCGGGCTGGAAACTGCCCGCGCCTGATCGAATCGAACTGCTCGACAAGGGCGGCGCCGCAGTGCTCGCGTTTGCGTCCGACAATGGCGAACTCAGCGCGAAGGGGCCGAAGGGCGAATTCTATGCGCTCACCGCCGCCAATGAAGCGCGCAAGCCCGCGCAGCATCGCGAGGCGCAGACCGCCGCGCCGCGCGGCCCGAGCGTGCCGGCGGCCGAAATGCCCGGCCGCTATTCCGTGCTGCGCGAGGGCAACAAGGACACGGGCTGCATGCTGACGCTCCAGCCCGGCGGCAGGGCGCAGCTCGCTCCCGCCTGCCGCGACAACGGCATCGCGGTCTTCGACCCCGTCGCCTGGTCCTATGCGGGCGGCAAGCTGATGCTGCGCGCACGCAAGGGGCATCACGCCAATTTCGAGTACGAGCAGGACCAGTCCTGGCAGAAGGATCCGAAGGAAGGCGGCAAAAAGCTCGGCTTCCGGAAGATGTGAGAGCACGCAGGGCGCCGGGACCGCCGGCCTCCGGCCGGCAAGCCCGCGTCCCGCCTGCTTCCTCGAAAGGCCGGCTCGAAGCCGGCGCTCCCGGCCGCCGTCGCCTCAGCCTCCCACCTTTCCACCCAGTTCATCCGCGATATGCGCGCGGATGATGTCGTCGAACGATGTCTCCGCCACGAAGCCGAGTTCGCGCGCGCGGCGCGCCTCGAAGCGCTCGGGCCAGCCCGAGACGATCTTCATGATGGCTTCGTCGGGCTTGCGCTCGATCAGCGATGCAGCGTCGGCGCCGGCGACGCGCCGCAGCGCATCGATCTGTTCGCCGACGGTCACGCAGACGCCGGGCATGGAGAGATTGCGGCGCGGGCCGATCCTCTCGCCGTCGATGGTCGCCGCGTGCAGGATGAAATTCACCGCCGCGCGCGGCGTGGCGTGGGTGTGCCGGACAGTCTCGGCGACCGGGAGGATCGCTTTCAGACCGACCAGCGGTTCGCGGATGATGTTGGAAAAGAAGCCGGACGCCGCGGCATTTGGTTTGCCGGGCCGCACGCAGATGGTCGGGAAACGCAAGCCGACGCCGTCGAAGAAGCCCTTGCGCGTAAAATCCGCCAGCAGGAATTCGCCGCAGGCCTTCTGCGCGCCGTAGCTGGTCAGCGGCGTCAGGTGGAATTCGTCCGGGATCGGGTCCGGGAAGGGCGCGCCGAACACGGCGATGGATGAGGAAAACACGACGCGCGGCTTGTATTGGCCGCCGGACAGGATGTTCTCGGCGCGGATCGCGTCAAACAGGTAGCGCGTGCCGTCGAGATTGACGGCGTAGCCCTTGTCGAAATCGATCTCCGCCTCGCCTGACACGATCGCGGCGAGATGCACGATCAGGTCGGGGCGGTCGGCCATCAGTCGCGGCGCCAGCGCGCGGTCGGCGATATTGGCGGCCTCGCTCGTGACCTTGAAAGCAGCGCCCGGCAGGTCGCCGGCTGCGAAGACGTCGACCATGTGCAACGCCGTGACGGGCTTGCCGCCGATGCCGCCGTCCCTGGCGATCCGCTGGCAGAACTTGCGGCCGATCATGCCGGCCGCGCCGGTGACGAGCACTTTCATCGCGTTTCCCCTGTTTTTCGAGTTCTGTTGTAATTTCGCCACGTCAAATTTGACGATGGCCAAAGCTCTGTAAAGATTACGCAAGTGCGAGATGAGGCTATTGAGCCGAGCTTGCGTGGCGATCTATTCGAGCGGAATGCGGCCCGCCCCGCCTCATTCTGCCCGCATCCTCCCATCAACAGACGCTTCTCGGCTGAAAAGCCCCGTCCTTTCAGGAGTTGATTTTGAAGAAGACTGCGATTGTTCTTGGCATGACCATGCTCGCCACCGGCGCCGCCGAAGCTTCCTGGACCGGCAAGGCGTCCTATTACGGCGGCCGCGGTCGCACGGCGAGCGGCGGCCATGTCGGCCATCTGACCGCAGCGCATCGTTCGCTGCCGTTCGGCTCGAAGATCCGCGTGACCAACCTGCGCAACAAGCGTTCGGTGGTGGTGACGGTCAACGATCGCGGCCCCTTCGTGCGCGGTCGCATCGTCGACGTGTCCACGGGCGCCGCGGGCGTGCTCGGCATGAAGGCCTCGGGCGTCGCGCCCGTGCGCGTGGAACTGGTGTCGCGCTGACATGATGCTTCCTCCCCCCTTGTGGGAGAGGGTTGAGGTTGCGGGTCGCGCAATCCTGCCGGATTGGCGCTGTTTGACAGACGGCAGTTCTCGCAAGATTGCGCGACCCCCTCCCCCTCCCCACAGCGGGGAGGGGAGCTTGTTTCCCGGCGTCGTTCTCAAATCGTCATGCCGCCGTCGACCATGTACATCTGGCCGGTCGTAAATGCGGCTTCGTCGGATGCGAGATAGACGGCGATGTCGGCGATCTCGCGCGCCGTGCCGAGGCGCCCCATCGGCTGACGTGCGACGAAGGATTCGCGCGCTGCGGCTTGCGTGATGCCGTTGGTCGCCGCCAGCGTCTCGATGCGCTGGTCGAGCGAGGGGCTCTGCACCGTGCCCGGCCCGATGGCGTTGCAGCGGATGTTCTTGCCGATGAAATCGGCCGCCACCGCCTTGGTCAGGCCGATCACCGCCGCCTTGGACGCGCCGTAGACGTGCCGGTTCGGCAGGCCGCGCACCGATGAGGCGATCGATGAAATGTTGACGATGGAGCCGCCGCCGCGCGCGATCATGCCGGGCAGGAAGGCGCGAATCGTGCGGTGCATGCTCTTCACGTTCAGGTTGAACGAGAAGTCCCATTCATCGTCGCTCGTCGTCAGCGCCGTGCCGTGATGCACGAAGCCGGCGCAGTTGAAGAGAATGTCGATGCCGCCAATCTCCTTCGCCATGGCCTCGACCGCCTCGGTCGAGAGCACGTCGAGCTTGCGGCAGTCGGCGCCCTTCAGCGGGGCGAGCAGCGCCTCGTTGAGATCGGTGGCGATCACATGCGCGCCTTCCTCAAGGAAGCGCTGCACGGTCGCCTGACCGATGCCGGCGCCCGCCGCCGTGCAGAACGCGATCTTGCCCTTCAACCTGCCGGCCATCTTACTCTCCCTGATCCAGTTTCTTGATCATGTTGACGCGGATGCGATCGGACATCGCCTCCCGCGATTCCTCCACAAAGCCGTGGCGCGCGTACCATTCGATATTCGAGAGGTAGAGGCTTGCCGTATAGAGGCGGATGACGCCGCGCTTCTCGTCGCGGGCGCGCTTCTCGGCGAGCGCCAGCAGGCCGCGCCCGACGCCCGTTCCGCGCGCCTTCGGGTGAGTCGCGACGCTCCAGATCAGCATGTCGCCGTCGCGGAATTCGAGCGCCAGCGCGCCGTCTGGATTGTTGCGCGGGCCGGCAAGCCAGACTTCCATGTCGCGCAGGATCGTTGCGTAGTCCGCCTGCAAGGGGATGGGCGTCGCGCCGAGGATGCGCTCGTTTTCGGCATAGGCGGCGCGCTGCAACGCTTCCAGCGCGGCGCAATCGTCGTCCGTCGCGCGACGCAGGATCATCCGAGGCCGCCCGCGCCCATCAGCGCGCCGAGGCTTGCGCGCTGCTTGCCGTCCGCGTCGAAATTGCCGGGCGCAAGCCAGGTCTCGAACGCCTTGCGGCGGGCGGGCCAATCTCCATCGAGCATGGCGAACCAGGCCGTGTCCCGGCTGCGGCCCTTCACGATCATGTGCTGGCGGAACATGCCTTCGTAGGAGAAGCCGAGACGCAGCGCCGCGTTCTTTGAGGGCGCGTTGAGGTCGTTGCACTTCCACTCGAAACGGCGATAGCCGAGATCGTCGAAAATGTAGCGGGCGAGCAGAAAGATCGCCTCCGTCGAGCCGGTCGTACGCTGCAGCGGCGTGCCGAAGGTGATGCCGCCGACCTCGATCGCGCGATTGGGCGGATCGATGCGCATGAGCGTGAGCGCGCCGACCGTCCTGCCCGACTTGTCGATCACGGCCCAGGCGAGGGGATCGGCGAGTTGCGCCGCATTGGCGACCCAGTTCTGGAAGCTCGCAAAGTCCGGATAGGGGCCGGTGAACAGATAGCGCCAGATGTCTTCGCGATCATTGCCATGCGTGGCTTCATAGAGATCGCGCGCATGTTCCAGTGCGAGCGGTTCGAGGCGGACATAGGCGCCGTCGAATACGCGCCGCTCCGGACGCGGCGCTGGCGTCGCGTCGACCGGCGGACCTATGGGGGCGGGCGTGTTCGACATGCGGCTGTCTCGCTAGTCCGTCATTGCGAGCGAAGCGAAGCAATCCATCCAGCAGAGAATCATCAGGGGATGGATTGCTTCGTCGCTTCGCTCCTCGCAATGACGGGTGGGAAGACTAATGATTGTCGCGTGGCACCGGCGAGACATGCGCCACGTCCTTGAATTCGACCGCCGGCTTCAAGACCATGCCTTCGTCGAATTGCGCGACCATCGAGCGCTGGATTTCCTGCCAGGGCGTCTGGCTCTTCGGATAGGGGAAGCCGCCTCGCTTCTGCAGGTCGGCCCGGCGCAGCGCGAGCTCGGCGTCCGAAATCTTGATGTCCGCCGTGCCCTTGCGCAGGTCGATGCGCACGATGTCGTTGGTGCGCAGGAGCGCAAGGCCGCCGCCGACGGCGGCTTCGGGCGCGGCGTTGAGGATCGACGGCGAACCCGACGTGCCCGATTGCCGCCCGTCGCCGATGCAGGGCAGCGAGGTAATCCCCCGCTTGATGAGGGCGGCGGGCGGCTGCATGTTCACGACCTCCGCGCCGCCTGGGTAGCCGATCGGCCCGGTGCCGCGGACGAACAGCAGGCAGTGCTCGTCGATCTTGAGCGCCTCGTCGTCGATGCGGTGGTGATAGTCCTCCGGCCCCTCGAACACGATGGCGCGGCCTTCGAAGGCGTCCGGGTCCTTCGGGTTCGAGAGGTAGCGGTCGCGGAATTCCTTCGAGATGACCGAGGTCTTCATCACCGCGGAATCGAAGAGGTTGCCTTTCAGGATGATGAAGCCGGCGTCTTCCATCATCGGCTTGTCGATCGGCTTGATGACATCGGCGTCCGTGACTTCGCGGCCCCGGCAATTGTCGCCCATCGTCCTGCCGTTGATGGTCAGCGCATCCTCGTGGATCAGCTTGCGCTTCATCAGTTCGTTCATCACGGCGGGCAGGCCGCCGGCGCGGTAATATTCCTCGCCGAGATAGAAGCCCGCCGGCTGCATGTTGACGAGCAGCGGCACCTTGTGCCCGACCTTTTCCCAGTCCTCGACGTTCAGCTCGACGCCGACATGGCGCGCGATGGCGTTGATGTGGATCGGCGCGTTGGTGGAGCCGCCGATCGCGCTGTTGGCGACGATGACGTTTTCGAGCGCCTTGCGGGTGATGATGTCGGAGGGTTTCAGATCCTCCCAGACGATCTCGACGGCGCGCTTGCCGGTCTCGTAGGCGATCTGCCCGCGCTCGCGGTAGGGCGCGGGAATGGCCGCGCAGCCGGGCAGGCTCATGCCGAGCGCCTCGGCCAGCGCATTCATGGTGGAGGCCGTGCCCATCGTGTTGCAATGGCCGACGGAGGGCGCAGACGAGGTGACCGCGTCCATGAATTCGTCGGCCGTGATGCGGCCGGCCGCATGTTCCTCGCGCGCCTTCCACGCGACGGTGCCGGAGCCTGCGCGCTGCCCGCGCCACCAGCCGTTGAGCATGGGCCCGCCGGAGAGGACAATGGCCGGAATGTTCACGGTCGCGGCGGCCATGATGCAGGCGGGCGTGGTCTTGTCGCAGCCGGTCGTCAGCACCACGCCGTCCAGCGGATAGCCGTAGAGCAGTTCGACGAGGCCGAGATAGGCGAGGTTGCGGTCGAGCGTCGCGGTCGGGCGCTTGCCGGTCTCCTGGATCGGATGGACTGGAAATTCGAAGGCGATGCCGCCGGCCGCCACGATGCCCTCGCGCACGCGCTTGGCGAGGTCGAGATGGTGGCGGTTGCACGGGGAGAGGTCCGAACCCGTCTGCGCGATGCCGATGATCGGCTTGCCCGATTGCAACTCGCCGCGGGTGAGGCCGAAATTGAGATAGCGCTCGATATAGAGCGCGGTCATGCCGGGGTTTTCTGGATTGTCGAACCAGAGCTGCGAGCGGAGCTTCCGCTTGCCTTTGGGGGCGCTCACCCCGTTTCCACCCGCCATTTCGTCGACTCCCGAATTTCTTGTGCAGCTAGAATGCTACCTCGGGGAAGGGGGGTCAATTCGGCGGGCGCATGGCTGTCAGACGCCTTCGACCAGAACAAGGTTGGCCGAGGAACATTCGTCGCGGATCGACTTCAGGCCCTGATAGACCGGGCCGTGGTAGAAGCCCTCCGCCGCCGCCTTCGAGGGGAATTCGAGGACGACGAGACGGCGCGGCGACCAGTCGCCCTCGTAGACCTCGTGACGCCCGCCGCGCACGAGGTAGCGCGCGCCGGCGGCTTCGAGGGCCGGTTTCACGGCGGCCATGAAATCCTGATAGCGGGCCATGTCGCGGATTTCGACGTCGAATATGATGTAGGCGGCCATACGCTTCTCCTCCGAGCGGGCAACCTAGCGGGATTTGCAAGGGAAACGAAAGGACCGCGACTTGCGGTCGGGATCGGGTCGCAGCTAGGTTGCGGGCGCAGCCGCGGCGAAACCGATCATGCACAAGACGGGCGCGGCTCCTGCTTTTCCGCGCATGAGGAGCGCCCGATGACACCTGACCGCAGAAGCGCCGCCATCGTCGGCTGGCGCCATTCGCCGTTCGGCAAACTGGATGCGCCCGATATCGAGGCGCTGATCGCCGGCGTGGCGCAGGGCGCGCTCGATGATGCCGGGATCGGCGCGGGGGATGTCGATTTCGTCACCGTCGGCGTTCTCAACAATGGCTTCTCCAAGCAGGGCTTCGAGGCGGGGCTCGTCTCGGCGGCCCTGCCGGAACTCGCGCATACGCCGGCCATGCATGTGGAGAACGCATGTGCGACAGGTTCGGCGGCGATCTATGCGGCGATGGATTTCATCGAATCCGGCCGCGGCCGGATCGCGCTGGTCATCGGCGCGGAGAAGATGACGTCGACGCCGACCGCGGAGGTTGGCGATATCCTGCTTTCGGCCTGCTACCGCAAGGAGGAGGGCGGCGTCGAGAACGGTTTCGCCAGCATTTTCGGGCAGATCGCGTCCAGCTATTTCCAGCGCTACGGCGACCGCTCGGCCGA
Organism: Rhodoblastus sp.; assembly: GCA_047605445.1. Taxonomy (GTDB): domain Bacteria; phylum Pseudomonadota; class Alphaproteobacteria; order Rhizobiales; family Beijerinckiaceae; genus JAJXWB01. The sequence goes on from JASGFP010000003.1 coordinate 45,378, forward strand.
GCTCGCGATGATCGCGGCCAAGAACCACGTCCATGGCCTCGCCAACCCTTACGCGCACATGCGCAAGGATTTCGGCTTCGATTTCTGCAACACCGTTTCCGACAAGAATCCGCGCGTGGCCGGGCCGCTGCGCCGCACCGATTGCTCGCTCGTGTCGGACGGCGCCGCCGCTCTCGTGCTGGCCGACGCCGAGACCGCCGCGACCATGCGGCGCGCCGTCGCCTTCCGCGCGCGGGCGCAGGTCAACGATTATCTGCCGCTGTCGAAGCGCGATCTCACGGCCTTCGAAGGCGCGCGGCGCGCCTGGGCGAAGGCCAAGGAGGACGCTGGCGTCACGCTCGACGACCTCAGCCTCGTCGAGACGCACGACTGCTTCACCATGGCCGAGATGATCGAATACGAGGCGATGGGCCTCGCCAAGCCGGGCGAAGGCTGGAAGATCGCGCGCGAAGGCGTGACGCGGCGCGGCGGCAAGCTGCCAGTCAATCTGTCGGGCGGGCTGAAGTCGCGCGGCCACCCGATCGGCGCGACGGGGGTCTCGCAGCATGTGATGGCGGCCATGCAACTGACCGGCGAGGCCGGCGACATGCAGCTCGACGGCGCCAATCTCGCCGGCGTGTTCAACATGGGCGGCGCGGGCGTCGCCAATTACGTTTCGATCCTCGAGCGGTTGAAGTGAGCGACGCAGCGTCGCACGGCGGCTTCGCGCGTTCCTCGAACCGCGTGGCGAATCTCGCCCATGCGCTGCGCCAGAACGCGCGGCGCTTTGCCGATCTGCCGGGACTGATCTGGGGCGAGAAAAGCTGGAACTGGGTCGCGATCGAGCGCGACGTCAATGCGCTTGCCGCCGCACTGTCGGCGCGCGGGATCGGCAAGGGCGATGCGCTGATCGTCCATTCCAAGAACACGGCCCAGATGTTCTTCTCGCTGTTCGCCGCGTTCAAGCTCGGCGCGATCTGGGTGCCGACGAATTTTCGTCTGACGCCGGACGAAGTCGTCTACCTCGCCGCGTTCTCGCGCGCGAAGGGCTTTCTTTGCCACGGCGACTTCCCCGGCCATGCGGAAGCCGTTCGCGCGGGCGCGCCGAATGTGGAATTCATCTGGCGGCTCGACGAACAGACCAGGTCCGGCGCCTTCGGCGAGAGCGACGTCGCGCCGCAGATCGCAGCGCATCGCGGGCAAAGAATCGCGGATGCGGCGGTCGAATATAACGATCCATGCTGGTATTTCTTCACCTCGGGCACGACGGGCCGCTCCAAGGCGGCTGTGCTGACGCATGGCCAGATGGCTTTCGTGACGACCAATCATCTGGCCGATCTCCTGCCCGGCGCGACGCACGAAGACGCCTCGCTCGTCGTCGCGCCGCTCAGCCACGGCGCTGGCATCCACCAGCTCAACATCGTCGCGCGGGGCGCGCCGACCATTCTGCTGCCAAGCGAGAAATTCGACGTCGAAGAAGCCTGGCGGCTGATCGAGACATATCGCGTCACCAATATTTTCACCGTGCCGACCATCCTCAAGATGCTGGTCGAGCATGAGGCCGTCGACAGGTTCGATCATTCGACGCTGCGCGCGGTGATCTACGCCGGCGCGCCGATGTATCGGGAGGACCAGAAGTACGCGCTGAAGAAGCTCGGCAAGGTCATCACGCAATATTTCGGGCTGGGCGAAGTCACCGGCAATATCACCGTGCTGCCGCCCGCCCTGCACGACCCGGAAGACCAGGCCAACACGAAATTCGGCACCTGCGGCTACGAGCGATCAGGCATGCAGGTCTCGATCCAGAACGATGCGGGCGCGGAATTGCAGCCCTTCGAGACCGGCGAAATCTGCGTGATCGGGCCGGGCGTGTTCGCCGGCTATTTCGACAATCCCGACGCCAATTCCAAGGCGTTTCGCGACGGCTGGTTCCGCACCGGCGATCTTGGCCATATGGACGAACAGGGGTTCGTCTACATCACCGGGCGCGCGTCCGACATGTTCATCTCCGGCGGATCGAACATCTATCCGCGCGAGATCGAGGAGAAGATTCTCGCCCATCCCGCCATCGTCGAATGCGCCGTGCTCGGCGTGCCCGACCGGTTGTGGGGCGAGGTCGGCGTCGCGGTCTGCGTGGCCCGCGCGGCGATCGACGAGGCGGCGCTCGCCGAATATCTCGCGCCGAAAGTGCCGCGCTACAAAATGCCGAAGCGCTTCTTCTTCTGGGACGAACTGCCGAAATCCGGCTATGGAAAAATCCCGAAACGCCTCGTCAAGGACGAACTCGAGGCGCGGGGCCTGGTGACTGTGGACGGCGTCGCCTGACATGGCGCGGCCGGCGCAGGCGCAGCAACCCGGGCCGGCGCTGACGCCGCGCGTGATGGCGACAGAGGGGCGCGGGCGCGCGTTTTCCATGCAACTCAAGGCCGGCGCGCTGCTGGTCGAGGCCCTGCGCGATGGCTTCGCGCGCGAAAGCTTCGTGTCGGGCGCGGTCAATATCGGCGAACTCACGCTCGGCCCGTTCGCCTATGTCATGCCCGCGCTGTCGAAGGACGGAAAGAACGCCGCCTTCTATTCCGACACGTTCCGGCCAGACGGCGTGACGCATTTCGACGGCGGCGCGCTCACATTCGGCGCCCGGGACGGCGCGCCCTTCTTCCATTGCCACGGTCTGTGGCGCGAGGCGGACGGCAAGCGCAGCGGCGGCCATGTGCTGCCGGAGGAGACGCGTCTGGCCGCGGATGCGACGGTGGAAGCCTTCGGCATCGACGGCGCCGGTTTCGAGGCCGCTGAAGATCGCGAAACCAATTTCAAACTGTTCGCGCCGGCGCGGGCGCCGTCGCGCGGCGCGAAGACGGAAAAGTGCGCCTTCGCCCTCCGGCTGCGGCCCAATCAATGCTTTCACGCCGCGCTCGAAGGTTTTGCGCGCGACAATGGGCTCTCCCGCGCCAGGATTTACGGCGGCGTCGGCTCCACCATTGGCGCCTTGTTCGACGACGGACGCGAGATCGCGAATTTCGCGACCGAGGTTTTCATCCGCGACGGCAGGGTCGTGCGCGACGACGGCGGCGCATATGCGGCGCATCTCGACGTCGGCATGGTGGATTACACCGGCGCCATGGCGGAAGGCCCGCTGAAGCGAGGCGCCAATCCGATCCTGATGACCTTCGAACTGATCGCCGTCGAAGAATAGCGAAATCTCGATAATTTCAATGACATGATGGTGGGCGCGACAGGGATTGAACCTGTGACCCCTACGATGTCAACGCCTCTGAAATCTAACAAGAACAGGGGCAAGACCTAGCAAATGCTACCAACGGCGTCGCAGGATTTCAATGGTTTAGCAGGTGCCTTGAAGCGTCAGCGTGTCAGCTGCGTGTCACCGGCCGTTCGGATTGACCGACCTATGTTCGGCGTCCGCCAGCCGCGCGGTCCCCCACCGCGACATTCAGACGCCAGCCCCGCCGGGTTCATCCGCCAGCGAGGGCCTTGAGCGCGTGTTGTGTCAGACAATGCTGTCATAGCAGCGGCACGCGCTCCGGTCAATTCGTTCCGGAAACGTAACGATGCTGAAATCCGACATTGACGAACGCAAGGCCAAGCTCGCCAAGATCATCGGCGACTTGATCGCCTCCGAACCGATCGAACGCGGCGGCTTGAAATGGGCGGCCGTCCATCAAGACGAGCTTGCTAAGCATCTCGGCGTAGACCGACGCACGCTGCATCGCTGGACCAACGCGCGCCCCTTTCAGCGGGAAATTGGGCGCGCGGGGGAGCATCCTCGGGCGACCTTGCTTCGCCTGCTGGCGGACGGCGAGACGCCGACGCAGTCGCCGGAAACCCTCGCCAACATCATGCGAAAGATTTGGGAGGCGAAGGTCGGAACCGCGCTGAACGGCAAGCAACATGGATGCTTGATCGGCCTCGCCAAGGAATGGCCGGACGGTCATCAACTCGAAATCTTCAAATGCGTGCTGAACGATTGGAAGCGCTTCGTCGTCGCGACCCGTCACCTGATGGATGTAGCAGCTGAGTTCGCCGGGGAGGACGTGAAGCAACTGACAGCAGACGACGGCAAGCCGGCCATTCGCAAAATGAAATTTCCGAGCAGCACCTACATGCGCGTCTTCGCCGACGTGGCGGTGTGCGTATACGCGCATGTCCTACAGGCGAAACAGAAACCCCTGCCTGCGGCTGTGAAGGCGATCTACAAGAGCCTGCCGCTGTGATCGGGAGCCGATCGAAAGCTGTCCCATTCCCTGTATCCGATCGATCCTTGTATATATTGAGATCAATAGAAGACACCTATTGTTCCTACTGCGATACGAGGACAGAGGAATGGGACAGCAGGAACCATCGGGAGCCACGCTCGCTCCGCTCACATCTCTCAGATTTCCCGGGAAGGAATTTCATCTTTCCCGGGAGATAAAGAGAGAAGGAAGCAGAGCGGAGGAAATGGACATTTTTTGTTGTCTGACACCGATCGTTCGGACATAGCGTTCATACCCCAAGACCTGCGCAATTGTACGACGCAGCAATGGGCGGAAAGCAGCCCCAGAGCGCGCCCACTCCGGCCCCGGCCACTACCCTACCCGAACGACATAGATCGCCGTCAGCGACGCTCTACGCGCACCAAGCCGCTCCTCCTGTGTCACTACCACATGGGGGTAGTATCTGTTGTGTGCAGTTAACTGCAAATCAATCTGCGATGTCCCATGCTGAGGCTGTACCTGCATTAGGGACGCAGATGAACACGGCAGGCACCGATACGGCGAGGCAGCTCTCAGATACGGTAGTCCAGCTTGCCGGCCGCCCTGATCAGGCGTGCATGCAGCTGGCTCGCGCACTGCGCGCCCTTCGTGACCGAGACCCAATCGAGTTCGCCCACGCCGTCAAGGCCGCTGGGCTGGGGAAGCGGAAGCTCGCCTACTTGTTGGCGATCGACAAAGCCTTCGGTCCCATGAGGCGCTCCACGAACCGCCTGAACGCGATCGGATGGACAAGGCTGGGAGCTATCGCCCCGAAGGTCGGCGATGAACCTGAACGATGGCTGTCAGCCGCAGAGAGCAAGAACGTCCGCCAGTTAGAGGCCATGATCAGGGGAGAGGCCAAGGGTGGGCGCAGGCACGTCGTGCAAATGTACCTCACCTCCCGCCAGTATGCGGAGTTCCGAGACGCGATCCTCGCTCACGGGGGAAAGGAGCGGGGGAGACCCGGTAGAAGCCGCCTCGCTGGCAAGGAAGCTGCGCTGATGAAGATGGTGCGTGCGGCGCGTCCTAGCGGCAAGTAGAGACAAGGGACCAAAGTCCTGTCTTATCGCCCGTATAGGTAAACAGTCCGAGACCAGCGAAGTTCGCTGCATTCGCTACAGCGTCAACCAAATCCGCTATTTGGTTGTGGAGGAAGACTTCGGCGAACGTAGAAAGACATGCCGACCGCATAGGCCGTCGCCCTGTCGCCGACATTCGGCCTGAAGCAGGCGTCAAACTTGCCGCCGGATCGGGACCAACAGCAGGTTCAGCTCCGCAGCGTCGGGCGCCTCGACTTCGTCGCCTTCGTTGATGCCTCGGCTGTCGCAGCGGCGCTCGTCCGAGGTCGTAGGGCGGCAGCCAGAATGCCCTCAGCCCACGTCAGGTCCTGATCGCTCAGCGCAGCCAGCCGCGCCGTCAGGTCGTTAAGCGCCTTGCGCTTGATCGCGCCGTTGGGGATTTCCGTCGTGAACAGCTCGGCGGGGTCGACCTGAAGCGCCTCGGCCAGCCGCTCGACCACCGGAAAACGTGCGCCGCTCGCGCCGCTCTCGATCTTGGAGACCATGTCGACGCTCAAGTCGGCGGCCTCCGCCAGCGCCTCCTGCGTCATGCCGCGCCGACGACGATGCGCCGCGACCATCAGCCCAAATCGTTCCCGTAGGCCCGCCATCCCGCCTCCTGCTCCCGGTGTAGGAGGCGGCCAGTCGGCGATGCAGGGAGATCACTTACGAGTTTCAACGAAACCGTAAGTGTTTGGCGATACCCTGACGGTAATTACGGGTCTGCCCTATTCGGTAAGTCTACGGCGGCCTGCGCAGGGGATCGGATTGGGTAACCAACCAGTCGATTTCCCGAGCACTTACCGCCTACAGGAACATCGTCAAACGACGGCAACCCCGAGGACAATTTGACTTTCGGAGGCGATGAAATGAACAAACATCTTCTTAAGATCGCGGCTCTCACAATCCCGATGTTGTGGTCTTGTTCAGCCGTAGCCGAGCCGGTGTATTTAGATTGCACCTTTATGATTGACGGCAATCCGTCAGTGATAAAATTCACGCTCGACGAACAAACTGGTATGGTGGCGCGATATGTCGTCGCATCGGGCTATAGTGGGACTTTACGCGGTACATTTACTCCAGACAAAGTGATTTTTGGCGACAATGACGCTCGATTTGAAATAGACCGTACGAGCCTCACGATCTCACGCACAATTGTACTGATTAACTCGACGAACAAAGGCAAATGTGTTGTGCAGACGCCGCCAAGGCGCGTGTTCTGATAAAGATCGGCGCTGAACTGGAGTGCGGCAAATTTCCTTTACAAGCAGCGTATTAGGCTCAATATAACAGTGGGTTAGACGTTCTTCGCCCTCCCTTGCCAGCCCAAGGAGCGGCCTCGATGAACGGACCCGACATTCTCGCCCACCACCGTAACCGGCTCGCCCGCAAGATCGCGGAGCGTGAGCATCGGCCTGATCTCGATCCGCTACCGGCGTCACCGTGGGTCGCGATGTCGGTGCTTCAGAAAGCCATCAGGCGCGGCCGGGAAGGCTTCGCACTTCGGGCAGCCGCCACGCTGCTCATCGGCGCGCCCGATCGCTTGTGGCGTCGCCTCGGCGGGATCGTGTTCGAGGACGTTGGGCTTGCGTCAATCGACGCCCTCGGGCTCGTGACCGCGGCTCTTGGCGGCAAGCGCATCCGCGCCCAGCTCGGGGGTGAATGGTCGACCGCGAGCTTCCTCGTCAGCGAGCTCGCGTGCTCGCCGAAATCTCGGGCGTCAGACGACCTGTTGATGATCGGGGAAACTCACCCTGCGCTCGCGGACGCACGACGCGAATACGCGAACATGCACACCCGCGATCTTCTGCGGATCGCCACGGGATCGGCTCCCATCATCGAGCGCGGACTGGCGCTTCGTTTCGCCGTGGGCAACGGCGGCCGAGCGACAGTGCATATGCCCGCGCGCAAGGGCGAACCTCGGGCCGCGTTCGACTGGCTCTGCGAGGCGGGCTTGCCCCACAGCGTGGTTGAAATTGCACGGGAGGGCCACCGCCGCAACGGCGAAGCGTTGCCCCCGCTCGTCGCCCTGCTCGCGGGGGAGGAGCAGTCGGACGCGCTCGCCTCTGATGATCCGCTGCCGCCCGAGACGATGGTCGGCGGCGTGCCGAGTTGGTCGCTCGACACGTACACGCGCGAAGGCAGGCGAGCATTCGCGTTGTTCCTGCGGTCAGACGCGCCTTCGGCCGTGTGGGTCCACGCGCATGTCGCGCCTCGGCACCGCGTGCAGTTCCTCGGCGGGGTCGCCTTCCGAGCGGAGGGTGGCTGCCTGCGCCGACGGGTCCGCACGCCGCTCTCGGACGAGCTACGGCGCACGTACGAGGTCGAGTGCGCGGGGCCGGAATGCGGCGATGCCACTGAAATCATGCAGCTTTTACGGTCGGATATTCCGGCGCTGAATGAGGCTCGGGCCGAAATCATGGGGAGTGTCGATCATGCGTGAAAGCGTTCACACCCCGGATACAGTTTACATATCCGGCCCCACGTTCACCCCGCCAGACATCGAACTGACGGATGCAAGCACCGAATTTGCAGTTAACTGCACAAGCGTCGCAGCCAAGGTGAGGGCGCTGGTGGAGGACAGCGTTTCGCCCGCCACCCGCCGAGCCCATGCCTCGGACCTGCGTCATTTCGCCGAGTGGGGCGGAAGCATCCCCGCCGCCCCGGAAACCATCGCGGAGTACCTCGCCGACCACGCGGGAGAATTGACCGTCTCGACCCTGACCCGCCGAGCAGGAACCCTTTCCAAGGCACACGCCGCCCTCGGGCTCCCCAGCCCCTGTCAGGCGCAAATCGTCCGCTCGACCTTACAGGGCCTTCGGCGGCGATATGGCGTTGCGGGCAAGCAGGCGCGGGCGCTCGTGCTCGAAGACCTGTTCCCCGTTCTCGACGGCATCGGCGACGACGCGAAGGGCGTCCGTGATCGCGCGCTGCTGCTACTCGGCTTCGCCGGGGGTTTCCGGCGTTCCGAACTCGTGGGCCTCGACGCCGCCGACATCGAGCACGTTAGGCAGGGCGTCGTCGTCCACCTGCGCAGGTCCAAGACCGATCAGCACGGAGCCGGTCGGAAGATCGGCATACCGCACGGTCGTTCGCGCCATTGCCCCGTCTCCGCGATCGACAGGTGGATCGAAGTTGCAACGGCCAGCAACGGCCCGATATTCCGCCCGGTTGATCGCCACGGACACATCGCTGCAGGTCGCCTCTCAGGGGACGCAGTCTCGGACATCGTCAAGGAGCGCGTCGCCGCCGTCGGCCTCGATCCCGACCAGTACAGCGGGCACAGCCTGAGGAGTGGCTTCGCCACCAGCGCCGCCCGCGTCGGGGTCTCGACGCTCAAAATCCGTGCCCAGACGGGCCACACCACGGACGCGATGCTCGCGCGCTATGTGCGGGACGGCGAGTTGTTCGTCGGCAACGCGGCGGGCGCGCTGCTCTGACATTGACCCGTCGCCTTGCAACGCCCCCCGACGCCCCCGATAGTGGCCGAACACTGGTTCGGCTTCATTCAGGGGCGTTTGTTGATCGGCGGGCAGCTCTTCACACGAGATTTTTTGCTGGAAGGCATTACGGAGACGGATAATTGGCGGCAAGTCGATTACGCTGCGCTCGCCGCCGTGCGGACGAGGGCGAAGGCGCTCCTCGACGCGCTGGCCGCGCGGAAGAACCCGAATGAGGCTCAGACCGAGGACGACCTCGTCTACCCGCTACTCGAAGCAGTCCATTGGGCGGAGCGCGAAGTTCAACCGAATGCGTCGGCAAAGGCCCGGCTCGATGTGCCTGACGCGCTCCTTTACCCGGATGCCGCCGCCAAGACATTGGCCGGGTCGCTGGACCCCTGGAAGCGTTTCCAGCACGGGCTCTGCGTCGTAGAGGCAAAGCGGTGGGGCCGAGTGCTCGATCGCGAAGAGAAGGGGCGCAAGGGCGAGGAGGGGACGCCGTCCTCGCAGATGCTCCGCTACCTGCGCCGTGTCGACGAGAGAACCCAAGGCAAGCTGCGCTGGGGGATGCTGACGAACGGCCGTCTGTGGCGGCTCTATTTTCAGGGCGCGGCCTCGGTTGCCGAAGAGTTCTTGGAGATCGACCTCGGCAAGGCGCTCGGTGTGGCCGGATGCGAGCCCGACCTGCTGGACAAAAGACCCGACCTCTTCCCGGACGACGCTACGTGGAATGCGCACGTCCTCAAACTCTTCGTCGTGCTTTTCGGGCGGTCCGCCTTCCTGCCCAACGCTCAAGGCGAAACCTTCCATCTGCTGGCGTTGCAAGAGGGCAAGCGCTGGGAGGCCAAGGTCGCGAGGACCTTGTCGGACAAGGTCTTTGGTGACGTGTTTCCCGCTCTCGCAGATGCACTGGCCAAGGCCGACCCGTCTCGCCCGGCCAGCCTGACGGCGGACTACTTGGAAGACGTGCGACAGGGTGCGCTGTTCCTACTCTACCGTCTTCTGTTCATATTGTACGCCGAGGACCGCAACCTCCTGCCAGACGAAAAGGGACCGTACGCCCCTTACTGCCTGACCCGCGTTCGCCTCGATGTAGCCGACAAAGCGCGCTCAGGGGTCTCCTACCCCGGGGGCGTGTCGACGATCTGGCCTCGGCTGACGACGATCTTCGCCGCGATCGCTGAAGGCAACGACGATCTGGGCATTCCGCCTTACAACGGCGGCTTGTTCGAGCGCTCGGCCGCTCCGATCTTGGGGAGGGTGCAGCTGCCTGACGCAGTGATGGCGCAGATCATATTCGCGCTCAGCCACGAACCGGACGATGGCTCTCCCCGAGGACCGCGCTACATCAACTACCGCGATCTCTCGGTGCAGCAGCTCGGTGCGGTGTACGAGCGCCTTCTGGAACATCAGCTCAAGGCTGATGGAGCGAACATCGCGGTCGCACTGAGCCCGTTCGGTCGCAAGTCATCGGGCAGCTATTACACGCCCGACGAACTCGTTCAGTTGATCATCGCCCGCACGATTGGACCTCTGGTTGAGGAGGCCGAACAGGCATTTCGGCAGAAGGCGGAAACCACAAAGTCGGTCGCGGATTTGATCCCGCTTGATCCCGCAGAAGCGATCCTTCGCCTGAAGGTCTGCGACCCCGCGATGGGATCAGGGCACTTTCTCGTCAGCCTCGTCGACTGGATGACCGACCATGTCCTCGCGGCGATGGCCGCTGTTGAAGTGACGGCTCCCGGATATGTCTCGCCAGTCGTGAGCAGGATCGAGGCGATCCGCGACCGCATTCTCGCGCAAGCGGCGTTACACAACTGGCCGATCGTTTCCGGTCATCTGGACAATCGGCAGGTCGTGCGCCGCATGATCCTGAAGCGCTGTGTCTATGGCGTCGACTTGAACCCGATGGCGGTGGAACTCGCCAAGGTGTCTCTGTGGCTTCACTCATTCACGGTCGGCGCGCCACTGTCGTTCCTCGACCACCACCTCGTCTGCGGCAATGCCCTGTTTGGCGAACGGGTGCGACCAGTCATGGACTGGGCTTATGGCGGGGGCCTGCTCGTCAATCAGATGGTGCAGAAAGCGCGCGGCTCGGCGCGCGGCATGGAGACGGTCGAGCAGCTGACCGACGCAGACATTGGCGAGGCGCGAAGCTCCAAGACGTTGTTCGAGGAGGTTCAGACGGTCACGCGCGACCTTCGAGCGTTCATGGACATCGTACAGGGCGTGCGTTGGGCTGGCGGTGGCGATCGCGTGCGCGCCCGTGCCATCAGGAGACTGCAACACGGTGATTTCGGCGATCCTACCGGGATGCTGACAGGTGAGGTTGCACCACCGACCGTTTCGACCGCGCAGCGCGGCCTACTTGCGGGCAAAGAGAAGAAGGTCAAGCTCAGTCTTACCGAGAAGAAGGCTATGGCTGATGCTGAAGAACGAGCCGCGATCCCCGGCATCCTTGACGACGTGCGACGGGCAATCGGTCGTGAACGCTTCTTGCACTGGGAGGTAGCGTTTCCGGGTGTGTGGGCGGACTGGGAGAGCGCTGAGCCAAAGGGCGGCTTTGATGCAGTGATCGGCAATCCACCGTGGGACCGGATGAAATTTCAGGAGGTGGAGTGGTTTGCCGAGCGTCGTCCCGAGATTGCTTCGGCGACGCGCGCAGCGGATCGCAAGCGCATGGTCGCGGCATTGCTCCAAACCGCTGACCCCATCGTAGCTGACTACGAGGCCGCACTCGCGCGAGCTGAAGGCTCGGCTCTGGTGGCGCGGGAATGTGGCTCCTACCCGCTTCTCTCTGGCGGAGACGTGAACCTCTATTCGCTCTTCGTCGAACGCGCCTTGGCGCTGGTGAAGCCCATGGGTGTCGTTGGGCTCCTCACACCTTCCGGCATCGCCTCGGACAAGGGCGCATCCGCGTTCTTCAAGTCGGTCGCTACCACAGGACGGCTTGGAGTGCTGATCGACTTCGAGAACAAGGGCATCTTCTTCGAGGATGTACATAACTCGTTCAAATTCTGCGTCCTGGTGCTCGCTGGCGGCGGGAGACGGTTCAATGAGACGAACTGCGCCTTTTTCCTGCACTCGATCGACACTCTCGACGATCCGGAACGCGCCTTCACCCTCACGCCCGCCGATTTCGCCAAGGTGAACCCGAACACTGGCACAGCGCCGATCTTCCGCACACGGCGCGACGCCGCGCTCACCACAGGCGTCTATGATCGACTGCCTGTGCTGGTAGACCGTCGCAAGACGGACCCTGTCTCGGCCTTCCCGATGCGTTATTCGACCATGTTCCACATGACGAATGACAGCCATCTGTTCGTCACGAAGGCGGAGCTGGAGACGACAGCTTATCCAGTCGGCGGCGGACGATGGCGGCGCGGCGCGGAGGAGTTCGTGCCGCTCAACGTCGGTCGCAGCATCAAGCTGTTCGACCATCGGGCGGCCTCGGTTCTTGTCAACGAGGAGAACGTCCACAACGCGGCGCTCTCCGGTGACACGACGCCAGCTCAGCATGCCGACCCGGCCTACGCGCCGACGCCGCAGTACTGGGTCTCGCGCGGGGCGATCGACTGGCCAAGCGACATGTCCGCCGTGATCGCCTTCCGCGACATCGCACGACCAACTGACGTTCGTACAATGATCGCCGCATTAGTGCCTTTCTGCGGCGCAGGGAATACGCTGCCGCTAATCCTGCCTGACCTGCCTGAGAAGAAGGCTGCACGTGCGAAGGCGCTGGCCGACTATCACGAGGCTCTGCCTCTGTTCGCGGCCAACCTCAACGCTCTGCCCTTCGACTACGTGACCCGCCAAAAGGTGCAGAGCACACATCTGAACTGGTATATCGTCGAGCAACTCCCTGTCGTGCCGACTGCGACGTACGCCCGCGTGTTCGGGCCGAAGACTGCGCGCGACATCGTGCGCGAGGAGGTGCTCGCGCTCACCTACACCGCACACGACATGGCTCCCTTCGCTCGTGACATGGGTCATGTTGAACCAGCGACCGGCGGCGTGAAGCCGCCCTTCGTGTTCGACGCGCGCGACCGCCTGCGGCGCCGCGCCAAGCTCGATGCGCTGTACTTCATGCTCTATTTCCCGAGCAGCACCGCAGCCGAGATCGCGGCCCTGCGTGACACCGCGACGTACATCTACTCGACCTTCCCCATCGTCGAGCGTGAGGAGATGGCCGCTCATGGACGCTACCTCAGCCGCGACCTGTGCCTGCTCTACCTCAATGCACTCGCGGCGGGTGATCCCGACGCCATGATCGTTCTGTGAGTGATTTCCTGTGTCGATATTTGCGAAGGGCTCACTTGTGCCCTGCCGACGGAGCTAACGAAGCCCAGCCATGGCTAAAATCCGCATCATCGAAATTTCCAACTTTCGCGCCATTCGGCAATTGAAATGGCTGCCCAGCTCCGGGGCCAATTGCCTGATCGGACCGGGCGATAGCGGTAAGTCGTCGATCTTGGAGGCGATTGATTTGTGCCTCGGAGCGCGCCGCTCGGTCACCTTTTGTGACGCCGACTTTCATGGCTTGGATACCACATCGCCGATTGAGGTCTCCCTCACCATCGGCGACCTCGACGATAGCACCAAGAGCCTCGACACCTACGGGCAGTTCCTCCGGGGCTTCAATGAAGCGACCGGCGACTTAGAAGACGAGCCCGATAGTGGGCTGGAGACCGTAGTTACGCTGGTCATGAGCGTCGGCGCGGACCTTGACCCGCAATGGACCTTGTTCTCCGAGCGAGCACGGGCGGCAGGCGCGAGCCGAAATCTGACATGGGGCGATCGGCAGCGGCTGGCCCCGACGAAGATTGGCAACTATGGGGAAGCCCACCTCTCGTGGCGACGTGGGTCCGTTCTTCACCGTCTGGCGGACGAAACCGTCGATATATCGGCGGCGATGGCTGCAGCGGTACGAGAGGCGCGGTCGTCATTTGGAGATCATGCTGACGCTCAGCTCCGGAAAACACTCGACATCATTCAAAGCTCCGCACAGGCGGTGGGGATTGACCTTGGAGGCGGAGCAAAAGCTCTACTAGATGCACAGTCAGTGTCGTTTTCCGGAGGTGCGATCGCGGTACACGACGAAAGCGGCGTACCCCTCTCAAGTCTAGGCATTGGTTCGACCCGCATGCTGATCACGGCGCTCCAGCGTGATGCCGCATCGAAGACGGGCATCATCCTTTTAGATGAACTCGAGCATGGCCTTGAACCGCACCGGATAATCCGACTGATCGGGGTGCTCGGCGCAAAAGAGAAGGTTCCCACACAGCAGGCTTTCGTAACGACCCATTCTCCCGTGGCGTTGAAGGAGTTTTCCGGGGATCAACTTTTCATCGTGAGGAAATCGGCAAGTCGCCACACGGTCACGAAAGTCGGCGTGACGGATGACATGCAGGGCACCATTCGCAAATATCCTGAGGCGTTCCTCGCGCCATCCGTTCTAGTGTGCGAAGGGGCCAGCGAAGTTGGTTTCTTGCGCGGACTGAACCGCTACCTGACTGAAAAGGGAAAGCCGGGCGTCGAGGCGCATGGGGTGGCTTTGGTCGACGGCGGTGGCGGTTCGCCGAAAGACCTCATCGGGCGCGCTGATGTTTTTCGACGGCTAGGGTGCCGAGCTGCCGTCTTCTTGGATAGTGACGTACCAGTCGACAGCGCTGCACAAGAAGCGTTTGAGAAGGCTGGAGGTTCAGTCATTCGCTGGCAGGAGGGGCTCGCGCTTGAGGATGCGCTGTTTCAACAATTGCCAGATGACGCGGTGGAGGCGTTGATCAATCGAGCCATCGAGCTTCATGGCGATGACGCAGTCGGCGCTCACATTACGTCGAAATCCGCTGGCAAGGTGACACTGACCGAGGTGCAATCGGAACGAGCCGACGGCGCGTACTCCGCGCAAACACGCGCGCTCCTCGGTCAATCCGCGAGGACGGATGGCAAAAAGGCCAGAAAAGGCGGATGGTTCAAGACTGTTGGGTATATGGAGGACGCTGCTTTCGACATTGTGCTCCCTTGCAGCAGAGGGTGGGATCGAGAGTTCAAACAGACGATCGTAGCTCTGTTGAAGTGGGTCAAAAGTGCCGGTTGAGATTGATCTGCTGCCGCTCGCAAATGCGACAGTCACGGCTCCGGCCGGTTGCGGTAAGACCGAACTGATCGCTGACGCCCTGAGGCGTCATGCAGGCGCGAAGCCGATCCTAGTCCTGACGCATACGAATGCAGGCGTAGCCGCCTTACGAGGCCGATTGGATCGCGCTCGCGTGCCGGCATCGACATATCGCCTGTCGACGATCGACAGTTGGTCAATCCGCTTAGCCTCGACCTTTCCCTTGCGGAGCCAATTGGACCCCGCCGTTCTACAATCAGCCACCACCGATTACCCGGCTATCCGCGCCGCAGCATCACGCCTACTTTCCGGCAATCACGTTCACGACGTACTGGCAGCAAGCTACTCGCAACTGATTGTGGACGAGTACCAAGACTGCACCGTCCCTCAACATGAACTCGTCTGCCACGCGGCGGAGGTTGTGCCCACGGTCCTCCTGGGCGATCCCTTGCAGGCGATATTCGGTTGGCGGGGCAACGAGCCGCCAGATTGGGACGGCGTGGTCTGCGCGAAGTTCCCCGTCGCGGGCGAATTGAAAACGCCGTGGCGCTGGAAAAATGCAGGGACCGAAGCGTTTGGCCAATGGCTTCTAGACGTACGTCGCAGGCTCCAATCTGGACAGCCGATTGACCTTAACGCTGGTCCCGCAGAACTGCAGTGGGTACACCTTGACGGCACGGACGACGAGGCAAAGCGACGCGAAGCTGCGCGCACTCCGGTGTCCGATCCGGGGGCGAAGGTGATTGTTCTAGGGGACAATCGTCCGGCCACTCACCAGCGCATTGCAAAGCAGACCCCGGACGCAATAACCGTCGAGGCAGTTGACCTGCGTGATCTCGTAGGTTTGGCGCAACGGCTTGATTTCGCGAACCCGGATGCCGCCCTAAAGCAGATACTGGAGTTCGCCAGCAGCCTCATGACAAACGTTGGACCCGACGACATCCTGAGGCGTGTTGGTACGTTGACACGCGGAACGGAACGCACCGAAGCCTCCGATATCGAGCAGGCGGCTCTAACCTTTCGCGAAGCCCCCGGGCCCAGCAGCGCGGCGAACTTGCTTTCCAGTATCAGTGCGGCACCGGGCGTCAGAGCGTATCGAACTGGCGTTCTTCGTGCGGCGTTTCGTGCGCTCGCCCAATCTGACGGCTCTCCCGGCAACAGCTTCGCCGAGGCTGCGGTTCGAGTTCGCGAACAGAACCGCCTTGTTGGACGCCCGTTGGCTAAACGATCCGTGGGAAGCACGCTCCTGCTGAAGGGGCTAGAGGCTGAAGTCTCCGTTGTGCTTTACGCAGACGATATGGACGCCAAGAACCTCTATGTCGCTATGACCAGAGGCTCTAAGAAGCTGGTCGTATGCTCAAGTTCGTCGACCTTGCGACCGCGACGGTAAACCGCAAGTGCTCGTGATCCCGGTGGCAACGGTTGAGGGCCTCTCAGTCCAGGCCGCCATAGCCTCGCCAGCCGCCGATCTTGGCCAGTTCACAATCACCCAGCCAACCTTGGCCAAGGCGATCACGGACGATCTCGCCTCGATGTAGGCGCTGTTTGAGGGTCTGACCCCGACGCCGATCACAGCAACCACTCGTGGCGCAGCTCTATCGGCAACGGCGTCATGGGCGGTGAATTTCCGAAGCCATCGGGATTGGAGATCGAAACCCCGCTCCCTGACGGCCTGAATTGGTGTAAAAATTTGTCGGACCCGCCTCAGCTCTTGACCGACTTCTTTGCCTCCAAGGCCGGCAAGCGCCCCCTGATTTCTGCAACCTCCGCCGCCATCTCGTCCATACGCCCGCCCAGCCGAGCCTCCAACGCAAGCAGCTCTTTGACCATGCGGACGCTGGGAGACTGCTGAGCGCGGCCTAGCCAGCCCTCGGTCGTCGGGAAGGTGCTCTCAAGGCGCGCCAAGATTTCGGCGGTCAACGACCATCCCTTTTCGTCCGCCGCCGCCTGCAATTGCACTCGCATCGGCTCGGGGATGCGCAACAGCACCTGCTTGAGGTTCTGGCTTGGGTATCTGCGGCTCACGATCCGACCCCGCTGGCGCATTCGTCGTTGTGTGTTTGGCAGCTTGCGCTAGTCACTGGTAGCGTGATACTTAAAGTATCTAGTGATAGCAAGAAGGTCTCCCATGGCGCTCAGCTTCCTGCCCAAGGCCACCGTCCTGCTGGACGAAAAGACGGCCGCCGAACGTCTCGGTATCAGCGTCTACAGTCTGGCGCGCATCCGCAAGCGCGGCGAAATCGCCTACACCGAAATCGGGGGCCGCATTCGCTATCCGGCCTCGGCCATTCCAGCTTTCATCTCCAGCAGGACGGTCCCCCCATGTCCGACGACCAACGTTTTGAAATCGACGGGTTCTGGCTCTCCCGCCATCCCAACAGCCCCGTCTGGAAAGCCACATGGTTCGACCGGGATGTCCGGCAAACACGGCGCGCATCTCTTGGCACAAGCGATTTTCAAAAAGCCAAAATCCGCCTAGCCGAATACGTCATCAAGCACGGCACCCCGCACAACCAGACGCCGGCCACCACGGAGCTGGCGACGGTCCTGATCAGGTATTGGGAACAGCACGGGTACAAGATCGCGTCGGCCGAAGCCGCCCGCTATGCGCTCGACCTGTGGAACGACCATTTTGGCGACGCCACGATCGCGGACCTGACGGTGCAAAGGCAGGAAGCTTTCATTGCATGGTTGAAAGACAAGGGCTTCAAGAACAGCTACGTCAGCCGTGTCCTGTCTGTCGGGCGCGCGGCGATCAACCGGGCTTGGAAGCGGCAGGAAATCGCGGCCACCGTGTTCATCATGGACGAGCCTGACCGCTCGGACGAAAAAGAACCCTACCGGCTCGACAAGGACGAGATGCGTGCCTTCCTGACAACGGCCCAGCGCACCCCGCACCTGTTCACCTACGCGATGATCGCCCTCAACACGCTGGCGCGGCCCAGCGCCGTCTTGGACCTCCGGCCGGCGCAGGTGAACCTCCAAGATCGCCGGATCAACCTGAACCCCAAGGGTCGCAAGCAGACCAAAAAATTCCGACCCATCGTTCCCATCACCGACACGCTGCTGCCCTTCGTCACGGATCGGAAGGTGGAGCGTTTCGTCATGTATCACGGCAAGCCCGTGGCCAGCGTCAAAAAGACCTTCGCCTACATCGTCAGAGACGCCGGCCTGCCCAAGGACATCACGCCCTACAGCCTGCGCCACACGATGGCTGCCGAACTGCGGCGGCGGGCGGTGTCGGCTTGGGAAGTCGAGGGCCTGCTTGGACATCGCAGGCCGGGCGTGACGGAAACCTACGCCGAGTTCGATCCGACGTACCTGAGCAAGGGACGCGAGGCGATCGACGGCTACTTCGGCGATCTTGGGCTGAAATACACGGTGCTGGAGGCGGCTTGCGTGTCAGTTGCGTGTCACCCGGAGGATGACGACTTCACCACCAACGAAGAAATCTCTTTGATTTCCGGGGATTTGATGGTGGGCGCGACAGGGATTGAACCTGTGACCCCTACGATGTCAACGTAGTGCTCTCCCGCTGAGCTACGCGCCCTTGGCCGGCGAGGCGCCGGCGAAGTGAGGCGGGGTATAATGGCTCGCGCAGCGCCGCGCAAGCCGCCTCCGGAAATTGGCCTGTCAGGCCGCCAGAAGCCGCTGAACCTCGCTCACGAGGTCGCGCAGGTGGAAGGGCTTCGACAGGATTTTCGCCTGTTTCGGGGCGTTGTTGTCCGGGTTGAGCGCCACGGCGGCAAAGCCGGTGATGAACATGACCTTGATGTCGGGGTCGAGCTCGGTCGCGCGTCGCGCGAGTTCGATTCCGTCCATCTCCGGCATGACGATGTCGGTCAGCAGCAGTTCGAACGGCTCTTCGCGCAGGCGGTTGTAGGCGGACAGGCCGTTGTCGAAGGAAATGACATCGTAGCCCGCGTTCTGCAGCGCCTTGACCAGAAACCGGCGCATGTCGTTGTCGTCTTCTGCGAGAAGGATTTTCAGCGGGTTAAGGGGCGTTTCGGTCATTTCATCCTCGATTCGTGGGATTCATAGAGCCGAAATTGTGTAAAAAACGAGTGAAACCGCACATCGAAAATCAGGCCAAGCCACTAGCGGCCAAGGTTTCTTCGGCGCTTTTTGCACTGCGTGGACACAAGGGCCGGCTGCTGGCACATTGCGCCCCTTCCAGCCTGCGTGGAGCTAACGTGACGGGCGTCCGGACGATCATATCTGGCGAAAAGGGCGAAATCGCTCCGTTCGAGCCGGAATTGGCGATTCCCGTAGAGGTTGTCGAGCCCGTCGGGGCGGCCTGCGCCCTCGTCCTGTCCTCACCGCATTCGGGCTCGGTCTATCCACGCAGCTTTCTGGCCGCCTCGCGGCTGGACGCGGCGACCCTGCGGCGCTCGGAAGACGCCTTTGTCGACGAATTGTTCGCCGGCGCAACAGGGCTCGGCGCGCCGATGACGCGCGCGCGCTTTCCGCGCGCCTATCTCGACGTCAACCGCGAGCCGTTCGAACTCGATCCCCGCATGTTCGAGGGCAAGCTGCCGCCGCACGTCAACACCCGCTCGCTTCGGGTGGCGGCCGGGCTCGGCACGATTGCGCGGCTGGTGGCCGAATCGCAGGAAATCTATGCCCGGCGCATGCCGGTCGCCGACGCCCTGCACCGCATCGAGGCCGGCTACCGGCCCTATCATGCGGCGCTGCGCCGGCTGACGCAGCGCGCGTGCAAGCGATATGGCGTCGCCGTCCTGATCGATTGCCATTCGATGCCCTCGCATGTCGCGGGCATTTCCGGTCCGGACGGCCCCAAGGCCGACATCGTGCTCGGCGACCGGTTCGGCACGAGCTGCGATCCCGAACTCACCGCGGTCGCCGAAGCCGAACTCAAGGCGCGCGGCTATGTTGTCCAGCGCAACAAGCCCTATGCCGGCGGCTTCATCACCGAGCATTACGGAAATCCCGGTTCGCACGTCCATGCGCTGCAGATCGAGATCAATCGCGCGGTCTACATGAACGAGGCGACGTTCCAGAAATCGCCGCGTTTTGCGGCGCTCAGGGACGATCTGACGATTGTCGCCCGCGCGCTGTCGGCGTGCGCCGACGGGCTCGCCGGCTGGCGGGCGGCTGCGGAATAGGCCGTTTCATAGCCGAGAACAAAAAAGGCCGCCAGCGCGAGCCAGCGGCCAAGTCTTGGGAGGAAACGCCCAAAGAGGGCATGTGCGATAGATGCGCCTTCGCAGGCGCAGCATCAACCTCTCCAAAGGTCGAAGCCGTGCGTCAGGGCGACGCAGCAGCGCGCATATCAGTCCTGCGAAGGATGCAGGTCGGGCGCGCGCAGGTAGAACCACAGCGCCACCGCGAGTTGGATCGCCAGCAGGCCGAAGACCAGCCGGAACGCTTCCGGCGGATAGGTGCGTACGCCAGCCGTCATCGTCGAGCCGAAGGCCTCGATGACGAAGCCGGTAAAGGCCTGTTGCGCGAAGGCGCCGCCGATGACGCCGCTGTTGATGAGGGTCATGCCGCGGCCGGTCAGTTCGGGAGGGAACAGGGCCTTGCCGTGCGCGGTCAACACCGGCGTGACGCCGAAGAAGAAGCCGAAGGCCGCCATATAGGCCGGCAGCGCCGCGGCCGGCAGCACAACGAGCGCGCCCGTCGCGAGCGTCGCCAGCGCCAGAACGATGGCCGCGAGCGCCGGGCGGCGATAGCTCGAAAACCAGCGGTCGGATGCGCCCCAGAAGAAAAGGCCGGCGATCTGCGCCACAGCGAGAATCAGCGTCATGCGGCCGCGCGATTCGAGCGGCAGCCCGTAGACCTGCGACAGCCAGGGGCCAATCCACAGGCCGATGATGGATGCGAAGGCCGAATAGGAGGCCGCCTGAATGAAGAAAATCCGCCAGAAGCCGGGAATGCGGGTCGCAGCCACGACCCCCGCCAGGGCCTGACCCAGGGTCTCGGATCGCGCGCGGCGGCGGGCCAGCGTCTCCGGCGTCTCGTGCGCGAACAGCACGACGCAAGCCGCCATGACCGCGGCGATCGCAGCAGCGACGATGAAGGAATTGCGCCAGCCTACGGAACCCGCAAGCCACGCGAGCGGGGCGGTGGCCGCCAGCATGCCGAACGAGCCGCCGCCGATGTGGACGCCGGCGATGGTCGAGAATCTCACCGGGGGAAAGCGCTCCGCGTAGAGCGCGAGCGGCGCCATGAGAAACGAGCAGCAGCCGAAGCCCATCAGCATGCGCGCCAGCGCCAGTTCCGTGTAATTGCGCGCATAGGCGAACAGAACGGTCGAACCGATCATCAAAGCGGCGGTGCCGAGCATGGCCGGACGCGGGCCCCAGCGGTCGATCGCCATGCCGAGCGGAACCTGCGCAATGGCGAAGGACAGGAAGAAAATAGAGGACAGGAAGCCGAGCCGCGCGGCGTCGAGATCGAAGGCGCGCGCGAGGTCGGGGCCGAGCACGCCGAGCGCATTGCGGAAGAACTGGCTCAGCATGTAAATGCCGACGAGCGCGGCGACGACGAGGGCGCCGCCGGAAGCCATGCGTTCGCGTTTCAGGGGCGCGGTTTCGCCCACACTGGATGACATCGGCGTTTGCGTCCCGGCCGGCGCTTGTTGCGCCCGATCGGGGGTGGGCCGCGCCTCGATTGGTGGTATCACGGCGGCGCGCGCACGCAAGGGACGAGGGCTGAGATGAACGCGGTCGATTTCGAGGCTTTCGTGGCGCGGCTGGCCGATGTCGCCGGCGAGGCGACGCTGCCCTTCTTCCGCTCCGCGCTCGGCGCGCAGAACAAGGCCGGCGGCGGCCTCGCGTTCGATCCCGTGACGGAAGCCGATCGCGCCGCAGAGGTCGCCATGCGCCGCCTGATCGAGGCGCAATTCCCCGTTCATGGGCTGATCGGCGAGGAATTCGGCTCCAAGAACGCGGATGCGCCTTACGTCTGGGTGCTCGATCCCATCGACGGCACCAAGAGCTTCATCTCAGGCCTGCCGATGTGGGGAACGCTGATCGGCCTCAAGCACAATGGCGTCCCGTGCTACGGCATGATGAGCCAGCCGTTCACGCGCGAGCGGTTTTTCGGCGACGGGAAGGCGTCGTTCTGGATCGGCCCGGCGCATCGCGGGGCGGGGCAGGAGAAGCGCAAGCTGCACACGCGGCCCTGCGCGGAGATCGCAGAGGCGACGGTGATGACGACATCGCCGCGGCTGTTTGCGCCGGAGAAGCGCGCGGCCTACGAGCGCGTCGAGCAATTGGCGAAAATTCCCCGCTACGGCGGCGATTGCTACGCCTATTGCGCGCTTGCCGCCGGCCATGTCGATCTGGTGATCGAGGACGGGCTGCAACCCTATGACATCGTCGCGCTGATCCCGATCATCCAGGGCGCGGGCGGCGTTGTAACGACATGGGAGGGCGGCGACGCCAGCCAGGGCGGCTCGATCGTTGCGGCCGGCGATCCGCGTATACATGCGGCGGCTATGAA
Source organism: Rhodoblastus sp. (assembly GCA_047605445.1). Lineage (GTDB taxonomy): Bacteria > Pseudomonadota > Alphaproteobacteria > Rhizobiales > Beijerinckiaceae > JAJXWB01. The sequence continues at coordinate 67,690 of JASGFP010000003.1, forward strand.
ACTGCTGCAGGGCTGAGGCGTGGCGGCGCTCCTCGGCAGGCTGGCGCTTGCGCTGTTCGTGATCGCGCCCGCGGCTGCGTGGAGCGCGTTGGCGGTGTTTTTTCGTGCGCCCGCGCCGGAGACGTTGCGGATCGTGCTGGCGGCCTCGGTCGCGGCGCTCGCGCTCGTCGGCGTCTGCGTCATGCTGGTTCGCCGGAACTGGCGTCCTCTCGCTTTGTTCGGCGCTGTCTTCGTCGCCATTCTCGTGTGGTGGAGCACGATAGACCCGCCGGCTTCCGCCAATTTCGCTCCCGACGTTGCGCGCCAGACCGCGGGCAAGTTCGAAGGCGATCTGCTGACGCTCAGCGACATTCGCGATTTCGACTGGCGCAGCGACAGCGATTTCACCGAGCGCTGGACGACGCGGACATACGACCTGAACAAGCTACGAACGCTCGATCTGTTTCTGTCTTACTGGGCCGGGCCCGAGATGGCGCATGTGATCGTCAGCTTCGGCTTCGAGGGCGGCGATCACGTCGCGTGGTCGGTCGAGGTGAAGCGGCTGAAGGGCGGCGAGTTCTCGCCGCTCGCCGATCTCTTCAAGACCGATCCGCTCGCCATCGTCGCGGCGACCGAGCGCGACGTCGTGAGGGTGCGCTCGAATGTGCGCGGCGAGGACGTTCAGCTCTACCGGCTCGATGTCTATCCGCAGACGATGCGCGCGCTCCTGCTTCAATATGTGCAGGACGCCAATGCTCTGGCCGCGAAGCCGCAATTCTACAATTCGCTGACGACCAATTGCACGACCACCGTCGCGGGGCTGGTGAAGGCGATGGGCAAGCCCGTCCCGCTCGACTGGCGGCTGATCGTCAACGGCTACCTGCCGGACTATCTCTACGAGAACGACATGCTGACCAAGCGCGTCCCGCTGGTGGACGTGAAGCGCCTGTCGCATATCGGCGCGCGCGCGAAGGCGGCGAATGACGCGACGGATTTCTCGCAAGCGATTCGCGAGGGCGTTCCGGCGCCTTGAGGCCTGTCAGGCCGGCAACGGCGTACTCGCCCGCGCGCCCTGGGGAATCGTGCGCGGCGCCTTGTTCAACGTCTCGATGGCGAAGCCGGCGGCGGCCTTGTAGCCGGCCATGAAATCGGCACGCTCTGCGGCCGAAATCACGTCGTCGATGTTCTCGAACACGCCGCCGCAGCGCTCATCGACCATGTTGAGAAGGCCGAACGGACCCGCGCCGCGATTGCGCAGGATGACCTGCGAGATCGGGCCGCAGAGTTTTTCGTCATAGGCCGCGAGCGCGCGTTCCGTCGCGCCGTGCTCGACCATGCAGGCGCCGAGCGTGCGCGCGTCGACGATCGCCTGGCTCGCGCCGTTCGAGCCGGTCGGATACATGGCGTGCGCGGCGTCGCCCATCAGCGCGACCGGACCGTCGCGCCAGGTGGAAACCGGATCGCGGTCGATCATCGGATTTTCATAAGCCACTTCCGCGCCGCGCAGCAGCGCGGGGACATCGAGCCAGTCGTATGTCCAGCCCTCGAAATGATGGATGAAATCCGCGATCGCCGCTTGCCGGAACCAGCCCGTCTGCTGCCACCCGGCCGTGGGATCCAGCGTGATTTCCGCGATCCAGTTGATCATGGCGAGCCCCGTCTGGGGATCGGGATGCGAGATCGGATAGATCACCATGCGATGACGATGCGTGCCGAGGCCGACGAAGGACGAGCCGGTGCGGATCGGCTTGCCCATCGTCACGCCGCGCCACATCAGCGCGCCGCCCCAATGGATCGGCGGCTGATCCGGATGCATCTGCGCGCGGATGGCGGAATGGATGCCGTCGGCGCCGATCAACAGCGCGCCATTCGCCTCGCTCGCCGAGCCGTCGGCATGTTCGATCTTCGCGGTTACGCCGCTGGCATTTTTCTCGTAGCCCGTCACGCGCGCGCCGAGCTTTACGGCGTCGCGGCCCGCGCGGGCGACGAACGTGTCGTGCAGCAGCATGTGGAAGAGGCCGCGATGGACGGCGTATTGCGGCCAGTTGTAAGCCGCATCCATGCCGCGCGGCTCGGAATAGATGTCGTGTCCGTTGAGCCCGACAAGCGCCCATTCTTTCGCGGGAACGCCTACACGATCGAGTTCGGCGGCCCCCAGCCCGAGATCGTAGAGTTCGCGCACGGCGTTCGGCTGCAGGTTGATGCCGACGCCGAGCGGCCGCATCTCCCGCACGGCCTCGTAGACGATGCAAGGCACGCCGATCTGATGAAGGGTCAGCGCGGTCGCGAGCCCTCCGATGCCCCCGCCAGCGATGATCACAGGATTGTCGGTCATGCCCAGGGTTTCCGTATTCGCCTTCGCATTCCCCTAGCCGGGCAGGGACGGTCGGGGCAAGTCGCGTCGCCCGCGGCCACCCGCTCTTAATGCTGAATCGATGCTTGCCTTGATCGTCGAAAGAGCGGGCCACAGAGTATGGGATCGCGCAATGGCTGGAGAGGGGGCCTGCTTGGGCGGTTTTTTCTCGCCTTCCGAGGCATCCAACCGCCGACGCGCCCTGAACGCCTCGGCGGGCGCCGCGTCCCATGCGCCGCCTTTCGAATATGTGCTGTTCGCGCTGGCGCTCGCAGGCCTCGCCGCTGGCGCGGTCGCGATTGCGTTGGGATATCTGGATACGCCGACCGCAAAACTGGTGGTCGGCGACTGGTATCTGCTGACGTCCGGCCTGATCATCGTGGCGGCGGCAGGATCGCAGCCACGCAGGATCCTGTCGACGGCGGCGCTCGCGGGGCTTCTGGCGGCGGCCCTTTATCTTCCGCTCAAACTGGCCGGCGTTTCCGTCGCGCCGAAGTCCTATGTGAAGGCGGGCGTCGCGCTCGCATCGACCGCGGCGATGGCCGCGCAATTCGGCGTCGGCTTGCGCAGCGGACGCGGCTGGCGCGACAATCGCGACCTCGCCGTCGCGTGTTTCGCCGTCGCGCTTGTCGTCACGCCGCTGATGTCGGGCTGGGGAATCCAGATCAGCGCCGCCATTCCGCAGACGTTCGATGCGACCGCATTGCGCATGGACGATGCTTTCGGCTTCCGCGCGCCGGCCTGGCTGAGAGACCACGTTTCGGCCTCCGGCGCGGTCAGCTATCTCGTCTTCCACGTTTACATTTCGATCAGTCTCGCCATGGTCGGCTACGACCTTCTCGCCGGCGACACGCGAGACTGGCGCATGACGAAACTGATGCTGGTCTCGTCCCTGCTCGGCTTCGTCGCCTATTTCATCGCACCGACGGTGGGCGTCGCCTATTTCGAGGGCTATGACGGTTCCCGCGCATTGCAGGACATCGTCGCGCAAACGAGCGCTGCGGCGGCCAGCCTGCCGCGCAACGCCATGCCATCGCTGCACACGACATGGGGCGCGATGCTGATCGTCACCGCCCTCGCCCAGCCCGCCGCAGGCCCGTGGCGCGGCGCAATCGCCGCTCTCTACGTCGTCTACGGCCTTCTCACGATCTGCGGCGCGCTGACGTCCGGCGATCACTACCTGATCGACTGCATCGTCGCGCTGCCGTTCGCGGCCTCTATCCTTCTTTCATTCGAGGATGCCGAAACGCGCGCGCGCAGCGGCTTCCAGCCGTGCTTCATTGCGGGCGTCTTCCTGTTTGCGGCGTGGATCGCCATGTTGCGCATCGGCGGCGATCTGATCGGCCCGCCGCTTGTTCTCGCCATGTCGGCCGCCAGCATCGCGCAGTTCGCGGCGACGGGCGTTCTCCTGCGCAACGCGCGCCGGTCGGCGCCCGGCTGGACCTGATCGCGCATTTGTCCGATCTTCCCTTCAATGGAGGACGGCATGGGCGCGGAAAAACGGATCGTCGAACTCGGACTGCAACTGCCGCCGCCGGCCCGGCCCGCGGGCAATTACGTGCCGTTCAAGCGCACGGGCAATCTGCTGCTGCTCTCGGGGGTCGGCCCGCACAAGCCGGATGGAACGTTCATCGCCGGCATTGTCGGCGACGATCTTTCGGTCGAGGAAGGATATAACGCCGCGCGGCAATGCGGGCTGGTGCTGCTCGCCAACATGCGCGCCGCGCTCGGTTCGCTCGATCAGGTCGCCTCGGTGGTGAAAGTGCTCGGCATGGTCCATTGCGGGCCAGACTTCGGCAAGCAGCCGGAAGTCATCAACGGCTGCACGGATCTCTTCGTCGAGGTCTTCGGCGACGCCGGCCGGCCGTCGCGGTCCGCAGTCGGCATGATCGCGCTGCCGCGCGGCATTGCGGTGGAGATCGAGGCGATGGTGGAAGTGAAGGTGTGAGACGTTTGCGGTTCCTCGTCGCCTTCATCGCGGCGCTGGTTCTTGCGCCGCAGTCGGCCTGGTGCTGGAGCAATCACGGACTTCTTACGTATTGGGCGTTCAAGGAAACGCCGGAAGTCGCCGCCGCGCCGGATGTGACGGCCGAGCCGCTCGACGCCTTCCTCCGCGAGCAGGAACAGGCGGTCGCCGATCTTCTCGTTGCGCAGGAGACATGGGCGCGCGCCAACGTCCCCACCTATCCGCCGCGGCCCGACGAACTCGCGTTCGCGCCAGATCCCTCGCGCGACGCGGCGGCGCGGCAGCGGGCCTTTTCCGAAGCGTTGCGCATTGCCTCCGACACGCGCTTCGCGCTGTTCACGCAGGCGCTGCCGGGCGTCGCGCCAGATGCGGCGCGCCCGATGCGCTTCAGCGAGGTCAGCACGCTGCGCGAGCCGGCCTTTTCGATGATGCGCTTCTATCGTCTCGAGCCCGGCGAAAAGGTTTCCGCGCTCACCGTGCTCGCCTCGAGCGCTGACGAGCCGGATTTCGGCGTCGACATCAATTGCTGGGAGGACAGTCCCTCTGAATGGGGCAAGCGCTACAGGCTTGGCAAGCTGCCGTTCGGCAATCCGGCGCTCGACTTCAACACGCAGGCGCCCTTTCACATGGGCTTCTATCATCAGTCGTGGCTGATATATCGCGCCGCGCCTTTCGTCGCGCGCACCTATCCGACCTTGCGCGTGCATCAGTTCACGGGGCTGTCGCGCCTCGCCTTCCGCACGGGCCACGCCTATTGGGGCTGGCGCTTCGCCGCGATGGCGATGCACTACGTGCAGGATCTGACGCAGCCCTATCACGCGAGTCTGCTGCCCGGCGTCTCGACCGCGCGCATGATCGCGATCAATTCCGCCGACATGCTCGGCTGGCATGGGCCGAAGAACGCGATGATCGTGCTGGCCTCCAACCGCCATCTCGCGCTCGAACGCTACGAGGCGCTGCTGATCTCGCGCGACACGGCGGCCGGCGGCAAGAGCCCGCTGATCGAGGCCGCGCAGGCGCGCGCGCGGGACGCCGTCTATCCGGCATGGTCCGACGCCTATCTGCGCGATGTGTTGACGCGCGAGAGTTTCGATTTCGGCGAGCGGCTGAACGCCGCGCTGCTGAAGGCCTTCCCTTCGAAATACGTCGACGATCCCTCTTACGATTTCGGCGCGTCGGGCGGTAGCGGCGAACTGATCGCGGAGGTCGCGCGACGCAGGCCGGAGGAGCGTGCGGATATGGACCGCGTGATCGACGAATTGATCGGCCATTTCGGCGCGCACAGCCGCAACCTGGTGCGGGCGATCGGTGTGGCGCGGGAGTGACGTCGGACCGCGAGCCTTCAGGCTCGCTTTTCCTCGTTGGCGAAACGAATGCGAGCCTGAACGCTCGCGGTCCCTCAGAGCAGCCGTGTGCGGATCGTGCCGTCGATCTTGCCCATCTCGGCATAGACCTGCGCACGTTCCGCGCTGGCCCCATCGGCGTCGATCACGACATAGCCGATGTCGGCGTCGGTCTGGAGATATTGCGCCGCGATGTTGAGGTTGCGGCCGGCGAATATCTGGTTGAGGCGCGTCAGAACGCCGGGCGTATTGCGGTGAATGTGCACGAAACGCGTGCCGCCGACATGCGGCGGCAATTGCACCTGCGGAAAGCCGACCGCGCCGAATGTCGCGCCCGTGTCGGCGTAGTCCGCGAGCTTTTTCGCGACCTCTGAGCCAATGCGTTCCTGCGCTTCTTCCGTCGAGCCGCCGACGTGCGGCGTGAGAATGACGTTGGGCAGGCCCTGCAGGGGGGAGACGAATTTTTCCTTGTTGGAGCCGGGCTCGACGGGAAAGACGTCGATGGCCGCGCCGCGCAGATGGCCGCTCTTCAGCGCCTCCGCCAGCGCATCGATATCGACCACGTCGCCGCGCGCGTTGTTGATGAGATAGGCGCCCTTCTTCATCGCGCGCAGATGTTCGGCGCGGATCATGTTGCGCGTCATCGGCGTGCCGGGGACGTGCAGCGAGACGACGTCGGAGACGGCCAGCAATTCCTCGAGCGTGTCGGTCGGCTCGACATTGCCGCGGCGCAGCTTGTCGGTCATGTCGAAGAAGATCACGCGCATGCCGAAGGCTTCGGCGAGACCCGCGAGCTGGCTGCCGATATTGCCATAGCCGACGATGCCCAGAACCTTGCCGCGCACCTCGAAGGCGTTGTCGGCGGTCTTTTCCCACGCGCCGGCATGTGCGCCGATGGATTTGGGGAAGATGTTGCGCATCAGCATGACGATCTCGCCGATGACGAGTTCGGCGACCGAGCGCGTGTTGGAGAATGGCGCATTGAAGACGGGAATGCCGCGCTTGCGGGCGGCGGGAATGTCGACCTGGTTCACGCCGACGCTGAAACAGCCGATCGTCATGAGTTCCGGCGCAGCGGCCAGCACGTCGGCGGTGATCTTCGTGCGCGAGCGGATGCCGAGCACATGCGCGTCGGCGACCGCCTTGCGCAGATCGTCGCCGTCGAGCGCCTTGGACAGGCGTTCGACATTCGTGAACCCGGCGGCGGCAAACAGGTCTATCGCTGTCTCGTTGATGCCTTCGAGCAGCAGTACGCGAAGGTCCTTGCGGTCGATCAGGGCGGTGTCGATCATGTCTGTCCCGAGGGCTGGAGTCAGGCGGCGCGGCGGCGGGCGCCGAACAGTCGGCGCCACCATGGCGCATGGAAATTGTGGCGGGCCTCGTCGGCGGCGCGGCGCAGCGCTCCCGCCTCCTCGCGCCCTCCGGGAATGAAGGCGTCGAAAGCCGCCCAGAATTGCGCGCGGATCGCGTCGGTCTCCTGCAAGACTTCGTGCCGTGCGCCGGGCAGCAGGATCATGCGGCCGGCCTTCAGCCGGTTGGCGAAGCGGGCGATGGCGGGGATCGAGACGACACGATCGTCCGCGCCGACCACGATCAGGATCGGGGTGGCGGTGCGGCGCGGCAATTCGGGGTCGGCCAGCTTGCGGGTGATGCGCAGCGCCGCATTGATCCAGCCGATGGTGGGGCCGGCGACCGCGAGTTGCGGCGCGGCCTCGACGATCGCGGCGTTGCGCGCATAACGGCGCGGGTCGGAGGTGAGATCGTTTCCCTCGAAGGGCTCGAGCATGCTGGAGCGGCGGCCCACGCCGGGGGCATAGGACGCGCCGAGGCCGACCGCATCCGCGGCCTCGACGATCACGCGCGTCGACAGGCGCGCCGCACGTCCGGCGATCTCGATCATCGGCGCGATGAGCACGATCCGCTCGAATGGCGAGCGTCCTGCATAGGCTTGCGACAGCAGCGCCGCGCCGCCCATGGAGTGTGCGAGCGCATACCAGGGCCGCGGGCAGAGGAATTGCAGCACCTGCTTGCGCAGCGCCTCCAGATCGCGCTCGAACATGTCGAAATCGTCGATATGGCCCTTGTCGCGATCGGCCAGTTCGCGGACGGAAAGGCCCTGGCCGCGCCAGTCCATGGCGACGACGTTGAAGCCGCGTTCGACGAGTTCGCCAATCGTCTCGAAATATTTCTCGATGAATTCGCCACGCCCTGCGAACACGCAAACGGTCCCGAGCGATTCCGGCCCCGGCGACCAGCGCGCAATGCGCAGCAGCGCGCCATCCTCCGCGCCGACGGCTGAGAGCAGCGCGTCGGGCGGCACGGGATTGTCAGGCGCGCCGATGAGTTCCATTGCGCGACGTGCTTAGCGTGATTTGGTGGAAATTTCGACTCGCGCAGACATCTCGATCGCCTGCCTGTCCGTCCAATGGGCGACGCCAGATGTCATCCCATCCGTCGCGAAGCGGAGAGCCGGGATCGAGAGCCCGTTTCCATGCGCGGGGTCCCGGATCGGCCTCACGGCCGTCCGGGACGACGAGGTGTGGACGCGCCGGATGCGTCCGCTCCGGTTTTCCTACGCCACTTTCGCCTGCGTGGCGGTTCCGCTCGCCTGCAGCCGCGCGCGCTCGGTGTTTGGGCGCAGCAGCGCGAGGCCGATGATGCCGGACAGCACCAGGATCGCGCCGTTGATCTGGAAGCCCGCGAGGTAGCCGGCCATTTCGGAGGAGGCCCGCTGGATGACGCCACCCATTACCGCCGCCGAGAGAACGCCGGCGATCGTGTACAGGCCGCCGTAGATGGCGATGACCGCGCCGCGCTGGCGGGTCGGCGCGAATTCGCTGAGCATGGGCGGGCAGACGACGTAGATCGAGCCGCACAGGCCGGAACCGATCACGAGCAGGGCGATGAGCAGGCCGCGATCGTGAATGTAAGGCATGGCGAGCAGGATCAGGCCGCCCACGACGAGGGGCGCCGAGCCGAGAATGCCGCGCGCCTTTCGCGAATTGGCGCCGCGCGCCATCATCCGTTGCGATATCCAGCCGGTGATGAGCACCACGCAGGCGCCGAAAACCCACGGCAGGATGGAAATCAGGCCCGCCTGGCTCTGGCTGAAGCCGAGGCCCTTGACGATGAAGGGCGTGAACCAGGTCAGTCCGATCGACAGCACCCAATAGGCGCCGAAGGTCGCCAGCACCGAGCCGACGAAGGTGGGCGTCAGGAGCAGGCGCGAATAGGGGTAGAAGGTCTGCGTCGTGGCCTTGGCTTCCTCCTCGCCGGTCAGCGGTCCTTCCTTGCCCATCATGAGCCAGAGCGCGACCCAGATCAGGCCGACGACGCCCAGCGCGCCGAAGGCGTGGTGCCACGAGTAGTTGACGATCACCCAGTTGAGCGCGGGCACGGCGAGAATGACGCCGAAGGCCGAGCCCTGCGAGAGGATCGCGGTCGGCAGCGTACGCTTTTCGTCCGGGAACCATTTGTAGATGGCGTGGGCGGCGACCGAGAAGGCCGGGCCTTCGCCCGCGCCCAGGATGATGCGGCAGATCAGCAGCGTGGTGAAGCTGACCTCCCAGAACATCGGGAACTGGACAAGCGCCCAGACGATCGCCAGAACCAGCAGAACCAGACGCGCCTCGACCTTGTTGACGATGAAGCCGACGACGATGGCCGAGATGGAGAACAGAAAGAAGAAGGCCGAGCCGAGCAGGCCGAATTGCGCCGGCTGGAGCTTGAGATCGGTCATGATCGGCACGCCTGCGAGGCCGACGACGATCTTGTCCGCGAAATTCACGACCATGTAGAGGAACAGGAGCGCGGTGATCTTCCACGCGCCTTTCGGCGTCGGCTGTTCGGCCATGTGGCCCTTCCTTCTTGTTTCGTCCCGGGATGGCCCTGTTGCGCGAGCCTGAGCGTAGCTTGCCCGATCCGCGCCTGTGCGCAAAGGATTTTTCGGGTGCGCCCTCTTGCGTGGGGAAAACGGGCGCCCAGATCAGGGACCGGCGCGGGCCAACCGGACGCGTCAAACCCACCGGCGCCCTGTGGCCGGAAATTCCGGCGCGCGCGCCGCATGTCGCTCAATGAGGATATGCCCATGCGTACATTCGATCTGTCACCTCTCTATCGTTCCACCGTCGGCTTCGACCGCCTCTTTTCGATGCTCGATCAGGCCGCGGGTTCCGAGCCCACCTCCTATCCGCCCTACAATATCGAGCGGACCGGCGAGAACGCCTATCGCATCACCGTCGCGGTCGCGGGCTTCGCCGACAGCGAATTGTCGATCGAGGCGCGCGAGAACACGCTGACCATTCGTGGATCGAAGGCCGCCGTCGAAGGCGAACCGAAGAACGAAGTCCTCTACCAGGGGATCGCCGCGCGCGCCTTCGAGCGGCGCTTCCAGCTCGCCGATCACGTCCAGGCCACGGGCGCCAAGCTCGAGAACGGCCTGCTGCACGTCGATCTCGTGCGCGAGATTCCCGAAGCGCAGAAGCCGCGCCAGATCCCGATCGGCGACGCGCAGCCGCGCGTGGTCGAGGCCAAAGCCGCGTAAGCGGGCTGAGGCTGAAACGAGAAGGGCGCCTCGCGGGCGCCCTTTTTTTGTTTGCGGGCGCGACGTCTATCGCGCGGCGGGCTTCTCCGCCGCGTCCGGCGCCTTGGCCTGTGGCGCGACGGCCTGAACGCGCGGGCCGATGTCGTTGGGCTTGACTGGCGTCGCCTCCGGCGGTCTGGCCTCGGGCGTCAGCGCGGGCCTTTCGGTCGGCGCGGGTGTAGTGGGCGCCGCGGCCTGCTGGGGCGCGGGGGTCGGCTGAGGCGCGGGCTGCGCCGCGGCGTCCGGGGCCAGCGGGGTCTTGTCGGCAGGCTGCGGCGCAGCGGCGCTGGCTTTGGGCTGTTCAACGGGCTTGGCCGCGTCAACGGGCGCGGTCGCGACGGGCTTTTCCGGTTCCGCCGGCTTTGCGGCTTCGACAGGCTTCGCCGCTTCAGCGGGTTTGGATGTTTCGACCGCCTGTGGCCGCGCGGCTGGCGTCGGCGGCTGCGGCGCTGTCACCGCCCGCGACGGCGGAGGGGTTTCGGGTTTGGACGCGGGTTCCGAGGCAGGCCGGCGCGTGGCTGTCTGCGCCGGCTTCTTGCGCTCGGGCCGGGCCTTGCGGGGCGCATCGCCTATATCGGCGCCGAGCGCGGTGCGGCGCAGCAACTCCCCGCTATAGCCGTCGATCACGAAACGGACGCGCTCGCCGCGGGCGTTTTCGCCGACGGCGACGATGCGCTCGCCGGCCAGACGCGGAGCTGCGACGAGCCTGAAGCCCTGCGCGGCGACGATCCGGCCGACAGCGCGGGGCGGCAGGAAGCTGTCTTGAAGATCGTCCTCGTCCTGCATCATGTGCGGCGGACCGGCCCAGACGCCCCAGGGCATCGTCAATTGCGCCGAGGCGGGCGCGGCAGCGAGCGTCGCCGCGCCGAACGCGGCTGCGCCTGCCAGAAGGGCGAGCCTCAGAGGCTTGACCATGAAAACTCCTTCGTCGCGAAAGCGGACGGCCTAACCTTCTGACCAAATGCGGACAGAAAGGGGCGTCATCCGCGCGGATTGACGGCGGGCGGCGAAAATCACCCCCGCGCAGCGGCGAGCAGAGCGTCGACGGCGGCCGGCGGCGTGGCGAAGGACGGGATGAGGCGCACGAAGGTCTCGTCGGCGCCCGGACGCTCGTCCGGCGCCAGCGCACGGGGCGTCCAGGTATGGTAGCGGGCGCCGGCTGCTATCATGCGCGCGTGCATCGGTGTGGGGACGATGGCGAAGACCTCGTTGATCTCGCGCTTCCACGGCAGCCTTACGCCGGGCAGGGCGGAAAGGCCGCGTTCCAGCTCCGCCGCGCGGTCGTTGGCCTGCCGCGCGAGGTCGAGCCACAGGCCGCCAGCCAGATAGGCCTCCATCTGCGCGCCGAGCAGGCGGCCCTTCGACAGCGTGTGGCCGCCGCGCTTGCGCCGATAGGCGAAGTTTTCCGCGCGGGCGGGATCGAAGAAGATCACGGCCTCGCAGGCGAGCGCGCCGTTCTTGGTCGCGCCGAACGAAAGCACATCGACCCCGGCCTTCCAGCTCATTTCGGCCGGCGTCAGTCCCGACGAAACCAGCGCATTGGCGAATCGCGCGCCGTCCATGTGGACGGCCATGCCGGCGCCGCGCGCCATGTCCGCCAGCGCGGCGATCTCGGCCGCCGTATAGAGCGCGCCGCATTCGGTCGCCTGCGACAGCGAAAGCGCCTGCGGCTGGACCTGCTTGGCGACGCCGCGCGGCATGATGGCCAGCGCGTCGCCCAAGTCGGCCGGCGTGAGTTTTCCGGCGGCGCCGGGCAGGCCGACCAACTTGGCGCCGGCGGCGAAAAATTCGGGCGCCCCGCATTCGTCGGCGGCGATATGCGCAAATTCGTGGCACAAAATCGCGCCCCAGGGGTCCGTGACCGCAGAAAGGGCCAGGGCGTTGGCCGCGGTGCCCGTAGCGACCAGAAAGACGGACAGCTCGTGCTCGAACACGTCCGCCAGCGCCCGTTCGGCGCGTCTGGTCCATTCGTCCCCGCCATAGGCCGCCGCCGGCCCGGAATTGGCCGCGCCAATGGCCTCGAGGATCGCGGGATGCGCGCCGCTGGAATTGTCGCTGGTGAAATCGAGGGGGAGTTCGTCGGTCATTGCGGCTTTCTGGCGGGTTGCGCGGCCCCCCGCAAGCGGACCAAATCTTGCCTGAGGAGCGCGCAGGCTTTGCAATGCTTGCCGACCGCTCGCCAGTTGCGCAATTTTCCGCGAAGCTGAGGGCGCACCCGCTTGTAAGAAAGGTTCAAATCTGCCAATGTCCCACGCCGCCGATAGGACAGCGATGCTGACCATTTCGGACGACCCGCGCAACCCCCGAAGGGCCACGGCCCAACGCGTCCGAAAAGGCGTGACGGAAACGTGCGGTCGTGCGACAGACGCGGCGAAACGGAGCGAGCGATGAGCGAGGCGAGGACGCGCAGGGTCAAGCGAAAACCGGGGACAATTCTCCCCGGCGCGGACGCGCTGGTCCTGTTCCTGCAACGCTGATTTTCGAGGAAGCCCGCCATGACCGAAGTTTTTGCCCAGACCGCGCTCGGAAGAGATCCGCACCTGCCCGGCTCCCAGGGTCTCTACGACCCGGCCAACGAGCACGACGCCTGCGGCGTCGGCTTCGTTGCGGACATGAAGGACCGCAAGACCCACGAGATCGTGCAGATGGGCCTGCAGATCCTCCTGAACCTCGACCATCGCGGCGCGGTCGGCGCCGATCCCAAGCTCGGCGACGGCTGCGGCATCCTGACCCAGATCCCGCATACCTTCTTCGCCGAGGAATGCGCCAAGCTCGGCTTCAACCTGCCGGAGCCCGGCGACTACGGAATTGGCCAGTTCTTTATGCCGGCCGAGAAGGCCGCGCGCGAGCGTGTGCAGGCGGTCGCCGCCAAGGCGCTGGAAGACGAAGGCCTGCCGCTGATCGGCTGGCGCGAGGTTCCCGTCGATTCCTCCGATCTCGGCGAAGCCGTGCGCGAGGTCGAGCCCTCGCACTGGCAGATGTTCGTGGGCAAGGGAACATCGAGCGATCAGGACGCGTTCGAACGCCGCCTCTATGTCGCGCGCAAGTCGATCTCGAACGCGGTCTACGGCCTCAACGAAGCGGCGATGGCCGAATATTATCCGGTGTCCATGTCGACGCGCACCATCGTCTACAAGGGCATGGTGCTCGTCAGCCAGCTCGGCGGTTACTACAAGGACCTGTCGGACCCGCGCTTCATCAGCGCGCTGGCGCTCGTCCACCAGCGCTTCGCCACCAATACTTTCCCGTCCTGGCGCCTCGCGCATCCCTACCGCATGGTCGCCCACAACGGCGAGATCAACACGCTGCGCGGCAACGTCAACTGGATGGCGGCGCGG